>CAYJNX010000038.1:1731-15930 GCA_964371525.1 uncultured Akkermansia sp. | reverse complement strand
TGCAGCATGAAGAACGCCACACGGAGGTGAACTACATCGTCGCCCACGGCATCTGCGCGAACTACGGCGGCGTAAAAACCGTCCTCGGCAGTCGTCACTACGTGCTGGAAGACGAGAAGGCATCCTACGATGAGACAGCCCTCGCCTCCGTGCTGGAGAGCATAGGCGCGTACTCCCCCATTTTTTTAGCGCGCAATGACGTGCTTGAAGGCATCATCTGCATCGAAGATCCCCCTCGCAGCGAGGCAGCACGCACGATCAAGGAACTACGCGAACTCGGCATCGAGCGCGTGATCATGCTGACAGGCGATAATTCCAAGACAGCTCACGCCATCGCGGCTCAGCTGGGCATAGACGAAGTGTATGCGGAGGTACTTCCGCAGGACAAGGCAGACTTGATAGACAAGCTACGCTGCGAAGGCAGTCAGGTCATCATGGTCGGTGATGGGGTGAATGATGCTCCTGCTCTGGCGAAGGCTCAGGTGTCCGTCGCACTGAAGGACTCCAGCGACATCGCACGTGAGGTCGCGGATGTCGTCATCACGAACGGTCATCTCGATGAGCTCCTCTACCTGCGAAAGATCAGCCGCGTGCTCGTGAAGAAGATAGACAAGAATTTCAAATCTAGCGTCGCCTGTAACTCAGCCCTGCTCGGCATGGGACTACTGGGTGTAGACCCCACGCTCACGGCATTCCTGCACAATAGCTCGACACTGGGCTTAGCCGCCCTGAACACGAGGAATCTCCCCGTGCGCTGATCAAGAGTATCAGGTGAATTTCTTACTGTAAGCGAGGCGCGAGGCGTTCAGAACGACGAGCACCGAGCCTACATTATGCAGTAAGGCACCGATGACGGGACCGATGAGTCCTGCGACGGCTAGGGTGACGGCGGCGATGTTGAGCACGAGCGAGAGCGCGATGTTGAATCGTATGCTGCCCAGAGTCGCTCGGGAGAGCTTGCGCAGGTAGACGAGCTTTGATATATCTTCACCGTAGAGCGCGACGTCTGCGGAATCGATGGCGATGTCGCTGCCAGCCTTTGCCATGGCTATGCCCACGTCTGCGGCTTTCAGCGCGGCGGCATCATTCACGCCGTCACCGAGCATGGCGACCTGATGCCCTGCTTCTTGCTTTTCCCTGATGCGCTTGAGCTTGTCTTCGGGCAAGAGCTCGCCATGCACCTCTTCTATCCCCATCTGGGACGCTAGGTACTGGGCACTGACCTGATTATCCCCCGTCATCATGCTGACGGACATACCAAGGGACTGGAGCTGAGGGACGAGTTCCAGCGCGCCCTGACGCAGGGTGTCTGACAGGGCGATGAGGGCGACAAGTGTCTGATCCATCGCGACGAAGATAAGTGCCTTCCCCTCGGAGCGCAGGCGCAGGATGTCCGCTGCTACAGAGTCGTCGAGCCTGACAGCATGCTGGCGCATGAGCGATTCATTCCCACAGAGGATTTCTCGCCCCTCGGCTTGGAGGTGTACACCCTGCCCTGGGAGCATGCGGAAGTCATCGCGTACATCATCATTCGTCAGGAGGGAGTCGGCATATTGTTCTTTGTAATGACGCATGAGCGCCTTGGCAAGCGGGTGTTCGGAGCGTTTTTCGGCGCGTGCTATCCATGTATCGAGTTCGCGCTGCGTTATGTCTCCGAAGTAGTGGGTATCACTCACACGCAACGCGCCCTGCGTGAGCGTGCCTGTCTTGTCGAACACGATGGCACTCAGACTGCCTAGCTCTTCCAGCGCGGCACCATGCTTGATAAGCACGCCATTTTTACTCGCATGCCCGATGGCCGCCATGATGGACACAGGCGTCGCGAGCACGAGGGCGCAGGGGCAGAAGACGACGAGCACGGTAACGGCATTGATGATCTGCCCTGTGAATATATAGGTGAGCACGGCGATGAGCAAAGCGATGGGGACGAGCGCGGATGCCCATTTATCAGCCTGCCGCTGGATGGGGCTCTTGCTCTTGCTCGCCTCCTCGACGAGGTGCAGCATCTTATTGAGCGAAGAATCCTTCGTCTCGCGTGTGCAGCGTACTTCCAGCACGCCGTAGAGATTTGTCGTGCCGCAGAGCAGCTCCGAGCCCACAGTTTTATCCAGAGGCAGGGATTCCCCCGTCAGCACGGATTGATCTACGGAGCTCTCCCCATGCTCGACGACACTGTCAGAGGGGATGCTTTCACCGGGGAGGATGCGCAGCAGGTCACCGAGTCGCACCTCGCTGGCTAAGATGTCTTCTTCTTCGCGCGTCTCAGGATGAAGGCGACGCGCATGCGTGGGCACGAGCTCAAGCAGGGCGAAGAGCGAGGACTTACTCTTATCAAGAGCGCGGTCTTCAAGATACTCGCCTAATGCCATAATGAACGCGACTTCCGCAGCAGCGAAGTACTCCCCTATCGCGATGGCGGCTATCATCCCTATAGTAATGAGCAGGGAGGCGGTGATGCGTCTTTCCTTAAACAGGGATCGCAGGGCACGGGACACAACAGGAGTCCCCGAGATGAGCACCGCCACGAGCGACAGGAGTAATTCCGCCAGAGGCGTGCCGTAGAAGTGCGCAAGCAGGCTCATCAGGACAGCGAAACCTGACAGGAGGGTCGCAGGCAGGGTACTGAGTCGCTGCATCCATGAGCCCTGACCTGTAGCGCAGCAAGTGTTTGCCGTATTACTCATGAGACACTATCCTTTGCTAATGCGTGAAAAGATTTCGATCACACCGCTGAGTTCCTTCAGCGCCTGCTTCGCATCGCCGCGAGCGATGGCATCATGCACGCAGTGACCGAGGTGACCTTCAAGCAGTTCCTGCCCCGCACGGTGGAGGGCGGACTTCGCCGCGCTTATCTGGATCAGCAGCTCATTGCACGATTTCTTCTCTTCGACCATGCGCTTAATCCCGCGAATCTGCCCCTCGATGCGACTGAGGCGTTTCATCATCTTATCTTCATCAAAGCAATCCATGGGATATACTTTATACCCCTATAGGGTATATAATCAAGAGAATTTCTCACTTTACAGCAGAAAATCAACAAGCACTCTACACAGAATGTTCAAGATGCACCTCTATCACACCAGAGCTGTGAATTACAATACTGTGCGTGTTACAACTTCTATTACAACTTTAACATATTCTTCTTGACTTCATATAAATTCTTTGTCATTCTTCAAAAAAATGCAACATATATGAACGCCCAGAATACTATTTATAATGTAAAAAGCTCAGCTAAGAACCGAATAGTATACTTAGACGTGGCAAAGGGCTTGGCAATGCTCCTCGTAATCTATGCACATTGCATGTACTATACGGGCTTTCGTAGCATCATAGGCTTTATTTATACCTTTCATATGCCTGTCTTTTTTTTGATTTCAGGCTATTTCTTATCCGCTAATAAATCATTTCTCCACAACTTAAAAGAAAAAGCTAAAACCCTATTGATACCATATATCGTTACAGTCTTAATAGGCAGTCTTTTGTTATTGAGTCGCAGCTATGAGGTGTCACTTACTAATTTAATAAGTTACACATATGCGAGTTCAACTCCTATTGAGAGTCTCGGCATTAATAATATATTCTACATTTGGTTTTTATTAGCCCTGTTTTACGCGACGGTACTCGGGTCCCTTTTTATAAAAATGGAGAAGATGAAGGCCATTTTTATCCTTTTTACGTTAAGCTCACTGTGTTTTGTCCTATACCAAGTATGTAATTTCAAGACTATACCGCTGTTTCTATTGCAGGGAGTTTTTGCAACGATTTATGTGTACATCGGATTTCTATGTAAAAGCTACAACATTCTTTCATCATTCAGTTTTTATAGGGTCGCTTTTGCATGTATTTTGTATTTAGTTTCAGTCGATATTTTTCAGGTATATAGCATTTACTATATTTTACTACCTAAATATCTGAGCTCCTTTATTGCGTCTCTAGCTGGTGTGTATTTATTCATAGCATCGTGCAAAGTGATAAGCAAAATCCCCTATTTAAGTACATACCTACGTATAATGGGCGTACACTCTCTCATTGTCTTACTCGTACATCAGATTAATGATTTCTATCTTCCCGCTGTGATCGTTAATAATTTCATGAAATTGTTAAGTTTCTTACACTGCCCGTATGCAGTGAAGAATATAATCTTAAATGTAGTTTTTTGCTCTATAGCAGCTTACCTTTGGGAACTAAAAAAACACATCTCCGATCGCCGCAAGCTGGCTTAATGTCCTAAAATTGCAGAAAACCGCAGCATGAATAGAATATCCTTTTCTAATTTACTGTCAAAGAAATGCTTATTTTTCTTAGTAACATTTCTTTTTTTTAGCACGGTGCTCATCGTGCGGCCAGTGCTCTTTGAAGACAATCAGCGCGTCGAGGAACGCTACTCCTACGATTTCGATATTGATCTCATCACAGCTGATATGATGCTTCATCGGCAGAGTGAAGGCATCGCCCTCATCTCTTCCCGTCTGGATAAGAAGCAAGCTTCAGAATGGGTAAATAATCAACAAATCAAACAAGAACAAATTGATAATCCTCCCCCTTTTCATATTCTAGACTATTATGCGAAAGGGACTGTCTTTCCTGAGCACTTTTTTTCCGATTATAGCTCTAATATCGTTGCGCACCGCCTCCTCCACTATCTGGTACAGGCAATCAGCCCGCTAGCTCCACGCTATGATTTAATGCTAATAATTGGTATGCACGCATTACTGTCTGCATTAGCTTATACTATCATCTGCTCGTGGCTGCGCACCATCGTTGGAACGCTACCTGTTTGCATCGCGATTTTCACCTTAAGCTTATCACGCGCCTTTTATGGATATGCTGCGGAGGTTTTCTTTGCTTCATGGACATTACTTTTCCCTATCTGTGCCATCATATTATTGATCTCAACCTCCTATTTCAAACAGGCATCTAGGAGAAAACAAATTGTGTTACTCTCAGCTGTTTCCTTCATAGCTTGTAGCGTCAAGCTAGCCTGTTACTTCGAATTTGCCACAACTTCTATGATAACGATGACCCTCCCTATCATCTATCTTATTGCACAGCAGAAAATGAGAATATCGCTTGCGTTGCAATATTTTCTCTATCCGACGTTGGCAGCAATCGTCGCATTCGTATTCATATTTTCATTCAAGTACGCCCTACTATCAGTTCATATTGGAAGCTTAGAGGAAGCTTATCGAATAACGATGGATAATCTCAATGCACGCGTTACAGGAAATGAGCAACACTATAATCAAGTCATACGCGAAGCGGCTACACGCCGACTGGATCTATTTATCAGAGGGATGTTTAACATCAGAATCATCGAGTTCAGCGGTATTACCATACTCTCGATATGGGGCTGCGTCTTTGGATGCGTTTACGCGTCGGCTTGGAATCTTTACCTGTTACTGAAAAAACACATTTTTTCCCATGTCTCACTCATGATCGTTACATGGATATCATTCCTAGCACCTTTATCATGGATGGTATTAGCAAAGCCTCACGCCGTTGCTCATTATTCCATCATATCCCCACTGTGGCATTTCCCAACTGTTTTATTCGCCTCTGCATTTTTTTTCCACAGCGTGCATCAGCAGATAAAAGCTTTTCGTATGAGAAAAAAGTGAATAGTGAGGATTTCTCATAAAAGAAACTATTGCCAAGCACCGCCTGTGTCTGTATACTGCTGCCCGCATGCTGACCATCAAAAAACTCACCAAGGCACACGCGGGTCGTACCCTGTTCGCAGAAACTGAAATCACTGTCAACTGGGGCGAGCGTATCGCGCTCGTTGGACCTAATGGCGCGGGCAAGTCGACACTCTTCCGCATGATTCTCGGCACGGATTCTCCCGACGAAGGGCGCATCGACCGTGATGAATACGCTGTCGTAGGCTACCTCGCACAGGAAGCAGGAGATCCGACAGATCGCACGGTGCTGGAAATCGCCATGAGCGTCACGCTCGAAATGGGTGACGCTATCCGCGTGATTCGCGAGTGTGAGGCAGCGGGTGATGTCAGCAGCGATGCTTATGCGGAGGCGATGGATATCTTCATCGCGAACAGCGGCTACCAGCTCGAACCCAAGGCGAAGAAGATCCTCAAAGGGCTCGCGTTCAAGGATTCTGACTTCGACCGCCCTGCACGCGAAATGAGCGGGGGATGGGTCATGCGTGCGCACCTCGCACAGTTGCTTGTCGCTGAGCCTGATCTCCTCATGCTCGATGAACCGACAAACCACCTTGACCTTCTCAGTCTGCTCTGGTTCCAGCGTTACCTGAAGAACTACCCCGGTGCTATCTTCATGATTTCCCATGACCGCGACTTCATGGACGAGCTCGTCGAGACGGTGTACGACATTGAGAACACGAAGCTCATCCGCTACTCGGGGAACTACACGACATTCGTCGAGCAGAAGGAGCTGCGCTACGAGCACCAGCTCGCGGCATGGCGTCACCAGCAGAAGGAGATCGCGCATGTCGAGTCCTTCATCGAACGCTTCCGTTCCGTCGCCTCGAAGGCCGCTCAGGTGCAGAGCCGCATCAAGCAGCTCCAGAAAATGGAGCGCATGGATAAGCCTAAGCAGGCTCGCCGTATCTTCAAGTTTAATTTCCCTCAGCCACCACGCGCCATGCAGAAGGTCATGGAACTGGAGAAGGTTGGACAGGCCTATGGCGAAAAGCGCATCTACAAGAACCTCGACTTGCTCATCGAGCGCGGCGAGCGTATCGTACTTGTCGGTCCGAATGGTGCTGGTAAGTCCACCCTGCTCAAGGTGCTCGCTGGTGTCATCCCCATCGACGAAGGGAAGCGCACCCCCGGCACGACGACTCGTATCGGGTACTTCTCCCAGATGCGTGCTGAAAACCTCACGCCTAACTTCACCGTCCTTGAGGAAATCATGAACGCGAACCACGAGCTGCGCGAAGAAGAAGCACGCGCCGTGCTCGGCTCTTTCCTCTTCCGTCGCCTCGACGTGGAAAAGCGCGTCGAAGTACTCTCAGGTGGGGAAAAGTCACGCCTCAGCCTTGTGAAGTTCCTTGTGAATCCACCGAATCTCCTCCTCATGGATGAACCGACGACCCACCTTGACCTCCAGAGCGTCGAGGCTCTGTCACAGGCACTGAATCACTATGAAGGCACGCTGGTCTTCATTTCACATGACGTGCACTTCATCCGCGCCCTCGCGAAAAAGACTCTTCATATCAGCAATGGTACAGTAACCCCCTACGCGGGTGGCTACGACTATTACCTTGAGAAGTCAGGCATCCTCGACGAAAAGGACGCGATGGATCAGTAATAGACAGCAGACTCATTATTCTATTTTAGCACAGAGATATTCTTACTTATGTCCTCCCTACCGCGTCAAGAGATTTTCGGTATCCCCTTCACAGTATCCTCGCTAGACAATGCGGCTGAGCACTTCGCGCAGCAGGCATCACGCGTCACGAAGGCCACCCTCATCGCCCATGCGGATGTGCATGTGCTCACGCGCGCGCTCGGGGAAAAAGACTACGGTGCGAAGCTCGCTACCTTCGATTACATCTGCCCCGATGGCATGCCCATCGTGTGGCTCATGCGCAAGAAGAAAAAGGTCGATGCCCACCGACTCTACGGTCCTGACATGATGGAGCGCATCTTTCAGCAAGGCTGTAAAAGCACCCCTCCTGTGCGTCACTTTCTGCTCGGAGGATCAGAAGAAGCGCAGCGTCTCCTCCAGGAGAAGTTCAAGGCACGCTTCCCTGATCTCCTCATCGCGGGCTCTTACTCGCCTCCCATGGGCGAATGGCCAGAAGACGAGCATGAACGCATCGCCACTCTCATACGTGAAAGCGGCGCGAACTGCGTCTGGGTCGGCCTCGGCTGCCCGAAGCAGGAACGCTGGCTCGCTGAGCAGCTCCATGATGACACACTTCCGCCAGCACTGTACTTTGCCGTAGGCGCGGCATTCAACTTCCACGCAGGTCTTGTCAGTCAAGCCCCTCTGTGGATTCGCCAGCGCGGATTCGAGTGGCTCTACCGCCTGTGCAAGGAGCCCAGACGCTTATTTAAGCGTTATTTTGTCCACATCGGACTCTTTTTCTGGTTTTTGCTCACGAGAAAGGTATAATAAGCAATATACTATTTTCACATCATGAAACGCCATTTACTATTCATCGCCCTCACCGCTGTCTCGCCTAGCTTTGCCCAGATGGCACCACCTCCCATCCCATCAGGGCCTATCTCCTACACGAGCGTCAGCCCAGCAGCGGACAAACAGGACCTCGACACCATCATCGAGGCAGCTAGCTACGAGCAGCACACACTTCCGACGACACCAGTAGCCACGCGCCCCATCGCCCTGAGCGAAATCCAGTCAAGTGAGTACAGCTGGGATCTGGATATTAATCTCTACACACTGCACTACAATGTACGCGGCATGGGGGTGACAAACAGCATCAGCGATCACGGTTACTCCTCATTCGCAGCCTCCTACACCAGCAGCAATCGCAACCTATTCCAAGCAGGACTACACCAGCGATTCCACGGCGAACTCGGGCGCATCTGGGGCTCAGGCGAAGCCCTCGCCGACGGCTACATGAGCCAGTGGGGCTACCGCCTAGGCAAGGAAGTCTTCCCGAATGCCATGCTGGAGCTCGGCTACAATCTACGCTACGGCACACTAGAAGGATTCTTCGCGAAGCAACGCGGCAAGACCGCCCACAGCATCGCGCAGGATATCTGCCTCACACTGAGCTACGATGACCAGCAAGAAGGCTTCTTCGGCGGCGTGCAGCTCGGCTATGGATTCTACGGTCTGACCGGCTGGTACTACGACCTTGCGGCGGGCTATCGCCAGACAGAAGTCTTCAGCTCTCAAAAATGGGGGCTTGATCTCGAATACCTCGTGGGCATCGCTGGCTCATCGGGCTACTGGACAGGAAATGCTGACGGCGTAGACGCTTACCGCGCCCGCGTGAGCTTCCAGCCTTACGCCCATAGCGGGCTTTTCGGTCGAGACTCGAACTGGAGCGTCACCCCATGGGTAGAAATGACCAGCTCTGGCGACAACGACAAGACCATAGACCGTGATTTCGGTGGAGTTGTCGATGGATTCCAGATCAACGTCGGCATAGATATAAGTTACGAATTCTAAATAAAATAAAGCATCAACGCCCCTAACTCTTAAAAATAAGTTAGGGGCGTTTTTTTATGTATTTTCGCAATGTGTGTTGACAGTTCTACGCCACAGTGTTAGAATCCGCTAACCTTTTTAGTTTAAGCTAACTAAAGTTAGAAAGGACTAACTAAACATGACAGCACATCAATCCCTCAAAAACGTTCCAGTAGGCGAGCGCGCAAAAGTATTCCGCGTCACCAGCCATGGAGCTCTCCGTCAGCGTATCCTCGATATGGGGATTACACGTGGCACAGAAATAGAAGTACTCAAGCGTGCACCTCTCGGTGATCCTATAGAGATCCTCGTACGCGGCTACACGCTCTCCATACGCAGCAGCGAAGCGGAGCATATCATCATCGAATAAGAAGCCTCAGAATCCCCCCATTCATTTATGAAAAAAATCATCGCCCTCGTGGGCAATCCTAACTGTGGTAAGACTGCCCTCTTCAATGAGCTGACAGGTGCGAGCCAATACGTGGGTAACTGGCCCGGCGTCACCGTCGAGCGAAAGAGTGGCAGGCTACGCGACACAGCGGACGTAGAAGTAGCCGACTTACCTGGTATCTACTCCATCCTCCCCTACACACCCGAAGAGCGCATCACTCGTCAGTACCTACTAGAAGAGCGTCCCGACCTCATTCTGAACGTCATTGACGCGACTAATCTTGAGCGCAACCTCTACCTAAGCTCCCAGTTGCTCGATCTCGGCATCCCCATGATCATGGCATTCAACATGATGGATCTTGTGAAGGAAAAGATAGACACAGAAAAGCTCTCCGCGCAGCTCGGCTGCCCCATCATTGAAATCAGTGCCCTGAAGAAGCAGGGACTCGACGAGCTATGGACAGCACTCGTTCGCAAGCACGCAGACGCGTCCCCCATCTTCGACCTCGGTGAAGAGCTCGAATCCATCATCACCCAAGTAAGCGAGCAGATGAAGGCTTCACGCGCCGATGTCGTCGAAGCCATCCAGAGCGAGCACGAGCAGCTGAGCGCAAAAGGCATCAGTGGCGAGACACACAGCCTCATCGAAGAGCGCGTACGCGAACTCGAAGAGGAGAGAGATGACGACATCGCCTCCATCATCGCCTCGGCACGCTATGACAGCATCGTGAAGATGGTGAACGCTGTGCAGAAGAAGCAGAAGCGCGAGTCCAGCTTCAGCCAGAAGGTGGATAGCATCCTCACAAACCGCGTTCTCGGTCTCGGCGTATTCGCCGCCGTGATGTGGACGATTTACTACATCTCCATCTCCACCGTCGGTGACTGGGGAACAGAGTGGGCGAACGATGTGATCTTCGGACCAGTCGTCGGAGGCTGGCTCGACGGCTTCATCGGTGCGGGCAGAGCCCCTATCGAAAGCCTCGTCATGCTCACGGCAGTACTCAGCAGCTGCCTCGTCTTCCCCGCCGCCCTGCGTCGCCTGCACGACATCGGGCTGAATGGCTCATGGCTCTACCTCGCCATCGCACCCTTCTTACTGGAATACATGTGCCCTCACTTCCCTGATGTCATCCAGACAGGTATCATGTACCTCCTCTACGCGGTGAATGCCGTGATGATCCTCGCCATGCTCTTCATGCCAGGTCAGAAGAAGGAAAACCGCTACGGACACGCGACACATCCGAAGAGCTTCAAGCCTATGACGCTTGCTGGCCGCCTCGGTCGTCTGGAATTCGTCGGCTACCTCGTCCTCATGAGCGCGATCGCCTTCGGTATCGCGATGCTCGGTCGCCTCGGTCTTCAAGTCAGTGATCAGGTCTACAGCCTCATCGCCGATGGTATCGTCGCTGGTGTCGGAGCTGTCCTCGGCTTCTTGCCACAGATGGCAGTACTCTTCCTCATGCTCGCCTTCCTCGAAGACTGCGGCTACATGGCACGTGTCGCCTTCATGATGGACCGCATCTTCCGCACGCTCGGCCTCTCTGGTAAGTCCTTCATCCCCCTCCTCGTCTCAATGGGCTGTGGTATCCCTGGTGTCATGGCCACTCGTACGATTGAGAATGAAAAGGACAGACGCATGACAGCCATGCTCACCACCTTCATGCCCTGCGGCGCGAAGCTTCCTATCATCGCCCTCATCGGTCTGCTGCTCGGTCAGGATCAGAACATCGCGACACTCGCGTACTTCACAGGCATAGGCTCTGTCATCCTCAGTGGACTCCTGCTGCGTAAGACTCGCTTCTTCTCGGGTGGATACACCCCCTTCCTCATGGAGCTGCCCTCCTACCACATGCCATCTGGCACAAGCATCAACCTGCGTGCTATGGAACGCTGCAAGTCCTTCGTTCAGCGCGCTGGTAGCATCATCTTCATCGCCTCTGCCACCATCTGGTTCACCCAGAGCTACACATGGAAGATGCAGGAAGCCGAGACCATTCACGCAAGCATGCTTGCCGACGTGGGTAATGCCGTCGCCCCCGTATTCGAACCACTCGGCTGGGGATCTGACTGGCGTCCAACGGTGGCTACGGTCACAGGTCTCATCGCTAAGGAACAAGTCATCGGTACATTCGGTGTGCTCTACGCGGGTACAGAAGAAGAAGCTGAAGCCCCAGAAACTGCCGGCGCAGAAGTCGCCGTAGAAGAAGAAACGGAAGCAGAATTCGCCCGTACAGCGGCTCTGCCTAAGTACAATGCCCTCACCTTCCTGACCATGCTCGCATGGCAGTTCGACTCCGAGGTACAAGCCCCCCTTCCAGCCACGGAAGAAGCTGATGAGGAAGAAGGCGAAGCCGAAGAAGTCGGCGTAGCTGCCACGCTGAAAGAGCTGGGCACCTTCACACCATTCGCCGCACTGTCCTTCATGATATTCAACCTGCTCTGCGCACCTTGCTTCGCTGCCTGCGGAGCTATTCGCCGCGAGATGAACAGCGGATTCTGGACGAGCTTCGCCATCGCCTACATGTGCATCTGGGCATACCTCACAGGCTTCGTCGTCTACCAGCTCGGCTACGGCATCCAGAATGGAATCTTCGGAGCAGGACAGATCCTCGCGAGCATCCTACTCGTCGCCCTCCTGTACAGAATCAGCCCGCTGAGCGGACGTTGCGCACGCTAACACGATCACGACCACTCTCATGGACGACATCATCATTCTAAGTCTTATCCTACTTTTTATGAGTTACCTCATATGGAGGCGATTGAAGAAATCGTCACATGAGAGCTCCTGCTCCTCTGGAGGGGGCTGCGGCGGATCATGCCGCAACTGCCACCACCATAAAGGCAGTAAAGAGACAGAGTCGCAGGATTAAACTCTAAACTAGACGCAAGAGAGCGCGCTTATGCTACAGCATAAGCGCGCTCTTTAATTGTATAGTCATGGAAACTAGCGACGGCGACGGCGTGAGAGCAGCCCTGCTAGGGCGAGCAAACTCAGGGTAGCTGTAGATGGCTCAGGTATACCGAGGAAGCGTACGCGTAGTCCTCCATCAGCGAGATCCTCGACTACGTATTCAGTATTAAGGGTGAGCAACTTTCCATCAAGTGTAAAGTCGATTTGATAGTCTTTATCATACGTAATCATGCCCGACCCATCTCCGATAATAAGATCGAAGTAGTCATCAATAGTAGCGTAATCTATATCGAGCTTAATTGTATCGAAGTCTAACATGGTATTTGAGGACATGATGATATGCTCGCTCGCGTTAATCTCACCCTTGTTAGCGCCATCGTACAGTATGGTCTGAGCATCCACAGAGGCAGCCTCAGCTAAAGAGAGCTTAGAGCCTAGAAAAATTTTATCCGTATAGATTAGGGAATTTGTAACATCGAAGACGAGAAAATCACAAGAGAATCATCTCGACTTCACCGCGAATATAGCAATTACTTAGCTCTCAGTCAAGAAAAACACAGAAAAAAACCTACACCATCTAACTAGTATAAATATCTTTGTATACGAGAGTTACCCACTGCAATACACGCCAGCAACTCATAGAGATACATTAATGTTTACCATATAAAAACAAACGATCTTATTTGTAAACATACATTTTTTTGCCTTACAGAATGATCGCTTACGGGCACCATGCCCTTTAGATGATAATTGCTGGCGTTTGGACGTGCATTCACGCAAGCTAGCAGCAAAGGCTGTGCTGTGTTACGCTCATTTACGAGCAGAATGCTAGTCTAGAAAATGAGCGAAACAGCACGCCTTTTGCAAAGTGCCCTCTATCTCATCACTCAGAATACTAGATTATAATAACGCTTCATACTCTTCCCTGTGGCGTGCCTTCAGACTACAACGAGTCAATAAAAGCAAAAAATCTAACTTTGCATCAAAAATTTATTGATAATATTACTCATCATGTTAAGATGACATCGCTCTCAGTAAACATTCTCCAATACGAGACCACTCGACTACGACCGCTCTACCATGTTTTCAATCATTTGGACAAAAATCTGTAATAACAAAATAATCTCGGGTATATTCCTCACCGCGCTAAGCTCGATCTTAACGGAAATCACTGGGGTGACTAAGTGGGTCGCGAAGACAAAAGCTTATATCTACAATGAAGAAGCGTCTGACCAGAAGCAGGAACAACGTGAGCTCACTGAGACTTATCTGGATAATCACATTAAGACGAAATACCCCAATGTAAATTTTAATGAATACAGGATTAAAAGTAAGAGTATTATATCACTCACTCAGAATGAATTTCCTCAGACCATCTCCTTGCTCTATGTGAATGGATCACACGAGAAGAAAGCAACAATCATTATCGACAAAAAACACGAGATAACGTATACTGATCTCACTCCGACGACCATAGAAGAGCTGATGCTCAATCGTACCTACATCAGAAGAGAAGTGATTAAGCGTTTGCCTAAAATAGATTTTTCAGCTTGCGATATAGGCGAATATCGCGTAGCCCAAGTGAAAGATCAAACATTCACCCACACTGTTATCGTACCCTTCGTCCATGGCAACACAGTAAAAGAAGTCGAGCTTTCCTTAAACTCAAACTTAGAAATAGGGCGCGCTTTACTTAAGGATGAAGCGACTGAATCTTATGGCAAAAAAGTTCTAAGAATAGACGCGAAACAAAA
>CAYJNX010000038.1:0-1631 GCA_964371525.1 uncultured Akkermansia sp. | reverse complement strand
GCCTGAGTCAAAGCCTGAGTCAAAGCCTGAGTCAAAGCCTGAGTCAAAGCCTGAGTCAAAGCCTGAGACAAAGCCTGAGACAAAGCCTGAGCTAGAGCTGACGCAAGATGAAAGAAAAGCCCAAGCCATTAATCTGATGATACAACTCATCCGCGCGACTAATGACGGGTCTGTTGACGGGCAGCTGCGTTGCTACGCGCAGCAAGCTTCTTATTTCAACAAAGGCATTATCTCGAAGTCTACGATACGTAAAGATCTGCTGAAGTGGAAATCCACGTATTCTTTTTACCAGATGACGATATTGGATTATGCGATCGCCCCTAGTAACACAGATCCGGATTGCAATGAGTTTTTACTATGCGCCCACGTATCCTTGCAGTGGGAAAAGAATGATAGAAGAGGTTCGCAGTATAATGAGTTCTTACTGATTTACAAAATAGACACAACGAATACGCCTAAAATCATCTATGCTGAAACTCGAGCCGCGGATAAGGCATAACGTGCTTTCTACCATGCCTCGGAAGCTTGAGTTGCTGCATCGCTAGTTCTTTACCCCAGAACGCTTCAGACACTCCTCCCAGCTCGTAGGCTGGCGCAGTATATCATGAAGCCAGCGTGATTCCCCTATGGAAGGAGCCTTATTGAAGGCGGCAGGATTCGTGATGCGAGTGAAGAGCACACGCTTAATTTTCGAGCGTAGTACCGACTTTGTACCTAGTCCAGCGGACTTTCCGTCAGAGGCTTGGTTCGATGACCAGTATTTCACATGTGTAGGGGTCACTTCTAGCACGATGGCTATATGACCGCGTTCCTTGCCACCAAGCTCACTAGTCCACCACATTTTCATAATATCGTAGGGCTGAGCTTCTTTCCAATCAGTGAAACTCTTCCCCGCAGCTAATGCGTGAATCAGCACCGCGAAGCCAGGACCATTCGCATTTGCCCACCCCCAAGCATGCTCGCCATCCTTGTAACGCAAGGGAAACAGACTTTCCCATGCCTTGGCACTTATCGCACGACCATGGTGATCTCTGCGCTGCTGCATCAACGCATTTTCCCACTTCATCAAGGCTAAGAGAACAGTGGAATAAACAGCACCAGAGCAAAAACTAGGTCGTAAATGCGCTGGTGTAAAAAGTGGTGTATTATTCAGCGTATCGAATCGAAAGCTACGAGCTAATGCATCATGAGCGTCGTCTTTCACAGAATACCCGCCGCCAGTACCCATCGCAGTGATCGCTCCCTTCATGCAGCTTACCCACAGAGGGGGCTGATTCGGCAAAATATTTTTCTTACGCGCTTTTGATGTCGCGACGAGTACTGCCTTCTTCTCATCTCCAGTCTTCGCGTATTTCTGTACGCTCTCGGACACTCCTCTTTGTTCAGCTATGGGGAACTCATATGCGCAAAGAGATAAATGCCCGAGGTAAACAGCAGCACTCAACAGGAACTTCATAAGGTCAACTTAACACTTATTTTGTAAAAAATAAAGGAAAAAAGAAACCTTCACTAGGCATCCAAATTGCAAGAAAAATCCGAAGCCGCTAATTATGCAAGAGATCCACTTAACTCAACGCTAATGCCTTTAGCAACTTCTCGTGTATGCCACCGAAGCCACCATTACTCATCAC
>CAYJNX010000037.1:0-16331 GCA_964371525.1 uncultured Akkermansia sp. | reverse complement strand
ACTAGATCCTTAGTCTAGCGCGTCTACCAATTCCGCCATCCGAGCTTGTCTTGGTTCCCTGTGTTAGCAGGGTGCGGGGGGATTATACGTATTTTCCCAGACCAGCGCAAGCTAAAAAAGGAGTTTTCTTGTGAATTTTTTCTAGCTTGCGTCTGTTTGGTGGATTAGGGGTTTATTATGAGGTTTTTGTGAAATGCGATTCGATATCTTCCACGGTGACTGGTACGAATTCTAGTAGGTCTTCTACGCCTTCTTCGCGGACGACAACGTCTGTTTCGATGCGGATTCCTATGTTTTCTTCCTTGATGTAGATCCCCGGCTCTATCGTCCAGACTTGGTTCACGGCAAAGCTCGTGTCCATCGCGCCCACGTCGTGTACGTCAATGCCGAGTGAATGGCTCGTGCCGTGCATGAAGTAGCGGCGTACGGCTGGCGGATCTTCTGGCTTTTCTGCGATTTCTGCTTCGCTGATGAGTCCGAGACCGAGGAGCTGCTGTGCCATGCAGCAGCGCACGGCACGTTCGTATTCCACCTTGCGCACACCGGGTTTCATCAGCTTCTTCGCTTGATTGTATACTGCGAGGCAGGCTTCGTACACTTCTTTCTGGCGTGGGCTGTACTTGCCGTTCAGGGGGACGGTGCGTGTCATGTCACCCGCATAGCCACCGTATTCTGCGCCTATGTCGAGGAGGACGAGGTCGCCGTCCTTCGTTTCCATGTGGTTCGTGATGTAGTGGAGCACGCAGGCGTTCCCGCCACCAGCGACGATGGGGGTGAAGGAGAATCCGCGTGAGCGGCGGCGGATGAATGCGGAGGAGAGGATGCCTTCAATTTCCCATTCTCCCATGCCAGCTTTCAGCTGCCCGAGCAGTTCGATGAAGCCTTCGCCTGTGCTGCGGCATGCTTGGCGTATCTGGTCTATCTCTTCCTCTGTCTTGATCATGCGCATTTCAGAGATGACAGGGTAGAGGATTTTCAGCGTCGCGTCAGGGTAGTTCGCCTGTAGGGCGGCTGCCATGCGCTCGTTGCGCGTCTGCACGTAGGTGAGGCGGCGGGGGTGGTTATCACGCTCCAGCCAGACTTCTTTCGCCTGTGGCATCCACTTCGTGATGAGTGCTTGGTATTCATCAGTCCAGCGTACGTCGGTGATGCCGCTGAGTTCTGTGCCTTCTTGCTTTTCGAGTTTTGCGCCTTCCCAGATGGCGATCTGCGCGTTTGTCTCGCGCAGCAGGAGGATGTCCTCGTGCTTGCCGTTTTCACCTATGTGCATGAGCAGGATGCTTTCTTCCTGATCGACACCGGTGAGGTAGAAGAAGTTCGCGTTCTGGTGGTGGTTGAACGTGCCGTCCGCATTCGTCGGGAATACGTCATTCGAGTGGATGATGACGAGTGAGGAGGCGGGGAGCTGGCGCGCGAGTTCGTCGCGCTTCTGCTGGTAAAAGGAAGAAGGGAGTGGCTTGTAGCGTAGGGAGATCATGTGATATGTTCTAATTGATGTTCTAATTAGTTCTGTTCTAATTAGTTCTGTTCTAATTAGTTCTGTTCTACGCGGATTTCCAGCGAGCGTCCGTGTGCGTCGAGTCCTTCGATTTCAGCGAAGACTTTCACATAGGGGAGGCTGCGCTCGGCGGCGGCCTTGTTCATGCGCACGATGCTGGTGCGTCGCTGGAACTGGTCGGCGCGTATGCCAGAGAAGGATTTTCCAGATCCTCCTGTGGGGAGTGTGTGGCTAGGCCCTGCTAAGAAGTCACCACAGGCGACTGTGGCATAGGTGCCGACGTAGATCGCGCCCGCTGTGTAGATGTGGTCTAGCATGTCGTTCTCGAGGTCTTCATCGACGACAAGTACGAGGTGCTCAGGAGCGAAGTCGTTACAGATGGCGCAGGCTTGCTTGATGTCTTCGACGAGGATGACATGCGTGCTGGTTTCGAGCACTTCTTGGAGGTAGCTGCTGCGTGTGAGCTGGGCGGCTTGCAGGCTGATTTCTGCCTCGACGGCGGCGATGAGTTCTTCGCTGTCGCTGACGAAGCTGATGGCACTGTCGCCACCATGCTCTGCCTGACCGAGGAGGTCAGCGGCGATGTAGCGAGGGTTCGCCGTCGCGTCTGCGATGACCATGATTTCACTAGGTCCTGGGAGGAGGTCGATGGACACAGCTCCGACGAGCTGACGTTTCGCTTCGACGACGAAGCGATTCCCTGGTCCGAAGATTTTTTCCACAGGCGCGATGCTTTCTGTGCCCAGAGCGAGGGCGGCTATGCCCTGCGCGCCGCCTATACGGTAGATTTCTGTAGCACCTGCATCGACGAGGGCGACGATGACGGCAGGATTCACCTTCCCATCAGGTCCACAGGGGGTCATAGCGATGATCTCAGGGACACCTGCAGCCATGGCAAAGCCGCCTGTCATGAGGGCGGTGGAGACGAGGGGGGCTTTCCCACCGGGGACGTAGATGCCGACGCGGTCGTAGGGGACGAAGCGTTCGCCTACTTCGCATCCTTGGGCATTCACACCGCTCCAGTCTTTTTTCAAGCTGTTCTTCGTGAAGTATCGGATGTTGTGCAGGGTCGCGGCGATGGCTTCTTTCACCGAGGAGGGGACAGCCGCACGGGCTTCATGGATTTCCTCTGGGGTGATGCGGAGCTGATCAGGGCTCAACTCGACTGAGTCAAAACGTGCAGCGTAGTCGCAGAGTGCTGCGTCACCGCGCTTCGCCACTTCAGCAATAATATCGCTTACTGTCTGCTGCACACCCTCTTCAGGGATAGCACGACGGTTCATCGCGCTCAGTGTGGCAGCGTAATCGGAGTCACTAGGACGGCTTATTTTCATATGGCGAGATTGTAGCAAGTTCTCTGTGCGCTGTCAATGCTCGTACGTGTCCGTCGTGTAGAGTTGCTTACTTGAAGTAGAGATTATACAGCTTATCCTTCTCGACGCAGGTGAGCCCCTGTTCGTCGAGGCGGAACTGCTCTTCGTACTTCTCCACCTGATCTTTCTTGATGATGTAGCGTAGATTTTTCCTATGCTTGTAAGGTCTGTACCGCAGACGTATAATCTGCTTGAGCATATCGCGTATGAAAGGCGTAGTGCTCAGTATGTACGTGGGGAGGACAGCCGTCAAGATACTAAAGGTCAAGAAAAGCCCTGCGAAAGCAAAGCCGCTTATCAGGTGCTCTCCAAAGTCGCTGAGGAGATAAAAATTGAAAATGAGTGCGAGCGATGTCCAGAATGCGAACCTGATATTCACTGTCTTGCATGCTGCTTTCACCGACTGCCAAAAGCTCAGGTCTGGGTATTCGTAGTGAAGCGGAGTCTGGAATGATGTCTCAGGCGAAGGCTCTTCAGTGCTCTCGATCGCGCCTTTGTAGACTTCGTAGCGTCGCTTCCCTCCCTCTTCATCCTTGACGACCACCGCTTCGATGACGCCCGGATGAATGAGGTTTTCCCTATCGTTCGTGTACTGCACGTTCACCGAGAAGACATCTTCTACGGTGCTTCTCTTGGCCATGATGAAGCCGAAGAGCCCCATCAGTATCAGATAAACATTCAGCCAGTCGATGACGCCTGGGTGGATGTCAATGTAGCTGCTGAAGAGGAAGAAGGGTGCCGTCACGCAGATGTATACCAAGAGCCTGAAGGTGTATCCGTACATAATCTAGAGAGGGGGAGGGGATGCGGAGATGAGTGCTTAGCGAGGTAGGACGGGCGATAGCTCGGTGACACCGTAGCAGTCCTCGGCGAGGATGCGCTCGCGCTCAGCATTCAGCTCAAGGCGTAGGGCTTCCCAGCCATTCCTGTAGGGTGTGCGTATGTAGTCCATGTCTTCGCGTGTGAGGTAGGCATCACCGGAGGCCATGAGTGCTTGGTCGGCGCGGTCTACTCTGGTGCGAGATTCGTTCAGCAGCGCGATCGCTGCTTTCGCGCTCTGCTCGTCTTTAATATTCTTAAGGATGTCGCGCTGGGAGGAAAAGGCATTAAACATCTCAAGTATGAGTGCTGCCTTCTCGTCGCGTCCTTCAAGGCGTTCTTTCTCACTGACGGTCTCGATGGGGAGAGTTCTCAGCTGCTGGCGCAGTGTGTCGCTCAGCTGGCTTTCGTCCGCGAGCAGTTTCTGTCGCTCCTGATCGATCAGCACGTAGAGGCTGCGCTTGTCAGGGAGTTGATTACGCGCCATGGGGATAGCGGCTTCTTTCGCATGCTCCATGAGGGTGGGGCGTTTCTCCATGAGCTCGTTTAATTCTGTTAAGACGCTGTCTAGTTCCTTGCTGAGATCCGTCTTTATCGGCTCAGCAGATGTGGTGGAGGCGAGGAGTTTATGAAGCTTGTTCAGAATGGTGACTTCCTTTTGGAGGCTATCAAGTAGCATGTCGCGTGACATTTTCTCCGCGTTGAATCGTGGCATATTGCCGAATCCTACCGAGGGGGGCGGGGTGACGGATTCGCCCGCTGCGTTTGCGCGTGTCTGCTCAGAAAGCAGACACGCACCCAATGCTATGAATACAAAGTGTGCGTGTCGCATAAGTTTAATCTATGTGTGGTTTATTATTTGCTCTTCATGATGTCTTCCAGAGGGATGCGCAGGAAGCTGATGCCGAAGTTGCGGCCATTCTGGGCATGTCCTTGTGATGTTTCATAGTAGACACCGACGGTGTTCTCGTCGATGAGGGCGAGTGAGGAGTAGCCAGCGCCATCGCGGGTGTCGTACTCGTAGCCCTTGCTCCATGTCTTGCCTTCGTCGAGGGAGAACTTGATGGTCATGTTCTTGCGGCTGCCTGCGTTCGGGTTGGAGAACAGGAGCACATTGCCGTACTTCTTCGAATTAATGGAGATGAGGGAGGCTTGACAGACGGGCTCGCGCAGATCCTTCAGGTTCGTGCTGTGGGCTGTCCATGTCTTGCCGAGATCCTTCGTGATGAAGACTGCGCGCTTGCCGCTGCGCTGCTCGTCGCGGGCGTTGATCATGATAGAGCCGTCCTTCAGCTGAACGATCTGGCTCTCGGAGGTGCGGCGTGGGAGTCCTGTGCCGTAGACCCAGTTCTTACCACCGTCCTTCGAGTAGCAGATGGTGGAGACAGCATTCGGAGATGCGTCGCGGTTCCAGATCTGGGCAGGGAATACGATCGTGCCGTCCTTCAGCGTGATGCCGCTACCTGGACCTGCGAGGATGATGTCCCACTCGTCCTTCTTGATCTGCTTCGTGGGGTTCACGTACTCACCGGGCTGTGTCCATGTCTTGCCGTCGTCGTCGCTGTAGCTCATGTACCACTGGCCTGTGGTCTTAGGATCATTTCCCTTCTTTGAAACGAAGAGGGATGCGCCACCGCTGAAGTGTGTACCGAGTGCCTGTACCCAGATGCGACCATTGTCGTCTTGGAGGATGCAGGGGTCACCGCAGCCGTTGTTCGCGCCAGGACCGATGTCCATGTTCACCTCGGGATCTGTCCATGTGAGACCTCCGTCGGTGGAGCGCATGACGGCGACGTCGATGTCGGCGCAGAGGTCACCTGAGTGGTTGTAACGCGCGTCAGTAACACCGACGAGTGTCCCCTTCTTTGTCGTGATGAGACCGGGGATGCGGAAGCACTTGCTCACGCGCATGCTGCCGTCAGCCTGCTTCACTTCTTCACCGCCTGTGGCGACGAGGTAGCCGACACTCTGGTCGATGATATCTGTGCCCTTGAAGACCTTCCCACCTGCCTTCACAGCGATGTCGGAGAAGTCGATTTCTGTGCCGACCTTCACGTCCTTAGAGGGTGTTGCGTCTATCCAGATGTAGGCTTCGCCGGCGGGGATTTCTATAGGTCCCTTGAAGATGACGTTACCTTCTGCGTCGGGGGTGGCTGTTGCGAGTGGCTTCTGTCCGTTGTAGTTGTAGCCGAGCTTGTCGCTGCTGCGCAGGGAAATCGTGCTGACTGCGGAGGCGGGGGTGACCTTGAGCTTCATGGCTTCGATGCCCTTGCCCTCTGCGCCCTTTGAGTCGATGCTGAGGCGTACGACTCCGTTCACTTCCGCGCGCTTCATGATGGGGTACGCGCCGGGGTCTTCGATGGTGATCTTGTTGATGACCTGCTTGCCTGAGTGCAGGGCGATGTCGTCGAGGATGATGCCGCCACCGTCAGCGGTGTTTGCCGTGAAGGTGATGGAGCTCGCGCCCTGAGGGATGGTGAGCTTGTACTGGTGGTTAAAGCCGCCTGTGCCCTGCTTCGTGTGCTTCACGAGCTGGGTGCTCTTGCCTTTTACCTCTGCTGTGACGATGACCTCGAAAGGTCCACGGCTAGTCCAGCGCTCACTCCATGCTTGGAAGAGGGTGTCCTTTGCCAGTGGTTCGTTGAGCTTGATGGTGACTGCCTTCTGCGCACCACCGAGGATGCGGAGGGAGGAGTTTCCTGTGCGTCCCTTGTTCTTGAGGATTTCCGCTGCACCTGAGTTCGCACTAATGGTGCCATACTCTGTTTTCAGTGAGGTGACTGCACCCTTAGGTGCGGATTCGAAGCTTTCTGTGGCCCAAGCTGTGCTTAGGAGCAATGTGAGGAGTGTCGAGGTGATTTTCATGTAATAAATAATAATACGTGTTCCTCTAGTATAGCAAAATGCGCCCGTGATGGAAAGTATATTTTTAGTATACTGACACGCACGGAGCGCAGGCAGGTGTAGAATGCGCCAAAAAGCGCATGGCGAAATTTAATGCGTGGAGCTTCTCTTTGCCTTCTTCTTACGGCGGCGGATGATGTAGAGCATCAGTAGTACTGGCAGTAAGAATGCTACGAAGAGTATACAGGGGATGAAGACGTATAAGAATAGCTTTAAGTGACGCGATGATTCTGGATCTCCTGCCTCATCACCTAGCTTCCACCACTGGTACGCCATCGTCGGATTCCACTCAAGATGGCGATGTGGTATCATATGCAGCATGCCGCGCTTCGCAAAGGCTTCTTTCAGCCCCTGATCGCTCGCGATGACATACCATTGATTGCTCTTCGCATCGTCTTGCACGCTTTCATAATATTGTGCTAGCATCAGGGCAGCCTCTGGGTTCTGTAGCTCGGCGGCGTGTGCTAGGTAGCCGAGCATGAGCTCACTATTGCCTCTTTCCCCTCTTGCTTTTTCCAGTTTCGCCAGTGCTACTGTCGCACGCGATTCTCCCAGTGAGTGGGCATGTCGGAGGAGTTCCTCGGATTTTTCAGGCTGGCTTGTTTTCAAGAGCTCCGCTTGCTTCAGCATGGCTAGGGGGTGGTGTAGCTCGCAGGCTCGGTCAAGGTACTGCTGCGCGAGTTGTTTTTCTCCCTTTTTCTCGTAGTCGTTGTAGAGAAGGAAGGCCATGCCTCCATGCCCGTGTTTGTCCGCTAGTACGCGGGCGTAGTAGAGGGATTTTGCTTCGTCCTTCGCGACTCCTGTCCCTGTGGCGTAGCTGTGAAAGAGGCGTTCGATGGCTGCTAGAGAATCGAGGCTGGCTGCTTCTTTCAAGTGGGCGATAGCTTCGTCTATGTTGCTCTCTACTCCTTGACCATGGAGCTTGTGTATGCCCATCCAGTAGAGCGCGTCTGCGCGTTTGTCTTCTTTCTCCGCTTGCTGTGCGTAGAGCATGTAGCTGCGCGCGTAGGCTGCGTTTGCGCCGCTTTTGTTGCCTTCTTTCTCCAACATGGTCGCATGAAGGTAAGCACCCGAGGGCTCACCCGCGAGGCTGGCGCGCTCAAGCCAGAACTTTGCCTGATCGCGCTGCGGCTGCTGGAACTCACTGCCGCGTAGGTAGAATCCTGCTAGCTTCAGCATGTCGGTGCTAGAGCCCGCTTCTGCTTCTTTCGTGAGCTGCTGCACATAGCGGTCGTGCCACTGCATGGCTAGGTCTGTCTGCTTAGCGAGAGCATATTGTCGGCTCAGCTGCTGCATGGCGTAGCTGTCCCCTTTATTTGCCTGTTCTTCGAGCTGTGTAACGCTGTCTGTGAATAGCTTATCAAGCTGCTTACCTGTAATAGCGTCGACGGCCGAGCTGATGGGGCATAATAGTGCAAAGAGGCAAGTCAGAGCCAGAGGAATGAAAGGTAATTTCATGATTGAGATGGAGGGGCAGACGTGTAATATAAAACCGAGAAGCATCATATAGCATGCTTCTCGGCTTGTAAAGGGATTCTCTAAGAATTAATTGTCATCCAAGCGGTGGGGGGCTTGGAGTCGGCATCGCAATGCGGCTGAGTTCAGAGTTCGATGCGATACCTTATTCAGATTAATGAAGAAAAATGTCGGATTCATCGAGTCCCGTGAGCTTGTGCAGTGCCTTACGTAGGTACACAATCACACCTATGAGTGTGGCTAGGATGGGGACACCGATGATGAGATAGCCCCACCATGTCATGTCGCTGACCGCGTAATTGTAGAGCAGGGATTGCTCCGCCGTGGGTGCCTTCGTCACGGGGATGAGGAAGTAGAGCGAGAGAGCAAAGTTCGCCAGTGAGGAGACGACAAGTGAGCTCGCTGTGAACAGACTCGCGCGGAATAGAACCTGCTGGTATCCTGTTGTGAGCTTTTGCGCTTCTACCTTCTTCTCGATGCGGGGAATGTCGAAGATACCGTCCGTGTACACGAAGACGCGTAGCAAGGAGCCGCTACCCTTTGCGGTCAAGATGATGGCTGCGGCGAGGAGGAGGGGGATGGTCGCTTCTTTCGCGGCATACCACCATGGGGTGTCTGCTTGGATAGCGCCGTTCTCTCCTGTATTCGCATAGACCGTCACGAAGGCGGTCAGCAGCGTGCCTAAGAGCCCCATGATATTCACCGCGTCTGCCTTGTGCGTGCGAATGAAGTGGTAAATACCGTAGCCCAGCGGCAGGCTGAGCGCGACGATCATCGCTGGTGTCGTGCCGACTTCCCAGAGCTTATCTCCTTCTGAGGAGCAGTGGTCGAGAATGAGGACAGGAGCGAGGACGCTCATGAATACATTAACGAGGCTTTCTGTGCCTTTATCCATAAAATGAGTGGAGTGGAATGGGTGAGGGGCTTATTTCATGCTCGCGATGGCATCTACCATGCTCGCTGCCTTGAAGGTGGAAGATCCTGCGACGAGACAGTCAGCACCAGCCGCCGCACAGAGGGGGGCTTGCGCTGTGCCTATGCCGCCGTCCATCTGGATGATGAACTGGTAGCCATTCTGCTGACGCTGCTCATCGAGGAAGCGCACCTTGTCGAGCACTTCTTCCATGAAGCTCTGTCCTCCGAAACCTGGGACGACACTCATGACGAGCACCATGTCTAGCTCAGCGAGGTAGGGTAGGAGGCGTTCTACTGGGGTGGCGGGATTAATGGCGAGAGCTGCCTGAGCCCCGCCTTCGCGTATGGCGGCGAGGGTGGCGTGTAGATCTACCGCGCCTTCTCTCTCGATGTGTACAGATATAAGATTCACGCCAGCCTTCAGGAATCGTGGCAGGTAATGGAGTGGCTCGTCTATCATGAGATGGGCATCGAGGAAGGCATCTTCAGAGACGCTTGCGCGGATGGCCGCACAGATGTCGGGTCCGAAGGAGATGTTGTCCACAAAGGAACCATCCATCACATCAAGATGGAGCCAGTCAGCACCAGCGGCAAGCGCGCGCTGTGCTTCAGAACCAATTTGACGAAAATCACAAGCCAGCATGGAGGGGGCGATGAGCATGCGCGCATCATACCACAGAGAGTCACTAGAAACAAGTGCCAACTCGCCTGCGTACATAAAGTGCACCTTGCAAAATTAGTTCGAACAGAATGGTGATCTTGAAAATGAGCGAAACAGCACGCCTTTTGCAGCATTTTGGTGAGAATTTACAGCTTTTTGGGCTTACATAGCTCGCTATGCGCGCCCAAACGCCGTAAATTATCATCCAAACTGCATGCAAAATCCGAAGCTGCTAATTTTGCAAGATCCCCTAAAGGGGACAAAATTCTATACTCTGGCTTGACCTTGCTAGTTAATTTTGTTAAAGTCCTTTTCGTAATGGAACAAATTTCACCCACACATACGATATCGGTACTTGTTGAAAACAAGTTCGGCGTGCTCTCGCGCGTAGCAGGACTTTTCTCAGGTCGTGGTTATAACATCCATTCGCTCAATGTTGCCCCATGCGAAGATGCGAAGTTCTCCCGCATGACAATAGATGTAAACGAGCGAGGAGAGAAACTCGATCAGGTTATCAAGCAGCTTAGCAAGCTCGTCAATGTGGTGGAAGTAATAGACTTCCGCACAGAATCAGCCATCTACCGCGAAGTCGTCCTCATGACGGTGCGCTATGGTGATCAGAAACAGGAAATCCTCGATCTGTGCAATATCTTCCGCGCGAAGGTACTTGACGCTACACGTGAGAAGCTTACCATAGAAATCTACGGCGGCGAGTTCCGTCTGAATCGCTTCCTCAATCTGATGGAAGACTACGATATCGACACCATCACGCGTTCTGGGAAGATCGCAGTTGTCACACCTAGCAAGGTCTAATCGTCCTAGGAAATTTTATTCTAGCTCCTGAGTCATTCTTTGTGGCTCAGGAGTTTTTTTGTGCGCGGAGTTGCCACTTTTTCTATTCTCGTTAGCTACGGGCTTGCTATGCCCTAGCTAGATTGCTAAGATAAGGTCATGAAAATTGTGATGGTCGAAGACGATGAGGATATAGCCGATCTCGTATCTTTTAGCCTCGAAAGAGAGGGCTATAAGGTGCGCTTAGCACACGACGGAATGGAGGGGCTGGAGCTCATCCGCACGAAGCGCCCCGATCTCGCGATCCTCGACATCATGCTTCCTAGCATGGATGGGCTAGACATCTACCGCGCGATGCAAGCGAGCACGATGACGGAGCATATACCCGTGCTTTTCCTCACCGCTCGCGCCCAGCTAGAAGACAGATTAGCAGGCTTGCAGCTGGGGGCGGATGACTACATGACGAAGCCGTTTTCCCCTAAGGAACTGATCCTTCGTGTGAAAAACATCCTCGCGCGACACGCCTCACGTTCGCAGGGACTCATCGTACGCTGCGAAGGACTCGTGCTGGATAAAAACATGCTCAGCGTCACCATAGATGGTGCTCCCATCGATCTGACCACAGCTGAGTTTAAACTTCTCTCCTACATGGTGGAGCGAGATGGTAAGGTCCAAGACAGGTATGAGCTCCAGAAGGTACTCTTTGGCTACGCTGACACCACCCAATCACGCGCACTTGATACACATATCAAGCGTCTACGTCAGAAGCTTGAGCACTATGCGTCTTGCATAGAGACTGAGCGCGGTGTGGGCTACTACTTCTGCTCAGAGAATTTGACGAGCGATCCTAGCCTGTAGATAGTGCTAACTATTTAAGTTATAGATGTTTATACATAGGTGTCGCAATACCCCATCAGCGACACCTAAAGGGATTCTTAAGGGCGTGTGGGCAAAGCCACCACACCAAAGCCGTGCTCGCAGAGCACGGCAGCGTCAGTTTCATCATAGCCTGACGTCACACGCGTCCGCAGTGCAAACCCAGCATCACCTCCACACCCGAAACTGACGCTCCTATCACCGCGCGCGACAGCGCGACACTTATCTTCCGTAGCAAACGCGAAAGCGTCATGCAGAGAAGACTCGAAAACTAGAATATTTCTTTCGAGGACACCATGATGAAGTTAGGCGAAAAAAACGCTGAGCTCTATTTCAGGCTCAGCGATTTTTCTTATTCTGTTTAAAAGTTTGCACAGGCATGCTTACGCCACAGCCTTACGACGGCGACGTGAAAGCAGCATGGTGAGTGCGAGGAAAGACAGAGTCGCCGTGGCAGGCTCAGGAATTACATCGCGATGCGTATCAGCAATACGCGCGATGAGCCTCACTCCATTTTCTGTATAATCTACTTCGAAGTAGTGCGTGGTCACAGTGCCTAGTGTCGTGTACTTTTCAAAAGTACCATCACTATTCATGTTAAACTGCCAGAGAAGGGCGTCTGCTCCTTCCATCAAGCCATCGAACACCGAGAAGGTGAGATCCTTCATCCCTCTTACGTCACCTGCGATGATGTCGAAGGCGTATTCTGTGTCTGCTAGTAGGGATTCACCGAGGTAAATGTTGATATTATTCACTGAGCCAAGAGTCAGGCTTTCATTCTCTGCGATGTTAATGCTAGAATACTGATTTGCCTGATGTCCATCAAGATAGAAATCCACACGCTCCACGTGATTATCAATCACGAGCGTATCTGTGAGATTCAGCGTCGCTTCAGTCATGATCACATTCGCAGGATCACTTCTATCTATAGTACCCAGTGTGATACTGCTGGCTTCTATGGCCTCGGCGGCGATGTTATACGTGCCCTGCTCGAAGGTTAGATCCTGCGTCCTGCGAGTGCCATCTGTGTCGTTATAGTAGGCACGTATATTACCCTCTAGTGTGACGGTATCGCTATCATTCACTGTGGTGATATCGAGGGTCTTATTCATGGGTGATGCCTCAAGGTTGATCGAGTCACCATAGTGGAAGACATCCGCGGCTTCGCCCTCGACCTTGTACTTAGCAGAGATGCTCGCACCATCGCCGAAAACGACGTGTTCGAGTGCTTCGACCTCATCTTTTTGGAAGATCTGAATGCCTGTAACCACAGGATTATCCGTGAGAGCCAGCGCTGTCTTGTCATAGTAAACGTCGATGTCGATATTACCATCTAAAACACCTGTGAGTGCGCCTTTAATATCATTATCTGCCCCTTCACCATTCACGAAAACACCGACTGCTGCCTGCACGGCGTGATCCGCATCGCTGGTGATCCTAATATCGGCTGAGTTATAACCGACACGCGGTTCAATAGCTGTGGGGTTATGGTCAGCAGTTCCACTGTAGAGGATGCCCACGCCCTGAGTGACGTTGTGCATCGTGATCTCGCCTGTGATGCCAGCTCCTTCGATGGCGTTATTGTCCTCATCCATCCCTATGCGCGTCCCTGAGTTGAACTGATAAGCAACGGCGGCTGAAGCATCCGTAATATCGACTCGGGTAGAAAGCGTCTCTACGTCATAGAATGCACCGACTTCCACACCATAGGCAGTACCCTCACCGGTTTCGCCGTGAGTGCCAGCCCCTACCTTTAAGCCCTGATAGTCGCTGATCGTGACAGATCCAGCTACTTCCTTGATATTACTATACTTGCTATTACCAGCAGAGAAGTTATGAAGGATGATCCCGTAGGCTGTGTCAGAGTAAAGGTCTGGATCATTTGTAGGATTATCCGCTGACGTGATACTGACATGCGCATCAAGCTTCCAGTTGTAGTCAGTTTCTACGGCGGGCATGTTATCTATACGCAGGAGCTCCCATGACTGGTAATTAGGGACACCTGCTACGTCAGACGGTCCGACGACCGCGTCGATTTTTCCAGTGACGGTTGTTACATCCTCTGTCCCCTCCATGACGAGTTCATAGCCGTAGTGACGACCTGTAGTCCCTGCGACGCTTCTGTCTGCGAACTCGTAGACGTCTAACTGAGGATTGATGTCATCTAGTGGATAAAGAATGGGTATATCATCAGGGCTAGAGGCTATAGCCAGTCCTGAGATAGTACTTATGGTGATACCTGCGATAAGACTCGCGCGTCGTACTGGGGACGTGATCCGATTCGATCTGAGAAAATATGTGTTTTTCATATGGTTTTGGTAGGAAAAAGGTGAAGAGTTAATAGCTAAATAACGAAAGCTATTTATTAATAACAGAGATTGGAGGCGAATTCAAGCAAAAATGACTAACAAATATAATTTATCTATAATTATAATAATTTAAAATAATCGAAAATCCTACTAGATGGCTGTATTTTATAATCTTTTATCTATCTGATATTGCAAGAAATGATGTCAGCATTTCTGCTGAGCTTGTAGATTGCACACGGTCGCGAGGCTTGCTCTGCTACATCTAGAGGCATATGAAAGCGCTGAATCTTGATAAAGATCCAGCGCTTTGTTGTCTCTAGGTTCTAGCGTTGCTTTGCTGCTTGCCGACGGCGACGAGAGAGCATCGCCGAAAGTGCGAGTAGAGAGAATGTAATGGTGCTGGGTTCGGGAATAGTATTATCGTTAAAATAGGCCACGAGTTTTACGCCCTCCTCAGTATACTGTACTTCGAAGAAATGCGAGGTAACGATGCCTTCGGAATGGTAAAACTGATATTCTCCATCCATTTCGAAGCTCCATAGCAGTGCTCCGCCACCTGTAACCGTCCCATCGAAGACAGAGAAGGTGATCCCTTCCAGCCCCTGCACGTCACCCGCGATGATGTCGAATGCATAGAGTGGGTCATCCAGGAGATCTGCTCCTAGATAGATATTAATATTATCCACCGTGGCGAGAGTGAGAGTCTCGTCTGCGGCGATGTTAATACTGGAGTACTGACCGCCATCATAGCTCTGGAGGAAGAAGTCCACATGCTCGACATGCTCCACAGCGAGTGACTCGTAGAGATTCAGAGTGGCATCGCGCATGATATAGGCCTCATAGTCATATGAACCGAGCGTGATACTGCTCGCCTCAAATGAGTTCGCACTGACATTAAACACCCCCTGCTCAAAGGTTAAGTCCTGCGTCTTGCGTACCCCATTTTCCTTATAGTACGCGCGAATATTGCCCTCTAGTGTGACGGTGTCGGTATCGTATTGGGTGGTGAGATTGAGCGTCTTGTTTGCAGGGGAAGCTTCGAGGTTGATGGCATCTCCTAGATGGACGGTATTCGTCTCATCGCCGGCGATGATGTACTTCGCCGAGATACTCGCACCATCCCCGAACATGATGTGCTCTAAGTCTTCATCGTAGCTTTCTTTCTGGTGAATCTGTACGCCCGTGACAATGGCATACCCCTCGGGAGAATAAGAAGCAGGATCATAGTAAACGTCAATGTCTATATTACCGTCGAAAATACCTGTTAGCCCACCCTTGATCTCATTCTTCTCGCCGTCACCATCCACGAAATACCCGACTGCTGCCTGTACGGCATAATCTGCGTCGCTGCTGATGCGAATGTTCGCCGAGTTATAACCCACCTGAGGTTCGGCTGCTGAGGGATTATTATCCCCCGTTCCACTGTAGAGGATGCCCACGCCCTGCTCGACGTTATGCATCTCGATCTTCCCCGTGATGCCAGCTCCTTCGATCGCTTCGCCCGCGTCGTCTACGCCGATGCGGGTGCCTGTATTAAACTGATAGCCGACGGCAGCGGAGGCATTCTTGATTTTCACGTGACTCGAGAGAGTCTTGATATCATAGTACGCGCCTACTTCCACCCCATAGGCCGTCCCCTCTAGTGACTCCGCAGGATTACCATTTCCTATCTCTAGCCCCTGATAATCGCTGATCTTCACTGAGCCTGCGACTTCTTTAATATGATTGTATTTAGATGTCCCCGCATTAAAGTTGTGCATGATGATACCGTAGACCGTGTCTGAGTACAGATCGGGATTTTTCGTAGGGTTCGCGGCTGAAGTAATGGTGACATGCGCGTCAAGCGTCCAGTCGTAGTACATCTCGGCATCTGGCATACCGTCTATGCGGAGAATCTCCCAGGATAAGTAGCTAGGACCTGACTGCGAAGCAGGGCCTACGACAGCATTCACCGTGCCGCGGATCACCTCCTGCTCTTCAGTCCCTTTGAGAACTAGATCATAACCGCGATGACTCGCAGTAGCCCCATCGACAGATAAAGTACCAAAATCGAAGATAGATGCGTGAGAATCTGTATCATGCTCTGGGTGGAGAATATCTATATCGTACACGCCGCTAGCCATGGATACTGCGGGCATGAGTGCCATAGTGATGAGTGAGAGAAACGGGGATCTCTTCGCAGGTGGGGCACTGGTCTTGGACTCGCGTCTGATTTTATTTACGTAATTCATATCGTTTTAGTAGGATTTAAGGTTAATAATAATTCGTAGGTTTTTTCTCATTTTCGAGATCATCATTTTTCTCAGACTAATTTTGCAAGGTGCCCTATAGGGAAGTATAGGGTAGGTCAGCAAAGTAATAGAAAACACCATAGAAAATGCTCTCCATAATTTGAAAATAGATAGAGTGGAAGCCTTCGTTGGCTTGCTTAGTTATAATGTAGATTAGCATGAAATTTCCCATAGTACAAGCGTTTTTTTTAGTTGTAAATGTAATATTTTCTAATTAAAAAACACTCATACAACAGTAAGCAGTGTCAATTCATATAATATAAACTACTTGAAAAATCAAACAAAACTATCTATGTGATACGAGATTCCCTATTCATCTTTAGGGCACCTCTTGCAAAATTAGTCTGGACAGAATGGGAATTTCGAAAATGAGCGAAACAGCACGCCTTTTGCCGCATTTTGGCGAGAATTTACAGC
>CAYJNX010000036.1:0-16524 GCA_964371525.1 uncultured Akkermansia sp. | reverse complement strand
ACACGTCAATGCCTCAATCGCCGCATCAGTGATATCAAAAAGCTCAATGGGGAGCCTTCAGCCTGGTTAAAAGCAAATGCTAACCATTTGCAACATTGGCGGGCACTTTAAGTGTGCCAACTTTAAGCGAAAATGTACCGCTTAGCTTATTGCACGAGTCACAGTATTCCCTCGGTGATGGCGAATGATACACGTGTGCTTCCAGTGTTGCAACACTTTCGCAACCCGAAACAGAACACTTATTATCTTGTCTATTTGGGCATTGTTTGTAATATTAATCAATCTAAGAATCATAGTCAGCAGGCACCTTTCGGTAGCAGTGGCAACTTTGTTTTTTCATCCGCCATATGTTAATGTAGGAGACATAATGTGATAATAACATCGTTTCAGCAATTAACAATAAGTTCATTTTCTTCTCATGAAAATAATTCTTCAGCGACAGAGCGGACTTCACGCCAATCAGTCTACAGTCTTTCCTATCCATCTTCAGAATACCCATTTTAGTATTAAACATCAACAGGTTAATATTGCTATAAAAATAAAGTTATAGAATGAGAAGACAGAGCAGATTCTGGCTTAAGTAATTTTACCCTAAGCTAGGTCTATCGGTCGCGCGTGATCATACTTAGTCTTGTCGTGAGCTAGGTGTCATGCGCGCTCCATAGCAAGCGATGCCGGCGATGAGCAGAAGACCGAGCAGCGTGATGCTCGCAAAGCTGCCCAGCACGAGCAGATAGGGCGGCTGCACCATGCCCTTGATGATGAGGGGCGCGGCGGCACTCGTGAGTGCGAGGAGGCTCGCCCCCATGCCGAGCAGCAGCAGCTGAGTGTTCTCCATGATGATGAGGCGTGCCAGCTGGCGCGTGGAGTAGCCCGCGACGCGCAGCAAGAAGAACTCGTGCTGCCTCAAACTCAGATGCTGCTTAATGAGCAGCAGGAAGCCCACACAGCCCAAGGCGAGCGCGATGCTGCCGAGCGAGAAGAAGATCATGAGGTAGGTATTCTGCACGCTATTAAAGAGATTTAACATATCTGAAGCGAGTCGGAATGACACGCCCTGCCTATCGAGTCGTTCGCTGATCTGCTTGATGTAGGGCTTGGCATCGAAGTCGACGAGCAGCAGGCGGCTGCCACCCAGATGCGGGTACATGCGCTGGAGATTTTTTTCTGAAACGAGCACATAGCCTTGGAAGATGCTTTTGCTCAGGGCGGCGACGAAGCGCAGGCGGTATTGCTTCCCATCGCCCGCGAGGTAGGTCAGCTCCTCGCCGACGCTCTTGCCGAGGCTCCACTGGATGACCTCGGCGTCAGCAATGACAGGAATCACGTTGTCCCCCAGATCCTCTTCGAGGAGATCCCAATGCGCCTCCTCATCGGAGAAGGAAAAGCGCCCCTCCACTCCCTGCTGGGGGACACCGAGCAGCTCGGGGCGGAACACACGGTTGAGATTCAGGCAGCCCGCAGACGAGCCCTCGACGAGTCGCAGCTGGCAGAAGCGCAGACTATCGGGGAGCTTGTCGAGCTGGTATTGCTCGCGCCCTGCCGTTGTATTGAGATCGTGCTTGATGGGCGCGACGGTGGAGATCATGCCGTAGTAGCCGCCTGTGCCCGATTCCTTGCTCGGGTCATCGCCTAGGGTTCTGTAGTTGAGGATGGTCAGCCCGCAGAGGAAAACACCCAACCCCAGCACGCTCAGGATGCTCATAGAGCGCGAGAGGAAGCGACGGTTGTTCTTCGCCGCGAGGGTGGCGAGACTGCTGAGCTCGCGCCCTGAGTTGCGAATCATCAGGTACTTGACCAGCTTGAAGCTCAGGAAGAGCAAGATAAAGGAGCTGGTGAAAAAGAGCATCATCTGCTGCGCAGGCGGGCTCAGGTAGGACGCAGCGGCACCCGCCACAAAGAGCAGCGACAAGATCAGCGTCCAGCGGCGATCGCCTCGCGTCCATGCCGCGCGGCTGTAGTCCTGCTCCAGCTCCTGATGCAAGCTTGCTTTAAGGCTCTTATGCATCACGCGCAGCATGCTCAGCAGGCAGATGAGCGCGGAGATGCCAAACCCGAGTGCGAAATCACGCGCCGCGAGGTGCAGCTCGATGGAGAGCGCGCCTGTGATGCTCTGCCAGCTGCTGTTGAGCAGCGTGAGAATGAGCCACACGTAGGCGGTGGCGAGCAGGAGTCCGAGCAGCGCGCCAAGCAGGGTGTAGAGGGTGAACTCACAGCCGAGCAGCAGGCGCAGCTGTCGCGGGGAGTAGCCCATGCTGCGCAGGATGGCTAGCTCCTGCTTGCGGCTATCGACGTGGAGTACTGTGATGAGGTAGAGGAGAATGAGTGCGGCGATGACGACAAAAAAGCTCAGCGCGAGGAAGAGCCCCGCAAAGTCCATTGCCTGCGCGATTCCCTGCTGGCTTTGCTCGCGCAGCGGGATGGGGGTGAAGAGCGTGGTCTCACGCGCAAGCAGAGACTCCAACTGGACGCGCGCGTCTGTGTCGAATCGCAGGGCGGTCCACTGCCCATGTGGCGAGCCAAAGAGCTGCTGCGCGGTAGCTAGAGAGACAAAAATCTTAGGGCTGCTCTTGTACTGCTTCCAGTAGGACTCGTCCTTCTCGCGTATGGTGGTCGCGTCAATAGGAAGGCTAGATTCCCAATCAGTGCAGCTCTCGCTCTCGGCGAATCCAGGGAAGGCGGGGACGAGCTCGCGCCTGTCCTCCGTCGGCACGATGCCGACGACGCGCAGCTCCCGCTCGCGTGTCTGCCACTCGCCCTGCGACTGGATGTCGTAGTAGCGGATGCGCAGGCTGTCGCCCACGGAGAGATTCAAATCATCGGCGAGCCATTGGGTAATGCGGCATTCGTCGCGCCCCATGTCATCGCCCTCCCCTGTGATGAAGGAATAGGGCGTGCTCTTGTCATGCGCCTCAATGCTGTTGACAAAGTAGCTCATCAGCGCGCGCTGGCAGCTGGGTAGCTCCTGCGCGAGGCGGCCGAGTGCCTCGGGGATGAAGCTCTGCTGGCTCCCTAGCTCGTAGCCGCCATCCTTGAGTGCTGTCCAGCTCAGCCCGTAGTCTTCTAGCGCGATGGGGGCGTTAAAAAGCGTTTGTTCAGGAGCAGCATTTTTGAGCAGGAGGATATTCGATTGCCCTTTGCGATTAAGTTTCTCTTCTAAGATTTTTTTAGGGAGAAAGAGTTGCGCCTGCCCTGCCTGATCGGAGAGAGGGTTGAAGTCCAGCATGGTCTCTGCTCCCTCGGAGAGCTCACTGAGCTGCACGCGCATGCCCGCGATGGGTGTCTCGTCGAGTGACCAAGAAATCTGCTCGCTAAAGGAAGAGCTCAGAGGGATACGCAGCTGCAGCTCACCTGCCCCCAAGGCCTGTCGCGCCACACGGTTAGCCATGGCTTGCTGTGGCAGATCGCGACCATAGACAAAGGGGAAAAAGCTCTCATCTACGCCATAGAGATTCAACTCAATGGGAGCGGAGTCAGCCGTATGGGCGAAGGCCTTCACATGGATGAGCTCTTCGGAGTCCGCGTCCACTCGCTCGGATAAGCTCGCTCTAAACCATTGATTCTGAGGGATGATGGCGGACTCGACGCGCCCGAGGCGTCGCTCGGCAGCGTCGCGCTGGCTCTGCCTCACGCTGCTGCCGAGGATGAGCGCGCCCGTGATAAGGGCGGTGGCAAGCGCAATGCTGAGGAAGAGCCAGAGCTTCTTGCCTAGATTATGCCTAAGATTGCGAATGAGCAGCGGTATCATCACAAAATGCCTTCTTGGAGTTCATAATGACGGTTCATTTCGACGGCGGCCTGTGGCCAGTGCGTCACCATGATGAGCGCCATCTGACGGTCGGTGAGGGAGTGGAAGAGGTCGAGGAGCTCAAGGGCGTTTTGATGATCTAGCGAGCCGGTGGGTTCATCGGCGAGCAGGAGTTGAGGCTCATTGATGAGGGCGCGGCAGACCGCGACACGCTGGCACTCACCACCCGACATTTGAGCGGGGAATTTGCTCGCGCAGTGCATCACCTGCGCCTTGTTGAGGAAGTACTTCGCACGCTCCAGCTCCTCAGCGGGGCGACGCTGCGGCAAGCAGAGCGTAGGCAGCAATACATTCTCCAGAGCCGTACACTGAGGCAGCAGATAATGCTGCTGAAAGACGATGCCTATACGATAACGGCGGTAATCGTCCATCTGTTGGGGGTTAAATCCGCTCAGAGGCTGACCTTCGATGATGATATTGCCTGCATCGGCTTGCTCTATGCCCGCGATTATTTTGAGCAATGTGCTCTTCCCCGAGCCCGAGGGACCAGTGATGGCTATATGTTCACCACGGTCAAGGCTGAGATCAAGACCGCGTAGCACCTCTTGCTGCGCGTAGGTTTTTCTGATATTTTCAAGTTCAAGCAACATAATTATTTCTCCCAATGGTAGCAGCTGACGCGTCCTTCCTCGTCACAGAGGATGAGATAGCCGCCTTGGCTGATGAGTGGGGCAGAGATGACTGTACCATATCTTTCGCGGTGGATCAACTTCCCTGTGGCGAGATCGACAAGATCGAGCACGCCATCATTGTCACAGATGAGGGCGCGCTGCTCATCGACAAGGGGGGAAATCTCCACGTCACCAAGCGTCGTGTGGCTGCTCTGAAGCAGGCCTGTCTTTTTGTCCAGCACGCTCATGAGACCGTTTTTCTCTACAGCGATGACGTATTGGCTATTGACGGCGGGGGAGCTCTGGTAGCTAGGGCTCTTCTGCGGGCAGTCATACACCCAGAGGGATTCTCCATCGAGACGACGAGCTTGCAGGCTACCGTCGTAGCAGGCAGCGTAGAGGTGCTCGCCATCAGAGGCTATACCACTGGGTATGTAAGAGGGAAGCTTCACACTGAGCTCTTCTTTCTGCTCGACGAGATTCACCATGCGTAGGTGATGGTCACAGCCGCCAAAATAGATGAGCTCGCCCACGACAGCAGGAGTGCCATTGATGTAATTCGCCGTCTTGATTGAAAAGACCTCCTTGCCTTCCGCGCGTGTAAGAACACGCAGGTGGAAGTCGTAGCTGCCAAAGATGAGCTGCGTTCCATCGGGACTCAGGGCTATGCCTGACATGATCTTCTCCTCCGTCTTTTGGAAACTCCAGAGTGTCTTACGAGTGTTGATATCAAAGGCGGTGACCACTCCATGAGTATCGCCCCAATAGAGAATATTCTCATGCAGCAGCAGGGGGGCAAAGACGGCATGCGGCAGCTCCTGCTTCCAGAGGATGTGACCGCTGGAGAGATCTAGGCAGTAGAGCATCTTCTTCTCGTCGATCACGTAGAGCTTTCCCTCGCTGATGACGGGGCAGGAGTAGACACCGCCCTGTAGCTGCGTCTGCCAGACGGCAGTGAGCTTGTCACCCATGGCATCGACCTGTCCACTGTGGGCGGGGTCATTGCGATCACCGCTCCAGTTCATGGCTGAGAAGTCGTAGTGCCGTGGCGGACTGCTCGGTGCTATAGGAGGAGCGTCTTCACCTCCACAGGCGAGGAGTAAAAGGCTGATTAGGGGAAGCCATTTCATAGCTCTTATGACTCTTGCTTCCTATGCCAGAAGAGCGCGCCCGTCGGGCAGACCTCCACGCACTCTCGCTCGATGCCTCTAAAGATACTCGCCTCATCCACACCCAATGGTGCACCGATCTCGACACGTATGCCACGCTGGAGCAGTGTAGGGCCTGTGCCGTCGGATTTCAGACGCTTGCCCACTTCAACGCAGTTTGCGCATTTCACGCATTTTCCAAGATCGTAGCAGATCTCGCCAAAGAAGTGACGCTTCGCCTCACGCCTGCTGGGCGCAAAGCTATTTTTCTTGATTGCCATCTTCGTCGCGAGCGCTTGCAGCTGGCATTTCGTATGGGCGAAGCAGCCACAGGCGAGGCAGCGTGAGCTCTCGTTCTGGAGATCATCGTCGTAGAACTTAATCTGATGAAGATTCTCGAGCTCTTCATTGGTAAAACCCGTGAGTTTGTGAGCGTAGCTCTTCGCGTCACTCGTCGTCTTCTCTTCAGCTTGCAGTCCTTCTACGATGTCGTAGATGGCGAGGCTCTTGTCAATGCGCTTGCGGCGACAGCCGCGCTCACAGCGACGATTGCAATCACCGCAGGGCTTCGCATAGGCGCGTGCCTCATCTCGCTCGCCACGTGCAACGTGGTACATGATGAGCGGAATATTCATATCGTGGGGGCAGGAGAGCTGACAGGGCGCGACACACTCACCGCGATGCTCACTGAGCACGAGCTGGAGAAGCTGCTCACGCAGGGCGAGCATTTCCTCAGAGGAAGCGTCGATGTCGGGATTATCCTTGCACTTCCCCACACAGCTAGGGACGAGCCTCTTGTTCTGCTTGTTACGCACGGCACAGACCATGCAAGAGCCACCACTCTCATGGATTTTGAGATGGCAGAGCGTGGGAATGCTGATGCCTAGACGCTCAGCGGCTTGGAGGATGGTGGTATCATCCTCCACCTCGATGCTTTGATTGTCGATGGTAAAGCGTATCATATCGATTGGGGTTCTATGGCGTTAACAGGGCAGATGTCGATGCAGGCATTGCACTGATCGCATTTTTCTAGGTCTATAACGTGGGGCTGCCATGGGGTGAAGGCGATGGCCTCGTTCGCACAGACGCGCGCGCACTTCGCGCAGCCTATGCAGGTCTCGGCATTGATCTGGTAGTGGACGAGTGCCTTGCATTTCCCAGCCGGACAGCGTCCCTCAAGATGCGCCTCGTACTCCTCGCGGAAGAACTTGAGCGTGGAGAGCACAGGATTAGGCGCGGTCTTGCCCAGACCGCAGATGCTGCCCTGGGTGACGAGCTGGGCGAGCTGCTCGAGCTTTTCTATATCACCCTTCTTGCCCTTGCCTGCGCAGAGATTATTAAGCAGTTCCAGCATCTTAGTCGTGCCCACGCGGCAGCAGGTACACTTACCGCAGGATTCATCCGCGGTGAACTCAAGGAAGTAGCGCGCGATGTCCACCATGCAGTTCGAGTCGTCAAGTACGACCATCCCGCCCGAGCCCATGATGGCGCCTGCCTTCGTGAGGGATTCATAGTCGACGACGAGGTCGCAGAGCTGCTCGGGCACGCAGCCGCCCGAGGGACCGCCTATCTGCACCGCCTTGAGCTTGCGTCCCTCGGGGACACCTCCGCCTATCTCTTCGATGATCTTGCGCAGCGACATGCCCATGGGGGCTTCGATGAGGCCGCCGCGTACGATATTGCCCGCGAGGGCGAAGGTCTTGGTACCCTTGCTCGACTCAGTGCCGTATTGGGCAAAGGCCTCCGCGCCATGGCGTAGTATCCATGGCACGAGGGCAAAGGTCTCGACATTGTTGATGAGTGTGGGCTTGTTGTTGTAGCCGCACTCCGTCGGGAAGGGAGGCTTGAGCTCAGGCATGCCGCGTCTCCCCTCTAGGGAGGCGAGTAGTGCCGTCTCCTCGCCGCAGACGAAGGCACCCGCTCCGCGCATGACCTCAATGTTGATCTCATAGCCTTGCTGGCGCACCTGCTCGATGGCATCATGGATGCGCTTGACGGCCAGAGGGTACTCATTGCGGATGTACATGAAGCCCTGCTGCGCACCAACAGCATGCATGGCGATCATCATACCCTCAAGGACGCGGTAGGGGAAGGACTCCAGCAGCATGCGGTCCATGAAGGCACCGGGGTCGCCCTCGTCGGCATTGCAGACGAGGTAGCGTTGCTCTTCCTTCTGCTGGGCGATGCTCTTCCACTTGATGCCTGTGGGGAAGCCTCCACCACCGCGACCGCGCAGCCCTGAGCGAAGGATTTCGTCAATCAGCTCGTCGCTGCTCATTGTCTGAGCCTTCTTGTAGGCGACAAATCCGTCGTATTGTAAGTAATCTTCGATGCGGCTGGGGTTCATCACGCCACTATGCTCGGTGGCGATGCGTATTTGCGGTTCTTCATACTGCGCGTCGCGCTGGCGCATGCTCTCATCGACACGATGACGCTCGACACCCTGTCTGTCACCCACGAGGCGATGTGCCACGCGGTTGAGGTAGCCGAGTGCTTTCTTCATCGGCGTGCTGGGGCTGAAGTGGTGCATGAGCACGTGGTGGATGCCCTCCGCGGTCATGTTCGCATAATGATAAAGCTCTCCCTCCTTGTCGAGCACGCGGAGATAAGGAGAGCGGTAGGAGACACCATCGCAGCCCACTTCCATTGAACGCACTGGGAGGCGGAACTGTGCCGAGAGTCGCTTGAGCTCTGCATACACCTTATCCGCTCCTGATGCCATACAGCTAGAGCAGAGACAGATACGAGCCTCGCCATGGTACTCGACCTCCTGATGCGAGGTCGTCGCGGCAGTCGCGCCCTGCGTGGCGAGGAAGTCTTCGATGACCTCGTGTACCTTGTCGGGCTCGACCCAGCCGTAGATGGAATCATCGACCTGCACGGCGACAGCAAGCATGCAACAGCCGAGGCAGGCGACCTTCTCCACGGTGAAGAGCCCATCCGCGCTCGTGTCGCGCCCCTCGGGGATGCGCAGATGCTCGCGGAAGGCGTGGTAGACCTTCTCACCGCCCTTCACGTAGCAGGCCGTGCCTGTGCAGATGCGTATGGTGTGCTTGCCCGCTGACTTTAAGCGGAATTTGCTATAAAATGTCGCGACCGCGCTCAACTCGGAGGGGGTGATAGGTGTCTGTGCGGAGATGGATTGGAGTGCCTCGACGGGCAGGTAGTTGTACTGCTCCTGCACGTCTTGGAGGATGTGGATGAGGGCGCGCCGCTCGCGTCCGTTCTTCTCGATGATTCTGGAGATTTCGTCCTTCATGGTGCGAGGTAGTAGAGGTGGTCGCGGCTGCGAATCCAGAGTTTGTTATCTTCGGCGACGGGCATGGCGACGACCATCTCGTGCATGTTGACGCGGCCGATTTCCTTGTAGCCTTCTTTGCTAGCTTCGAAGACGTAGCCTACGCCCTCCATATCAAAAACAAGAATATTCTTCCCCACCTTGAGTGGCGAGTTGTAGAAGCCATACTCCAGCTCCTGCTCCCATAGCAGCTCGCCTGTCTCCATGTCCACACCCTCGATCACACCACCGCTGGTGCAGAGGACGAGTACTCCATCTGTCGCAAGTGGCGTGGAGACATCGGGAAGGTCGAAGTCGGAGGTCTCCCAAGCGACCTCACCTGTCTTCGGATCAAGGGCGACAGCGAGGGCGTTATCATTAGCCATGAAGACCTTGCCATCCGCGTAGAAGGGCGCGACGGCGATTTCGCCCGACATGTTCTCATGTGTCCAGAGATGCTTACCTGTATCGAGCTCGTAGCCCTCCGTAGTGGTGGAGGTAGCGAGCACGATGATACTCTGATCGACGATAACAGGTGTCGACCAAGAGATGGTAGCCTCGCGTGTCTTCTTCCACAGCTCCTTACCTGTCGCGCTATCAAAGAGGTAGAGCTCTTGCTTATCCTCATCGTCGTACTGGACGAGAAGATACTTCTCCGTGGTGACCATGGAGCTAGCATAGCCGTATGGGTTGTGAGGAACGCCGAGATTCTTAGCCCAGACGCGCTTGCCCTGCATGTCCACAGCGACAATGTCTCCCGTGGCAAAGGCGGCAAAGACGCGCACGCCATCCGTCGCTGGCGTGGAGGCGGCGTAGCCGGTATCCTCCGTTACCTCGGGGGCTTCAGCGGGAGAGTTCGGGATGTCCGTAGCACTATGCTCCCAGAGCAGCGCGCCCGTGGTGGCGTCGTAGCTGTAGATCTTACGCTCCTTCTTGTCACCTGCCGTGAGGAAGAGTTGGTTATCCCACTTAATGGGAGAGCTGAATCCCGAGAGCGGGATCTCTACCTTCCATTTCACGTTCTTGTTTTCCTCCACATCCCAATCGGTGAAGAGCTGCGCATCGGCGAGGGTGGCATTCTGACGAGGTCCACGGAACTGCGTCCACTGGCTGAGCAGTGCCTCGGGGCTCGCATAGACGAGCGGAGCTGTCGGTGCAGCCTCGGCTTCTCCCTCTGCTGCCGCGACTGCTCCTTGTGAGGAGTCAGCATCAAAGTCACTGAACTGAGCCAAGCCCAGTGCGGTGCCGCAGAGGGCTATGACGAGTCCCGCGATGGCGTAGCGCATGGGCTGCGACTGGGTCTCATCCTCGCTGCGCGAGCTCTTCTCAGCTTCTTTCTCTGCCGTGAGGTTAAGATAGATGCCGCCTGCGAGCAGGATGCCGAGGAGACCAAAGAGCAGGTAACTGCCGCGTAGCAGCTGCTCCTGTGTTACGAACCAAGAACGACGCGCGAGCAAGTCAAGCTCGCGTACCATCTGCTGGAGCTCCGCGTCTTGGGAATTCGCACTGAGTCGCTCCTTGAGCTGTGGGAGTAGCTCGGAGGATTCAGGGTTGAATTGCTGTAGATTGATATACTGCAGGATCATGATGATGGCCATCACGATAGCCGATACGCCGACGACTTTGAGGGCGATTTGAATGCACTGGCGGTGGAGAGGCTGGGGTTTCATGCGTTGTTTTTTTGTTGTTGGTTGATGGGACAATAGTCGTAGCATCGCAGGCAATTGATACAATTACCCGCATCTATTTCATAGTTTTCGTTATAGCGTCGACGGTAGGTCATGATGAGGGATAGGTTGATAATGAATCCGAACCACGCGCCCAGTACCATCATGGAGATATGGACGCGCTGCTTGATATCGTCGACTTGTGTCTGAAGCTCAGAGAGGGGGCGCATATTGGACATATAAGAGATGACGGCATCATCTTCCATCTGCTTTTGCTCGATTTTCTGTAGAAGGGCGACTTCGTGGTTAAGGACGCTGACGCGGTCGGTGACAGCGTTCCCTAGCATGACTCCCCCTGCAATGAAGAGGGGCAGCAGGGCGAGCAGGATCTGTACGCGCTTCGCGATGTGATGAATGCTCTGCTTATGCTTCTTGAGGCGTGGTCGCTCGATGGCATTGACAGGGCAGGCGGTGTCGCAGAGCTCGCAGTTGATGCACTTATTATCCTCTGCAGTGATGCTAATACGCTTCTGCGAGAAATAGCTGGCCATTTTCAACAGGAAGCCATAGGGGCAGAGGTAGCGGCAGTAGGGTCGCCCTATCATGGTGCTCAGGGCGAGGAAGCCCAAGGTAAACACGATAGAGCCCGCCTTCAGATCTAATCGGAACAGCCCGACAAAGGGGTCATACTGGCAGATCAAAAAGCCCATGTCGCAGTAGGCAAAGACAACCGCAAGCCCTAGGAAGAGCGGTGGAATAGTGCGTAGTGCGGCATCGAGCGCGGGTGGGACGGGTCTATTCTTGATGAGCAGCAGGTCTTGCAGTGCGCCAAAGGGGCAGGTCGCCCCGCAGAAGACGCGCCCCAAGAAGAGAGCGAGAAGCAGCGGAAGCAGGAAGATGAGCAGCGTGAAGATGGAGAGCGGGTACTCAGGCGAGCCCGCGGCCGCGCTCACATTTCCAATCGCTCCAATCGCACAGACGCAACCTTGGCGGATGAAGCCAAAGAAGACCACGGAGAAGAGCATGAGGACGAAGAGCAGCTTGCGCGAACGCCAGCGAAACATCGCCAGCGCACTCAGCACGAGCAGAGCAATAAAGAGTCCCAGCGAAAGGTACTCAAACCAAGGCGCAGCTGACCCAGGCAGCACGAGCGAGGGTGTCTCGTAGCCCTGTGTAAACTCAGGCTTCGGGAAGCGGAATTCAGCGAGTATAGAGAGTGCTTTCATCAGTCTTTAAATCCTTCCTTTAAGATGTAAGCCTTTTCAGCGGGAACGCGTACGATGGCTTGGGCGGGACACTTGAGGGCGATGGCGCATTCATTGCAATTCACACACCTATCATGCACGATCTGGAGGAACATCGAGCCATTACCAAAGGCGGCGCAAGCCTTCGCGCACTTCGCACAGCCGATGCACTTATCCTCGATGATGCTGTATTCAAAGTAGGGATCCTCGACGAAGGTGCGCTTGATCGCGGCCGTGGGGCAGAGCTGATTCTCGGCGGCAGTGTTGAGCTCCTTCGCTCCTTGGATATAGTAGCCGCTGCACAGGTCGCAGTAGCCGCAGAGCGCGTAGCCGTGCACGCACTTCACAGCCGAGGGCTTGATCACGCAGAGATTCGCGCATTCACCGCAGTGGATGCACTTGCTGGGGTCGATCTGCCAGACGGTCTCTTCCTCCTTGTTGCGGGCGAAGAGAGTACCAGCTGCGACTCCGAGACCACCTGCGAGCGCGGTGCGCAGGAAGTTACGCCTTTTGTTATCCTTGTCCATCTTGTTTCTTCTTGAATTGTTTAAAGAGGAGGGCTTGGGGGCGAGAGCAGTCGCTTACGATCTGGCAATCCTTGCAGTACGGGACATCGAGGATGCAGGCCTTGTCCTTGCGCTTCGCTAAGAGAGCCACCCCGCCCCCTAGGAGGGATGTCCCTATAAGCCAGCGCGAGGCTCTGTGAATAAATTGTCGTCTCTTCATAGCTGTAATAGATGAATAGTTCTAGTTTTGAGGTCAAGGAGGGCGATTTGTCCCTGCTTGTTACGTTTGAGTTGAAAATAAAATTCAGGCTCGGGCATGGGGCGTGACCACAGCACGCGCTCCATCGCCCCCGAAGGCTGGAAAAGGCGTACTCGGATGAGTCCCTTTTCCAAACAAATAAACTGTCCCCCCGCCAAGGCGCAAAATTGCGCAGGATTACAGCAGCCTAAGAAGCTAACTCCTGCCTGCGGCTGCCACGTCGCCTTGAAACGCCCCTCTCCGTCCATCTGCACGAGTCGATGGCGCCCAGGGTCGCTGACCCAGAAGCCCTCTTCCCCATCGGCACTCAGCGCGAAGTAAGGGCTGGGAATCTTGAAGTTCTGCCCCTCGTAGCTATCGCGCTCCCAGAGCAACAAGCCCTTAAGATCAAAGGCAACAAGTTTCTTCTGCCCTGCATCGGCGAGGATGACCATCTCACCGAGGGGCAAGATATCCGTGATATAGGCGCGCGCACCCAAGTCCGCAAAGGGCTTCCCAGCATAATAAAGCGAGTGTCGGCTCGCCGCCCACTCACCCTCAAGGCAAGTGATACCCTTGAGGTCATGGAGTTTCTCTGGCGACTGCCCCTGCTCATTCACGCGGAAAATCCCCTCTGCCGTGGAGACGAGGTAGCCACCCTCCGTGGGGGCAAAGGCTTGCACGCCCTCCAAGTCAATACGAATGCCCACAGAGTTGGGTGTCACATGCGTGGAGACATCCTGCTGCTGCTTCGGCCAGAGGTAATAGACCACCAGCGCGAGGATGAGCGCATTCAACGCGCCCCAAAGGAATAATTTCTTGTTCATTTCCTCTCCTTTCTCATATCAATGCAGAACATCGTCACCGAATCACGCATGATCATCATCCCGTCCGCGTAGGCAATAGGTCCCCACGCGTCCTGCCCCTTGATGAGCTGGGTGGAGTCTAGCACCTTGCATGTGTCGCCTTCTACCTTGAAAATACTCATCGAGCCGCTGTCATTGAGCACATAGAACTTCCCATCCGCCATGATGTAAGGACCGAGTCCGAAGCGCAGGTCACGCGGTGCACTCACGACAAAATCTTTCAGATTATCCACAGGGACACCCATGAACTGCATGCGGCGGAAGCCCGCGTCCTTCGGCATCACGCCATAGAGCCGCCCCTCGTGTAGGATAGCACTCTGCTGCTCGATAGAGAACCCCTCATTGGGCTTGTGACGGGAAATGAGCTTTGCCTGATCTCCCTGCACCTGCAGCATCGCGCCACCCGCGCCGTAGCCCGCCGTGAGGTAGACCTTGCCATCTCCGCAGGGCACCGGTGTGGGAGCGACGACAGAGGGAGCCCATTCGCTATTGCTCCAGAGGATCTTGCCCTTATCTGCGGCTTCGGCACTGATGCCAGCAACACCTCCGATGGCGGAGTAGACGTAGCTCCTCTTGCCCTCATGCAGCATGGGGATGAGTGAGGCATGCGACATGCGCCAGCCCTCGGGGTTGGGGGTCTTCCAGAGCACCTCTCCTGTCTTCACATCCACGCCCATGACGAGCACCTCTGGGCCAGCAGGCGCGAGCAGCACGACTCCATCCTCGATGATGGGACATTGCCCTGTGTACCACTGGGGGATCTCTGCGCCATAGTCCTGCACCATATCAATGCTCCAGAGCAGATCACCACTCTTGCGATCCACCGCCATGACTTGACACTTCGGGCCGATGCAGACGACAACATCGTCATTCACAGCGGGGATGGTGCGCGAGAAGCCGTGATTGCGCTTGATATCAATCTTGTACCAGCGACGCCAGAGCTCATTGCCGTCTTCCAAGGAAAAGGCGCGCAGCACGTCCGCCTTCTCCGTCTCGGAATAATCCAGCAGGTAGACCACGCCCTTGTAGACAACGGGGGCAGAGTGTCCCTCGCCTAGCTCGACCTTCCACTTCATGCGCCCTTCCATGTCGTCAAATTGCTCGGTGAGCGGCGGGCAGTCGCGCACGATATTGCTCATATCAGCCCCGCGAAAATGCGGCCAGATGCCCGCCCACTTCGCGTTGAGAGCCTCTATCATGCTCGGGTCAAAGGAGTCGAAGAACTCCCCTATCTTAATATTCGCGCTGGCATTGCGCGCGCCCTCGGGCACTTTATCACCGCCCGGTAGGCTCATCTGCTCCGAGTCAATAGGCATGGTGAGCCAGCTGACGATCAGCCCTAGACAGAGGGCTGAACTGGCGGTAAAGGTGGCGCATTTAATGAGATTAGCATTCATTTCTGTGGGGCTAGAGCACTGAGGGTGAAAATTAAAGGATAGAGTTCTTCATCATACCAGAGAGAGGCAAAGTAGAGACCGATGGGGCTGGAGTCCAGAGGAGCGCGCAAGACGCGGGCTGCGAGAGCCTCGGTCGCCTCGGCATCGGGGCGATAGGCAGCGAGTGCCTTGATGGCCTTCGCGGTGCATTCGGTGTTGCTCGGCATACCAGCAGCACCTCCCCAGCGCGCGTCATCATGGCGCGCCTGCACGAGGTAGTCAACAGCACGCTGCAAAAAGTCTTCCTCCGCCAGCACAGGCAGAGCACTGAGATGCTCCAGCACCACCGCTGTGCCGTACACGGGGCTCTGCTGCTGCGGGGCATCCTGTGCGCCAAACCAGAGGGGAATCCACGCGCCCTCGGGGCTCTGCACGGCTCGCAAATAGGAAATTATACGCTTCATCGCGCGCTGTAACTTCTGCTGCATCGCAGCGGGCGCGGACGGCTGCCAGAGCGCAAAAGCACGCAGCGCATGCGCCGAGATATCAGGACAGCTGCGATCAAAGGGAAGGAAGCCCCAGCCTCGGCAGAAAGTAGGCACACCGCCATCGCGATTCATCAGATCAAGCAACCAGCGCAAGCCCAGCTCTATCTGCTCATCATAGGCATGACCCAGCATATGTAACGCGACGAGCGCGCCCGAGCTGTCATCGGCATCAGGCACACCGCCCGAGAGATCCGTCCATGCCCAGCCGCCCGCTGCCGCCTCGGTGAAGGAGTGCTGGTGCAGGCATTGGCGAGAGAGCAGCTCCTTGCACATGGAGGCGCGCTCCTCGTCACTGAGCAGATCATTCTCTGCCAGTGCCTTGATAGAAAGCGAGCTGAGCCACGTCGAGAGATTCGTATCAATGGGCCATGCGCCCTCTTCTCTCTGATTACTGAGGAGGAAGGCACGTGTGCCTCGCGTCACTTTGTTATCAGGATAACCAGCCGCGTAGAGGCACATAGACACAAAGCCCGAGAGCGGTGCAGCCTCAAGGAAGCCCCCGCTCGCGGGCAGCATGCCCTCTAGCTTGCGCAGTACACGGGGGATGATGACTTTTTCTTTCCACGCCGACAGCTTGCCCGACATCTTGTACTGGAGCAAGCCCACCGCAATGAGGGCGGGCAGAGCGTAGCTAACGACAGAAATATTGATAAGCGTGAAGAAACGCCGTGGCAACACCGCGAGGCTAAAGGGCAAATGCGGGATGCGCGCCCACGCGTCCTCCCCTTCGAACATACCCGCGAGTGTGCACATGCAGAGGATGGGAACGGAGAAGGTCAGATCCTTTCCATAATGATCAAGGATGGCTTGCAAGAAATTACGATGCCCGAGCTGAGAGTCTAGCCATGCCTGCGCACGCTCGCGCGTCGCCTCGCTCTCGACAATCCCGCGTGCGGCAAAGAGAGCCGCATAGCTCAGCAGTGTAGCCGACATGTTGCTCGGACTCTCGGGGCTATCACCCCATGCACCGTCCTCGTTGACATGATCGACGAGCCATTGCAAGCCCCCGCGTGCATCTGCTCCGCATTGGAAGAGCGCAAAGCTCGCGACGGCGGTCGACACAGCGCTATTCGACAAGCGTCCTTCCCAGAGGGAGTCCGCTTGTCGGCGTGCGCGCAGCTGCTGCGCCAGTTGTTCTCTAGCTTGATCTATCATGATGCTATTGCTCCCATGGCTAGGAGTCCATAAAAAGTGTATTCGCTATCGCTCTGCTCATCATTGATGACACTGGCAAA
>CAYJNX010000035.1:0-16667 GCA_964371525.1 uncultured Akkermansia sp. | reverse complement strand
ATTATCATCCAAACTGCAAGCAAAATCCGAAGCTGCTAATTTTGCAAAGTCCCCTTAACCTGAACAGAGATTTGTTTTGATTTTTATGAATTCAGTTCTACCTTGATGCGTGGTGTGAGGATGCAGTTAGAGTAGCTCCCTGGCTCTACCTTTGTGCGAGGCCAGACGATGCAGTTCGTCATTTCCGTGTTAGCGGGGATGCTTGCCTCTGCGCCGACGATGCAGTCTTCGCAGAGGTCGGCGAGGGCGGAGATCGTCGCAAGGGGGGAGATGCGCTGCGAGGAGGGGAGCTCCATGAGGGCGTCCAGATACTGACGAGGGCTGCCAATCTCATGCCAATTACACCAGTCGAAAACTGCGCCACCTGCTTCACCGCGCTTGATGAGTTCTATCCAGATAGGGACGATGGAGAAAAGTTCTTCGTCAGGGAAGAGCTCCGCCACGCTCGGGTCGATAATATAAACTCCCGTGAATTGGTAGCCACCTGCGTCCACGCCTAGCGCGTGACGGATGTCGGTGATGAGTCCGGACTCGGGGGCGAAGCCTACGTTCTTCTTCCCATCCACGCTGCGTAGGGCGAGAGTGAGACGATGACCGCGCTTCGTATGCAGAGCCAGTAGCTCATCTACGGGTATATCGGTGAGGATATCACCATTCTGGACGATGAGTGGCTTGTCCTTGTCTATAATGGGGAGGATCTTCTTCAAGCCTCCGCCAGAATCCAGCGGAGTCTCCTCGTAGCTGAGGCGCACTGGGCAGCCGAGGTAGCTTTCCTTAGGGAAGACCTTTTCCCAGAGAAAATCCAGCTGGGAAATGTTGATATGAAAGCTACGCACTCCCGCTGCATGATGGCGATCGAGGATGTGGTGGACAAGGGGCTTTTGGAAGACAGGGGTCAGTGGCTTCGGGACGATGAGGCTGAGTGGTGCCATGCGCGTGCCATGACCTGCTCCGAGGATGAAAGATTGCATAGATTAACGAGTATGTGAATGAGCTTACCACAGACCAGACATATCAAGCGTCACCGCGCAGAGCCCCATGATGAGATTTGCCACGGCGTGGTAGACGACGAGGGATGTGAGGCACTTCGTCTTAACTGTGAGGAAGTAGGCGAGTGTGCCGAAAATGAATGCCCCCGCATAATCCTGTGGCTGGTGGATGAGGATAAAGCCTACTGTCGTGACGAAATAAGCCTTCCATGACGCTGTGCCGAAGGCGACGGACTGCGGATTATCCCTATCAATCACCCAGCGCATGAGGAAGCCGCGCCAGAAAAACTCCTCGACCAGTGCGACGATGACCACGGCTCGCAAGAAGCGCAGTAGATACTGGATGTAGAACATCGCGCTCCCCTCGCCGAAGATGCGACCGGGGTCGAATCCCTCACTCGTCTCAGCCCAGCCTGTGAAGTAGGGGACGAGCCATAGGCCTATGCCCACCGCACCGAGGGCGGCACCGAGTAAGCAGGGCTTCCATGCCCAGTCCCACTCGACTCCGCGTCTCGTCCACCAGAGGTAGCCCCCGCAGATGATGGTCTGAAGGGGGTAGACGAACATCTCGGGTGCGCGCTGCCACCATGCCGCTTCGGGGTGATCCCACGTAAAGAAGGCGTCTGCTGCGGGAAACAGCAGCGTCAGCAGCATGAAAATGATGAAGGGGACAGCGTAGCTGCGATACAGGACGCTGTCGTCGCGCAGGTGACTGTGGCGGGATGTCATGTCGTGGATGGTATGAGAGCTTAGCTCTGACTCTTCAAAAGTCTTTCACAGAAGAGCTCCATCTGATCGCAGGCCAGTTCTAGCTGAGTCATGCTTGTCGCGTAGCAGCAGCGCAGATAGCCTTCACCTGAAGCACCGAAGGCGGTGCCCGGTACAGCGGCGACCTTTCCTTCCTTAAGGAGTCTGAGGGCGAAGTCTGCCGAGCTTAGCCCGAAACGCTTGATGCTGGGGAAGGTGTAGAATGCTCCACCGGGGAGGTGGCAGTCCATGCCCATGTCATTGAATCGCTTCACGAGATAGTCACGACGCTCATGATAGCTGTCGCGCATCTCCAGCATGGCGGGAGTGCCATTTTCAAGAGCCTCGATCCCAGCCTGCTGGGAGGTGATCGTCGGGCATATCATCGTGTAGGAATGAATCTTGCACATCTGATCGATGAGAGGGGCTGGCGCGCAGACGTAGCCGAGGCGGAATCCTGTCATGGCGAATGCCTTGGAGAATCCGTGTAGCAGCACAGTGCGCTCTTTCATCCCTGGGAATGCGGCGATACTCGTATGCTCTTCACCATCGTAGCGAAGCTCGGAGTATATCTCGTCTGTCAGCACGATGAGGTCATGCTTCACACAGATCTCGCTGATCTTCCTGAGTGTCTCATAAGGTGCGATCGAACCTGTGGGGTTCGTCGGGAAGTTTAGCATGAGTACTTTGGACTTCTCGGTGATCGCTTCTTCCAGTCGCTCTGGATTCAGGGCGAAGAGGTCTTCTATGCCTGTCTGGATGGGGCAGGGGATGCCGTCGGCGAGGAGGATGCTAGGGCTGTAGCTCACGTAGCAGGGCTCGTGATAGATCACTTCATCACCAGGGTTAAGAATGGCTCGCAGGGCGAGGTCGATGGCCTCGCTGACTCCTACCGTAGGCAGAATCTCCTTGCGCGGATCATAGTCGACGTGAAAGAATCCTGAGACGTACTTTGCGATGCTGTCGCGCAGGGTCTCAAGCCCGAGATTGCTCGTGTAAGTCGTCTGTCCCTTTTCAAGTGAAATGATGCTCGCTTCGCGAATGTGCCATGGTGTCACGAAGTCGGGCTCACCTACACCGAGGGAGATGATGTCCTTACTCCCGATGACGAGGTCGAAGAAGGCGCGGATGCCAGAGCCGGGGAGGGCACTGACCTTGTGGCTGAGTTTGTTTTCCCAGTTCATGCGACGTTCTTAGGGAGAGACGATGAGGCGTTCATGTGGGATGTCGTCTTCGAAGAGTACGTCATCTTTCTTGTAAGTCTTCAGGCGGAAATGCGTCGCCGTGGACAGAACACCGTCGATGTTAGAGAGCTTTTCACTGACGAAGCGACCGACAGCAGGGAGCGTGTTCGACTCCATGAGTACGAGTAAGTCGTAGCCGCCCGAGATGAGGTAGCAGCTGCGTACTTCCTCGAAGCGTGCGACACGGCGTGCGAGTCGGTTAAAGCCATCACCTCGCTGAGGTGTGCAGCGTACCTCGATGAAGGCGTATACGTGGCCTTCATCTTCATCGTCATTGATGATGACTTGGTAGCCACGGATTCGCCCTTCTTTTTCGAGTTCCGCTCGCGCTTGGCAGACTTCAGCTTCAGTGACTCCGAGTGAGGTTGCAAGTTGCGCATCGTTGAGACGCGCGTCCGCTTTAAGCAGGGGAATGATGGCTTCTTTGTTCATATTCGTGAGTATTTTAGAGCTAGAGCCTATGATGTCAAGTTTTTTGTTCACGCCAGCAGATGTATAATTGCATGGACAAGGGGGATTTCATCTGTTATAACTCATCTGTGCTCACCCTGATGCTCCCCCATGCGCGTCGCTTATTCGCAGCGACTATGATTTTGCTCTGCTGCTCCAGCCATGCTGCACTGCATGCTGCTGCGGTGTCGTCGACTGAGCTGTACTTCTATATGGATGAAGACTCCGAAGAGGCGATCTCCGATACAGAGCAAATGATCGTCGCAGAAGAGCGATATGTTCTTGCTCGTACGCTGCTTGAACATAAGTCGGTCACTGATGTATCTGGCGTGCCGATCTTGCTGAGTGAGTCGGCTGAAGCGGGCTTCATTCCTGCGAGCCTCCTGCTGCTTGATGTGTGGGAGGGGAAGTTCAAGGGCTTGGAAGCAGAGCCTGAAAAAGCAAGAGCCTATGCGAGACAGATGGCGAGCGAAGAGCTCTCGGAGGACGCATCTGTCGGACAACTCGCAGCTCAGCTCGATGCGATGATGCGCCTCGTGCGTTACCTAGAGCGCGATCATGATGAAAAGTCGAATGCGGAAGCGTTCAAGTGGTTGACACGCGCCGCCGAGCGAGGCTCTTATGAGGCACGTGCTGAGCTCGCTCGCTATTATATGAAGGGCATAGGCTGCCAGCGTGACCCTCTCGCAGCGATTAAGTTGCTGAAAAAACTCACGACAGATGCTCCAGAGACGCCGAATGTTTTTTTCTACCTCGGCTATATATGCCAGTCTGGACTGGGGCTCAGTAAGCCAAATTACCCGCTCGCGGTAAAATACTACGCAGAGGGTGCGCGCTATAATGATGCTCGCGCGATGAATAATCTCGCCATTCTTTTAGAGCGCGGAATAGGCGTGGGGAAGGACGAGCAGCAGGCTCTGCGCTTCTTCCGCATGGCTGCGTCGCTAGGGGATAAATCTTCTGCGGTGAATATGCAGCGTCTCCTTCAGCATCTCGGTAAAAGCGAGGATGAAGAAGAACGGATGAGTTATAGCACGCGCTTTAAGAATGCGCTGGAGCATGTCGCTCAGTACGTCCCTTTTTTCAATGACTAAGATTGAAGCCAGCCCTGAGACGATACGCAATGCTGTCGCTGCAGTCGCGGCGGAATTAGGCTTCTCTGCCGTGGGGGTATGCTCTCCATTTTTAGATCAAGGGGACACCCTTCGTCATTGGGTAGAGCGTGGAGCTCACGCCGAGATGCGCTGGATGGAGCGTCATGTGGATGCGAGACTAAGCCCAGAGCTCGTGCTCCCCTCGGTGCGCTCTGTTATCATGCTGCGCTATGAGTATGCGAGTCATGATGCGAGGGCTCGGTCAGGGCGCGTCGCCCGCTACGCGCAGGGGGAAGATTATCACCTTGTTCTTAAATCAAAACTGGCTGATCTGGATGAATGTCTTCAGATCTATGGCGGTGTGCAGCGTTGCTTTTCTGACTCAGGACCTGTTAGCGAGCGATTCTTCGCTCAGCAGGCAGGGCTGGGCTGGATAGGGAAAAACGGCATGCTCATTCACGAGAAGCGTGGCTCTTACGCTGTGCTTGCCAGTATATTGACCACGCTAGAGCTCTCCTTTGATCAGCCTGCGAAGTCCCGATGCGGAAACTGCCGCCGCTGTCTGGATGCCTGTCCGACGGCTGCCCTTGATGGGGAAACATGTGATGCGCGTCGCTGTCTTTCTTACTGGACGATAGAGGCGAAGGAACCCATGCCAGAAGAGATCGCCCGCGCCCGAGCTGAGAGCGGATGGCTCTTCGGCTGCGATGCCTGCCAAGATGTCTGCCCGTGGAATGCCTCGCGTCAGCGCGTAGGCCTGCGCTGCGATGCGCGTTTTCTCATGCGCGCGCGCCTACGTGAGCTATCGCTTGATGAATTGCGTGAACTCGATGATGCAGCACTTGCTTCTATCCTCCAAGCTAGCCCCTTACGGCGAGCGGGCGCAGAGAAGCTGCGCTCATAAATGACTCATACGCACGATATACGCTCGATGGCGCACAATGCCAGAAAAGAGGGTTGCCAGAGCTTGACGGCTGTGGTAAGATTATTTTTATGGAAATAACTAATTACTTCTTAGGTATTCTCGCTCAGGCTGCGTCCCAGATAGAATCCTCTGGTTATAGCGCATCTCAAGGCATGGGGTTTTCGAATATGGGTGGCTTCGCTATCATTATTTTCTTTATGATACTCAGCTACTTTGTGCAGTGGCGCATGAAGAGTAATATGGAGCGTTTCGCCCAGCAGGCAGCTCCCATGACAGGTGCTCAAGCGGCTCGCAAGATGCTTGCCGAAAATGGCATCACGGATGTGAAGATTATCAGCACCCCAGGGCGACTAACAGACCATTACAATCCTCTCGACCGTACGGTGAACCTCAGTGAGATGGTTTATAATGAATCCAGCGTCGCCGCTATGGCCGTCGCTGCTCATGAGTGCGGGCACGCCATCCAGCATGCGAAGGGCTACGCATGGCTTCAGCTGCGCTCGAAGCTCGTTCCCATGGTGGGTATAGGCTCGAATCTCGGCTCTATCGTCCTCATGATAGGTATCTTCCTGATGATGGCTGGATCTTCTCCTACTGTCGCTTGGATAGGCTTAGCTCTTTTTGCTACGACGACGCTGTTCGCCTTTATCACGCTTCCCGTTGAGTTTGACGCATCCCGTCGCGCTCTGCAATGGCTGGATCACACAGGTGCGCTGAATCGCGATATGCAGAGTGATGCGAGTACTGCTCTACGCTGGGCTGCGATGACCTATGTGGTCGCGGCTCTTTCTTCGCTCGCCATGCTGGCCTACTACGCGATGATGATTCTTGGTCGCAGCCGTGACTAATTCCTATCTATACCGTTCCACCGATGAAGCGTCAGCAAATCATTGATGAAGTGCGTGAAGCTCTCGGTGGGACTGCTACGGCTGGTGCTGCGGAGTTCGCACTCACTGCCGTCGTAGCGGCGATACGCGAGGGCTTGCGTCGAGATGGTGAGGTGAAGCTCGCAGGCTTCGGGAGCTTTCGAGTGCATGAGCAGGCGGAGCGCGTCGTGCGACACCCTCAGACAGGTGAGCTCTGTGCCGTGGCCGCTCAGCGAGTAGTGAAATTCCGCCCATCGCCACGCCAGCAGAGCTGGCATCATACTCGCTGATTAATCTCAACGACTCTAATCAACTATGCTTCGACTAAAAACACTTTTGCACTGCGCTCTCTGCGTGACTTCTCTCTCCCTGTTCTCGTCATGCGGCGAAAGCGAGGAGGAAGATAAGCTACGCCGTGCTCGCTTCACAACGGAAATAAAACCACCCCCAAACCCCGACCAGATAGACTTAGAATCTCTCATCAAGGAGGAATACGTCGCGCCCTCTCTGCCACAGGAAGAGTATCAGTTCGCCCCCTACAGTTTGTACGAAGGCGAGAATGTGAAGCAGCTCACGGGGGTATCTGGTCGCTCGCTGCTCCTTTGCTTTGCGACAGAGTGGTGTCCTTATTCGAACTCGATGAAAGCTGCTCTTAAGGAGCTGTCTGAGAAAGCTCAGGGTGAATTACAGGTCGTTGTCGTCGATCCCGATGCGTACAAGGGACTCGCTGAAGAATTCGGTATCAAGCAGGTTCCTATGACATTCCTCTACACCGAGGGGGTGCGCCTGCGTAGCATCGAGGGGAACTACTCTGCTACGAGCCTTGAGCAGTATCTCAAGCGTGTGCTTACCGATAGGCAGTGATCTCTGTTTATTATCGCTTGCCTTAGCCATTTATTTTTATTATAATTTGTCAGCTTTATTTTTTCTATTTTTCCTATGCGTTTTTTAACAGGTTTACAGCCCAGCGGGCAACTCCATATCGGTAACTATTTCGGGGCTATTCAGCCAGCAGTCCAGCTCCAAGATCAGGGGGAGGGCTATTACTTCGTCGCGAACTACCATGCCATGACCACGATGGACACGGCTCAGCAGCTCTATGAGAACACGCATAGTCTTGCGCTCGATCTGCTCGCCTGTGGACTCGATCCGCAGAAGTCAGTCTTCTTTGTGCAGTCCGCTGTCCCCGAAGTGAATGAGCTCGCATGGATTCTCAGCACGCTCTGTCCTATGGGGCTGCTCGAACGCTGCCACTCTTACAAGGATAAGGTCGCGAAGGGTTTTGCCGCCTCGCATGCCCTCTTCGCCTATCCTGCACTGATGGCTGCTGATATCCTGCTCTACGACGCTGATGCTGTTCCTGTAGGGAAAGATCAGAAGCAGCATCTGGAAGTGACACGAGATCTTGCAGTCAAGGTGAATGAACGCTTCGGTGACGACGTCCTGAAGCTACCAGATCCCATCATCAGTGAGGTGACCGCTGTCGTCCCTGGTCTCGATGGTCAGAAAATGAGCAAGAGCTACGGCAATACCCTGCCCATCTTTGGTGAAGAGAAGGCTCTGCGTAAGCTTATCAATCGCAAGGTCGTCACCGATACTACACCTCTCGAAGATCCTAAGCCGACTGAGGGCTCTATCATTCTGTCGCTCTTCAAGCTCTTCGCTACAGCGGATGAGTATGCACGCATGGTTCGTGACTTTGAAGCTGGTGGCATAGGCTACGGACAGTTTAAGAAGGAGCTCTTCGAGGTATACTGGGAATTCTTCCGTGCCGCGCGCGAACGTCGCGAGGAGCTGCTCGCCGATGCGGGCTATGTGGAGAATGTGCTCCGCGATGGTGCTGCACGCGCCCGCGTCACGGCGAATGTGGTGCTGGAGCGTGTCCGTAAAGCAGCTGGCTTAACATGGTATTAATTTCTTACTCCTCCTCTATATGAAATCACCTATCTTAGCCATTCTTCTCAGCCTCAGTCCTAGCTTCGCGGCTTTGATCGGCGGCGTGGACTTCGGCGACTCGCGAGCCGAAGTGACGAAAAAACTAGCTGATTCTTCGGATATGACAGCTATAGAGGGTGCGCCGCAAGCGAGCAAGTTGCAGCGCTCGCACCAGATGACGCAGCGCGTGGCGCATCAAGACTGGGTCGTGAGCTTTGAGTTCGCGAATAATGGAAAAAAGCTCATTGCTATCCATGTCGATGGTCAAGAAGGCATCCCTTCGGATATGTTTAACGCGGAGGTGAAGTCCTTTTACCTGTATGTGACAAATGCGGTGAAGGATGCTTACGGTGTCGATACAGACCGATCAGAGAATACGCCGAGGTATCACCTCGCACCAGAACTGCATCAGGGGGAACGCTACCCCATGCATATTTATGATTTCAATGGGCTGCGTCTGATGATGACGCTGCGCTTGGATCTGAACACAAAGCTCGTCTACGTAGGCTACACCCTGCTTCCTGCTGCTGAAGATAGCGCGCTGGGGTCTACGGAGCTGCCGAATAATAAGGGTGATGCGTCTGAATGGATAGATATACCTACATGGGAGTCCCTGAAGTACGCGGAAGAGTTCCTCTACAAGAATGGGCTGAAGGAAAGGCCTAAGCCAGTGGAGAAGGTGAAAGAAAGCGAAGGTGGCGACAGTGGTGAAGGTGGCGACGCGAATGAGGGCACAGAAGAGCCTCAGGATGTAGTTCCCGATTATTTCAAGAAGATAGATCCTACATTGCCTGAGTCTGAACAGTCTCTGCTTAAGGGACTCATCTTGGATAATCGCGGTGAGCTCGAAAAAGCTGCGATTTTCTTCGCTGAGGCTGCGCGCCAAGATGCTGGTAATGGTAGAGCATTCTACCAGCTGGCTCTGTGCTTTGAACTCGGACAGGGCCTGCCACAGGATATTGATAGAGCGGCAAGTGCCTACCTTAAGGCGGCTCAGCTTGGCTACGCGCCAGCACTCGTGCGCTTTGGCGCGGAGTATAAAACGGCTATAGAAGAGCTCGGTCTCACAGCGGATGAAGCGAAGGCTATACTTGATACGGCACACCAGCTTGCTGCTGCTAATTCTGTATGGGGGCGCTATAATCTGGCGGTATTCTACCGCTATGGTTATGGGCTGCGTAAGGATGTGGCGAAGGCTCGCTCACTCTTCGCCTCTCTCGCCCAGCAGGGTGATCCTCACGCGATGAAGGAACTGGAGGACTGTCCTAAAGTAGCTGCGGCTGCTGCGCCTATAGAGGCTGCGGAATCTAGCGATGAGCCTAGCGATGAGTCTGAAGTGGCAGACACCACCGAGGAAGGGGAGTCAGCAGAGCCCGCAGAGACAGAAGAGGTGACGCAAGAAGTGTCAGAAGACGTGACAGAGCTTCCTGCACCTGAGCCTGCTTAATTTTTAAAGGATAATATCTGCCATGAGTGATGATCAATCGAAGAAAAACGAGACTCCTTCGCTTTTCCAGCGTCAGGTCTGCTGGGCTGCGCTCAGCGGGTTAGCGATCTTGGTGATTGTCGCTCTTGTCTGTGCCCTCCTCTTTGGGCTAGGTTTCCTCTTCACGGAGTTGGAAGCCGTGCTGCTCCCTGTGATTGTTGCGGGGATTCTCGCCTACCTGCTTTTCCCTATTGTCAAGCTCGTGCAGAGGAAGGTGAAGAACCGACTCTATGCGGTGCTTATCGTGCTCTTCGGCGCATTCTTAGCTGTAGCGTCCTTGCTCGCCACCATCATTCCTCCTCTTGTTCAGCAGACAGGGGAGCTGGTGGAAAACCGCGATGCTATCTATAAGAGCGCGATTGCGACAGCTGAGGACATGCTCAAGAAGCCACTCGTCCAGAGTACGGTGGATATGGTCTATGACAAGGCTGTGAAGGAGAGCATGCAGCGCAAGGATGAAGAACTCGTCGCGGAGCTACAGGCTATTCCCAGTGAGGATTATAAGAAGAAGCTGCTTTCTTTGCTAAATTATCATAGTAACTTTATGGTGGAGAAAGCATGGGGTTACCTCACTGCTGGGACTCGCGCCCTTACTGGGGCTTTGAGCTTCGCTGTGGGCTTCGTGCTAGCCCCCGTCTTCCTCTTCTACTTCCTACTAGAGAGCGAACGTATCAGTAAGAGCTGGCATAGCATCATCCCGCTTCGCCGCTCCCTCTTCCGTCATGAGCTCGTGGAGACTCTTCAGCAGATTAATGGCTATATAATCGCCTTTGTGCGCGGTCAGATGCTTGTCAGTGTTATCGATGGAGCGATGCTCTGTACCGCCTTACTCATCCTTGGGCTTCCTTATGCGGTGACGATAGGTGTCGCTGCGGCTCTTCTTGGGATTATTCCTTACATCGGGATGATACTCACCAGTGTGCCTGCTCTGCTCATCGCTTGGTTTACATGGGGTGATCCTACTTATGTGCTGGCGGTGGCTCTTATTTTTGTAGCGGTGAGCCAGTTCGATGGCTGGGTGATTCAGCCTCGTATTCTGGGGAATCAGGTGGGGATGCATGACTTAACCATCATGTTCTCCGTGCTCTTCTGGGGGATGGTCTTCGGAGGTATCGTGGGGGCTCTCATCGCAGTGCCTTTGACTGCTGCTATTAAGGTTATTTTCACGCGCTATATCTGGGCGTCTTATGTGAAGAAGAATGAAAGCTGATAAAGGTCACGCGGGGGCTTTGCGCTTGTGTGTACGGTGATTCTGTGCTATCTTTCTCGTGTGAATATAGATTCCACCACTTCGCAGTCTGATCTGATGCGCCTGACTGAGGGCGCGCTACGTCGTCGCTTAGCACGCGCCTTGCCCTTTAATAAGGAGGGTGTACGAGGTATGCTCCTGTTTTTCCTCTTCCCTGGGATGCTCTTCGGTTTCCGCGTCGGTCTCTTGCTGACGGCCGCTGTCGCTGGTGCGATGGGTGCGACTCTAGTTTTCTCCGCGGAGGGGGTAGGGACGAGTATCGTACAGTCTTACCTGATCGTCGGTGCTATCGTCAGTGTGGGTGTGGCGGTCTCGGTGTTCTTACAAGAGAAAAAAAAGGTGAATAAGCTTCGCTCGTTCCAGAAGCCTGATGAGAAGCTGAAACTCACGACAGGTGTGCCGAATCCTAATCGCCAGAAACTGGAGCTGGAGCATGATGAGAATGGTGGCTTCCGTGCGTACTTCAACCTCGCAGTTGAAAAGGACGGCGTGTATGGATTCCTGCTCGATCTCGAAAGCTACGGCTGGGCGACGAAGCTGACCACGAGCGAGGGGGGCGATGCTTGTCTCTTCTCATGGGGGGAAGGGAAGAAGCCTAGTCAGGCTATTAGTCTTTTCCGACTAGGTGCGGGTGTCCATCGTTTGCAGATGCGCGTGAGCGCAGAAAAGCGGAAGAAGAAATCATCCTCTTCCGCTCGCCCTGAGCTTTATCTCACGCAGATGACGCGTGTGAGCTAATATCCTAAGTCGTCGGCTTTAATCGCTCAGCTTCGGGGCTGAGATGAGATTGTTCTGCACGGCGATGCGTCTGGCGTGAAGGATGTTATCTGCCATGCCGCCTACCTTTTCTTCGAGAATATGGGAGAGGTGGCTGCCCTCACGGTAGTCTGCGGGGGCGATGAAGTCGACGCGATTTCTCACAGACTTGAGCGCGTAGCACTTGCGGAAGCTCTTGCGCGTATCGTCCTTGGGATTGTACACCGCGATGCTTGAGCCGCCCAGCTGGCGCATGACGGTGAAGCAGGGGACATCTGTGGGTCCATCACCTATGTAAATCATCTGCTGGAAGGGGATAGGGCGCAGGGAGGCATCGAGATGGTCGTTGACATCTTGATTGTACGCCAGCATGCCCTTGTTAATACGGAAGAGGAACTGTGTCTTTGTCGTGTGGGAGATGACGCGCTTCGGGAAGTCGATGCAGCCGTTTTTCTCACTGAACTCACAGGCGAATATCTCGCGCATGTAGGGGCTGATGATAGAGCCGTCGATGATGGGCTTAATCCCGCTAGAGATGATGTAGAACTCTATCTTGATGCCAGCCGCACGGTGTACATCTGTGAGGGCTCGCTCGGGGAACTGCTGGAAGAACTCCGCGACACCGGGGAAGAATACCAGCTTATCGGCAAGAGCTTTCAGTGATTCATTGCTCACGTTGTCGAGGCGTAGTGTGTCTAGTATCTCCTTGAGGTAGCTTAGCTCCCCATCCCACCCTTCTTCCTGAGAGCGTTTGTTGCACTTCGCCCAGAATTGCTTCGCATCGACGCCGTACTGAGGGAAGATCGTGTCTTCCTGCATGCAGTGTGGGCTGAGTGTGTGGTCGAAATCGAAGATGAGGGCAATGGTGTTCTGAGGGACTGACATAGAAGATTATTAGCATGGTGGCTGCGGGAAATCAAGTTATATTAATGAACAGGGTAGAGAGAGACTGTGAGTGGTGGTGGAAAATTGTTATTTTTAGGAATATTTTATAACTAATTCTTTTATGATGACTTGACCTAACTGGGTGATGGTGCTATTATTTGCACGCGGGTCAAAGGACACCCGTATCTGAATATTATGTCTACTGAACTCCCACAAAGGAATCGCATCAGCGCGAGTAAGCTGAAAATAACCGTCGTAGCTGCTTCATATAATGAAAAGTTTACCGATGCTCTCGTAAAAAATTGCCTTGCCGAATTGCAGGTCGGCTGCCCTGGTGTACGCGTAGAACTCGTGCGTGTCCCTGGAGCCTTTGAAGTTCCCGTCATGGTGAAGCGTTCTATTGAAATGGCAAGCGAACGCCCCGCCGTCGTCGTCGCTCTCGGTGTGATTCTCCGTGGAAGCACAGCCCATGCCGATCTGATAGGCAGTGCTATCACGAATCAATTGATGAGCATTGCATGTGATTCCATGATTCCAGTTATTCATGAGGTGCTTTTGCTTGATAGTGAAGAGCAGGCATTCGCTCGCTGCGTGGCTGCTAGTCTGAACCGCGGCCGTGAGGCTGGCATGGCTGCTACCGCTATGGTAGACCTCGTTGATAAAAATAGAGAGAGGGAAATCCTTCCTCCGAAGTCTGATCCATTCGCCGACTTGCATTAAGCCGATATAATACCCTATTGATAGATTTTATACTACATGATACAACGTAGTAAGATACGCCAGAGTGCCCTACAGTTCATCTACGCCACTCTGCAATCAGGCGAGGCATCCATCGCACGAGACCTCTTCTGGAGCATCGCGCAGGAAAAGCAGCGCAGCCACTTTATTCAGGCCTTCACGAAGGCTATTCTTCATACGTCACGTAGCTCGACAGCGAGCTTTGATGCCCTCAGTGAGCAGGTCTCACGCATCACCCGTGCGCTAGAAGGCGACATGATGACGCTGGGTCTGCGTGAGTCACTGGAGCGTTACTATGGAGCGTCGCAGAGAATGGAATCCAGCGTCGCGTCTCTACAGCTGATGCACACGGATAAGCGATTCGATAGCGATGAGGAGTTACTCGATGAATCTCACAGCATCGTGAGACAAGCAGGTATTTGTAGTGCCTTCGCTGCTGAGTATACGCAGGCTACTCTCGATTTCCCCGCTTATGAAGAGGAATTCCTGCCTTTAGTGCCTGTACTGAAGCGTCGCTCACGCATCGAGCAGAGCCTACAGGTATTCACTGATATCAAGGCACTCCCTGCAGAAGGTGAATTCCGCGGACTCGTGCAGTCTTGCCTTGATTTAGAGGAACTGCGCCCCGCCGTGGAAGAGATGGCACTGCCAGCTCTCGATAGACAGGCTGAGTGGGACAAGCTCATTTCCCCGCTATTGAAGCGTTACTCACTCGATCGTCTCGATGTGCTAGACCGTAGCATTCTCTACCTCTCACTCTATGAGTTGAAAGGTGCTCAGCTGCCACTACCCATCGTTATATCGGAAGCCACAGCCCTCGCGAATACCTTCTCAGGATCTAAGAGCGCGCCCTTCATTCATGGTGTGCTCGCCGCCGCGGCGACAGCTCCCGAGCCTCAAGATGATCCAGAAGACGAGGATCAGTTAGAGCCTCTGCCCATCGTTCAAGAACAGCCTCAAGTCGTGCTTGACGATGAATCAGCTGACTAAATACCAGTAGAGAAACAAATATGGCTAATTTCTTCACACGCCTCATTGATAAATTTATCAGTGAGCCAGAGATAGACTGGGATGAGCTCGAAGCCGATCTCATCTCTGCCGACATAGGTGCGAAGCGCGTCATCCCTATGATAGAGGTGCTGCGTGAGCGTGACGAGCAAGATGCTCGTGACATCGCGAACTTCATTAAGGATGAGCTCCGCTCCGCATTCCCTGCTCCCCTCCCTCAGCTGCCAGAGCCGAAGCAAGATGAACCCATCGTCCTCATGATGGTGGGGGTGAATGGTACAGGAAAGACCACAACGAGTGCGAAGCTCGCCTACAAGCTGCAAAAGCAAGGTAAGCGCGTCCTACTCGCAGCCGCGGATACCTTCCGCGCTGCAGCTGTCGAGCAGCTTGACAGCTGGGCGACACGCCTCAATATTCCTATTTACAAGGGACGTGAGAACCAAGATCCAGCCTCCGTCTGCTACGAAGCCCACACGCATGCGATTAAAAATGGCTTTGATTACCTCATCTGTGACACAGCGGGTCGCTTACATACGCGTCACAACCTCATGGAAGAGCTCTCGAAGATTCGTCGCAGTATAGCGAAGCAAAATGAGAGTGCCCCCCACGCCTGTTATATCGTCGTCGATGCGACTACAGGAGGGAATGCCCTGATGCAGGCGAAGGAATTCCACAAGGCTACACCCCTCGACGCTGTCGTCATCACGAAGATGGATGGCTCAGGGAAGGGCGGTGTCGCCGTCGCCATGCGTGATGAGCTGAATATCTCACCTCTCTACCTCGGTACAGGAGAGTCGGCAGAGTCCCTCGTCACCTTCGATGTCGATGACTATGTCGACACCATCATGTAGAGTTTTCTATCATGTGCGAACGATCAACAGATAATCTGGGCTCAGAAGCGCTGAAGCCCAGCCTCCTCTCACTGACCCACGAGCAGCTCACCGATCTGATGAAGCAGATGGGGCAGAGTGCCTTCCGCGCCACTCAGATCATGGAGTGGATATGGAAGAAGCGCGTCATAAGCTTCGACCAGATGAGCAACATCGCGCCCGCTCTGCGTGAGCAGCTCGCCTCTTCATACAGCCTGCGTAACATGGAGCTCGTCGAAGTGTCTGAAAGTACAGGATCATCCCGCACGAAGAAGATGCTCTCGCGTCTCCACGACGGAGAGCTCGTCGAGTCCGTCATCATCCCAGCTGCTGAAGGTAAGGGAGGGAAGCGCAGCGATCGTATCACGCTCTGCGTCTCCTCGCAGGTAGGCTGCGCCTTTGGCTGTAAGTTCTGTGCCTCTGGCTTGCTGGGACTGAAGCGAGATTTACGCACTGATGAAATACTCGGTCAGATCCTTCTCGCAGAAGAAGTGGCAGGAAGTCGTGTCGATAACCTCGTCTTCATGGGCATGGGAGAGCCACTCGCAAACATGGATAACCTGGAGCAGTCACTACGCCTCATTATGGATCATCGAGGCTTGCTCATTGGCGCACGCCACATCACCATCTCCACGTCAGGACATGTCGCAGGACTGAAGAGACTAGCTGACTTCGGCAAGCCCATACGCCTCGCCATCTCTCTGCATGGCGCGAATGATGATGTCCGCTCGCAGGTCATGCCTGTGAACCGCAAGTGGCCACTTAGCGAGCTCCTGCCAGCTCTGCACGAGTGGACGGCAAATAATAAGCATATGATCACGCTGGAGTATATACTTATAGATCAGGTGAACGCCAGCTTCGACGATGCACGCCAGCTCGTGAAGATCGCCCGCGATCTGAAGGCGAAGGTGAACCTCATCCCCTATAATATCGTCGAAGGCCTCAGCTGGGTACGTCCCTCAGAGAAGCATTGTAAGGACTTCTGCCATATACTCGTGAAGGCTGGTATACCCGTCACGATGCGCTACGAGAAGGGGCATGACATTAATGCCGCCTGCGGACAACTGCGTTTGCGTAAGGGCACCTTGCAAAATTAGTCCGAGCAGAATGTGAATCTCGAAAATGCGCAAAACAGCACGCCTTTTGCTGCATTTTGACGAGAATTTACAGCTTTTTGGGCTTACATAGCTCGCTATGCGCACCCAAACGCCGTAAATTATCATCCAAAGTGCATGCAAAATCCGAAGCTGCTAATTTTGCAAAGTCCCCTAAGGGCACCTTGCAAAATTAGTCCGAGCAGAATGTGAATCTCGAAAATGCGCAAAACAGCACGCCTTTTGCTGCATTTTGACGAGAATTTACAGCTTTTTTGGCTTACATAGCTCGCTATGCGCGCCCAAACGCCGTAAATTATCATCCAAAGTGC
>CAYJNX010000034.1:0-16741 GCA_964371525.1 uncultured Akkermansia sp. | reverse complement strand
TGGGCATCACTCCATGAAAACCGCAGGGACTGAAACTAGGCTTTTAATAGTTAATCATTAGCGGTTCTTCTCGCGTCTTCTCTGCGCAATCGCGCGTGTGCCACACCCACCATAGAGGCGGTACAGGTGGTCCGACCACCTGTCGGGTCAAGGGCGCGGAGCCCTTGCGGGTCTGGGCAGAGCCCAGAGGCAGACCGTGCTCTGCGAGCACGGCTTTTCCTTGGGCTTTGCCCAAACCCAGCAAGGACGCCGTCCTTGCATCCTGCTTAAGGGCGCGCCCTTAAGGGGACCTTGCAAAATTAGTCCGAGCAGAATGTGAATCTCTAAAATGCGCGAAACAGCACGCCTTTTGCTGCATTTTGGTGAGAATTTACAGCTTTTTGGGCTTACATAGCTCGCTATGCGCACCCAAACGCCGTAAATTATCATCCAAAGTGCATGCAAAATCCGAAGCTGCTAATTTTGCAAGGGTCCCTTAAGAATCCATTTAGGTGTCGCTTTTAGGTATTTTCGATGACTTTCAGCTTTCCCAGCGTCTCTTCCTTCCTCCCTGGGATGTAGCAGCTCTTCCACTGCTGCACGCTGCGCCTCGGTTTCACATAGTACTGGCGTATGACTTCTCCCGTGTCTTCGATGATGAGTGTGTAGCGTGGCTGTCTCTCCCTATGCCCTACCTTTACGTCGCGTACGAATGCGTCGCAGCGTGTGCTGGCCTTTTCGCCTGCGATTCCGAGCTCGGCGCAGTAGTGCTTCCACACGGTTCCATGTCCGCGCGCTTTGTGGTGCTCTGCTGCTAGGGCATGGGCGATCTCATGCAGGATGACGCGCTGGATGAGCTGCTGCTCTTCCCAGTCGCGCTGGAGGTAGTATGCTACGAAGTGGATGGAGAGGCTGATCTCTTTCCTGTCTGGTCGGCAGCAGCCGAGGCGGCGCTTCGCCTTATCCCATTGGAATGTCCAGTCATGCAGCCCGAGTGCCTGTAGGCAGTTCTGAGCGTAGGTCGCGACGGCGACTGCATTCGTGAAGGCTTCTGCTTGCTCGGGGAGTAGGTGGGCTAGAGGGCGGCTAGGCATGACTTTATGAAAAATGGATCGCGAGTTCTCCCGCGATCCATATATAATCAGGAATATGGAAAAATTACTTGCGCGAGGCTGCTTTTTCTTCGAGCTTCGTGCGGACGAGGTCTTCGATTTCCTTGTAGAGTTCTTCGTTGCCACGCAGCGCGTCTTTCGCACTGTCGCGTCCCTGCGCGAGCTGGCTGCCGTTGTAGCTGAACCAAGAGCCGCGCTTCTGCACGACGTCGAACTCCATGGCGAGGTCGAGCAGGCTGCCTACTGACGAGATGCCTTCGTTGTACATGATGTCGAATTCGCATTCGGTGAAGGGAGGGGCGACCTTGTTCTTGACGATCTTGAGCTTTGTGCGGTTACCCGAGACGCTGCCGTCTGTGCTCTTGATCTGTCCGATGCGGCGGATGTCGCAGCGCACGGAGGCGTAGAACTTCAGCGCACGGCCACCGGGGGTGGTTTCAGGATTGCCGAACATGACACCGATCTTTTCGCGGATCTGGTTCGTGAAGATGCAGACGGTGCGTGCCTTCGAGATCATGGAGGTGAGCTTACGCAGGGCGGCGCTCATAAGGCGTGCCTGTGCGCCGACGGTGCTGTCACCGATGTCGCCTTCGAGTTCTTGCTTCGTGACGAGGGCGGCGACGGAGTCGAGGACGATGACGTCGATGGCGTTTGAGCGCACGAGAGCTTCGCAGATCTGTAGGGCTTCCTCACCACTGCTGGGCTGGGAGATGAGGAGGTCATCGAGCTTCACACCGAGCTTTGCCGCGTAGGATGGGTCGAGCGCGTGTTCGACATCAATGAAGGCTGCGAGTCCACCAGAGCGCTGAGCCTGTGCGATGGCGGTGAGTGTGAGGGTGGTCTTACCAGAGGATTCTGGTCCATAGACTTCAATGATGCGCCCGCGTGGGAAGCCGCCTACGCCGAGTGCGCGGTCGATGAGGAGATTCCCCGTAGGGATGACTTCGACTTCCATGGTCTTGCGGTCGCCGAGGCGCATGATGGCGCTTTCGCCGAAATCCTTTTGGATTTGGAGCATGGCGGAGTCGAGTGCTCGCTGGCGAGCGGCTTGTATTTTTTCTTGGTCAGCGGGTTGAGCGCACATAGATGATGATGTTGTTGAATGTGTGGCGGGGGAATCTAGGGGGGACTAGCCTCGCATAATTGTCACGCCTAGCTTACCTTTTCTTTGGAATGGGAGCAAGAAAAATATGTGACTCTTTCTAGCCTTCTTTCTTCCCCGCGGTTTCGTGATATTTCTTTTCAGCTGCATTTAACTCTAAAATCTTCTCTCCTCGCAAAAATTATCTATTATCTCGAAGTAAACTATTGACGAAGTGCTGAAAATATGATAGGCTCGCCCCGCTAACATCACCTTTTTTCGCTCCTGCTTGTGAGAGAATAAAGGATAAATAATATAAAAAAACATGAGCAAGGTTGCATTAATTTCCGGTATCACAGGTCAAGATGGATCGTTCTTGGCGGAGTTTCTTCTCTCAAAAGGTTATGAAGTTCACGGTATTATCCGTCGCTCTTCTTCCTTCAATACCGAGCGTATTGAGCATCTATATCTCGATGAGTGGGTGCGTGATATGAAGAAGCAGCGTCTCGTTAATCTCCACTATGGAGATATGACTGACTCTAGCTCCCTGATTCGTATTATTCAGGAAATTAAGCCTGATGAGATTTATAACCTTGCAGCACAGAGTCATGTAAAGGTTTCCTTCGACGTTCCTGAGTACACAGCCGAGTGTGATGCTGTCGGTACGCTGCGTATGCTTGAGGCTGTGCGCATGCTGGGGATGAACGATACCTGCCGCATCTATCAGGCTTCTACCTCCGAGCTTTTCGGTCTCGTGCAGGAAGTTCCACAGCGTGAGACGACTCCTTTCTACCCACGCTCCCCCTACGGTGTGGCAAAGCAGTATGGCTTCTGGATCACGAAGAACTACCGCGAGTCTTATGGTATGTTCGCCGTGAATGGTATTCTTTTCAACCACGAGAGCGAGCGTCGCGGAGAAAACTTCGTCACGCGTAAGATCACCCTCGCAGCAAGCCGCATCGCTGCTGGTCTGCAAGATAAGCTTTACATGGGTAACTTAGACTCCCTGCGCGACTGGGGCTATGCTCGTGACTACGTCGAGTGCATGTGGCTCATGCTTCAGCACGACACTCCTGAAGACTTCGTCATCGCTACAGGTGAGATGCACACGGTGCGCGAATTCTGCACACTGGCATTCGCTCATGCAGGCATCGAGCTCGACTGGCAGGGAGAAGGTGTCGATGAAAAGGGCATTAATAAGGCTACGGGTAATGTGCTCGTCGAGGTCGATCCGAAGTTCTTCCGCCCCGCAGAGGTAGAGCAGCTTCTCGGCGATCCTACAAAGGCTCGCACGATACTCGGCTGGAATCCTACCAGCACCTCCTTCCCTGAGCTCGTACGCATCATGATGGAACATGATATGGCGAACGTGAAGAAGGTATGCGAAGAGCGTACGAAGCACTCCTAACACATTTCTATATCATAGGGAGCGCAGGGTAGTACCCTTCGCTCCCCTTTTTTATTCATCTTATCTCAGTTCATCATCATGGAAAAGAATAGCAAGATCTATATCGCAGGTCACCGTGGGCTCGTCGGCTCAGCCATTTGGCGTAATTTAGAAGCAAAGGGCTACACGCAGCTCATCGGCCGCACTCATGCGGAGCTCGACCTCATGGATGGGGCCGCCGTACGCGCCTTCTTCGACGCAGAAAAACCAGATTACGTGATCCTCGCAGCTGCTCATGTCGGTGGCATCGTCGCGAATAATACCTACCGCGCGGATTTCATCTATAACAATCTCCAGATCCAGCAGAATGTTATCGGTGAGAGCTTCCGTCATGGCGTGAAGAAACTTCTCTTCCTCGGCAGCACCTGCATCTACCCACGCGACGCACACCAGCCTATCTCTGAGACGGAGCTACTGACCGCGCCTCTGGAGTACACGAATGAGCCCTATGCCATCGCGAAGATCGCAGGACTGAAGATGTGTGAGAGTTTTAACATTCAGTACGGCACGAACTACATCGCCGTCATGCCGACGAACCTGTACGGACCATTTGATAACTTCGACCTCGTGAAGAGCCATGTGCTCCCCGCCATGGTGCGTAAGATCCACCTCTCCAAGTGCCTCATGGAGGGGAACTGGGATGGCATCATTCGCGACCTTGAACTCATGCCCATAGGCGAAGTCGGCGCTAGCTCTGAGCGTGAAGTCATCGTCAGCACACTCGCCCACTACGGCATCTATGACGACCGCGTGGAGCTCTGGGGGACAGGTAAGCCCATGCGCGAGTTCCTCTGGAGCGAAGACATGGCAGACGCGAGTGTCTACATCATGGAGCAGGTAGACTTCGACCAGATGAAGCCAGAAGGCGAGGAAATCCGCAACTGCCATATCAACATCGGCACAGGGAAGGAAATCACCATCGCCGACCTCGCGCAGCTCATCAAGAGTACGCTGGGCTACGAGGGCGAAATCCGCTTCGACAGCAGCAAGCCTGATGGCACGATGCGAAAGCTGACAAATGTCTCGAAGCTGCACGGCCTTGGCTGGCAGCATCAGGTGGAGATCGAAGAAGGAGTCCGCCGAATCTACGAGTGGTACATGAGCCGATAAGGGCATTTTTTTGAGATCTCTTATGACGACGCGGACGCTGTAGTAGCATCCGCGTCTTTCTGTACGCCAGACATGGTGTAGTCCAATCAGCACAGACTAATTTTGGAAAGTCTCCTAAAACTAGGAGTAGGAGCATTAACCCGAAGGATACTAACAGGAATGGGGCGACGCTGGTGGCGCATATCTAAGACATAGCTACCAAATGCGGGCGTGGGAAACGAGTGACTCAGAGACCAAGGGGTAACTCGTGTGTGAAAAAAATGTTATTTAGTGCTACGATGAACTTTATCGTTGATACTAGAGGCATTTCTTGCTAGCATTTCACGTAATGAGTCCATCGAATGAATCAGAGGAGACTACTAAGCTCCGCTACATCACCCCTGCCTTAGAAGGTGCGGGGTGGGATAAGTATACGCAGATTCAGATGGAGTATTTTTTCACCGATGGGCGCGTCATCGTCGATGGTAGTAAGACCCACCGTGGCAAGCGCAAGAAAGCCGACTACCTGCTTAGCTACAAGCCGAATATCCCTCTCGCTGTCCTAGAGGCGAAGGATTCCTCACACTCTGTAGGCTCAGGCATGCAGCAAGCCATCGACTATGCCCGCATCTTAGACCTGCCCTACGCCTACAGCTCGAATGGGCATGGATTTCTAGAGCATGACATGAGAGCGGGGGTAGAGCGTGAGCTCACGCTCGCCGAGTTCCCTACGCCCGAGCAGCTCTGGGCACGCTACCTAGACGCGCAAGAGCTCAGCCCACCGCAGGAAAAGATCGTCGCTGAGCCCTACCATGTGCAGATCGGTGATAGTCGATCACCTCGATACTACCAACGCATCGCCATCAACCGCACGATTGAAGCCATCGCCCAAGGGCAGAATCGCATCCTGCTCGTCATGGCTACAGGCACAGGAAAGACCTATACCGCCTTCCAGATCGTCCACCGTCTCTGGAAATCGGGCAGCAGAAAGAAAATCCTCTACCTCGCAGATCGAAACATCCTTATCGACCAGACGATTCAGCAGGACTTCAAGCCCTTCTCTAAGGTCATGACAAAAATAGAAGGCAAGAAGCTCGATAGCTCCTACGAGGTTTATCTCGGGCTCTATCAGCAGCTCGCGGGCGAGGAAGGCTGCGAACCCTTCCGCGCCCTCCAGCCTAGCTTCTTTGATCTCATTCTCATCGACGAATGCCACCGAGGCTCGGCAAAGGCCGACTCCCTTTGGCGCAAGATACTCGACTACTTCTCCTCTGCCACACAGATCGGACTCACCGCTACGCCTAAAGAGAATAACGAAGTCTCCAACATGGCCTACTTCGGCGAGCCTCTCTACACCTACAGTCTCAAGCAGGGGATAGAAGACGGCTTCCTCGCCCCCTACAAGGTGCTACGCGTCGGGCTCGACCGAGACCTAGAAGGCTGGAGACCTATCGCAGGTCAGAAAGATGTCAATGGCTACGAGATAGAAGACCGCGAGTACAACACACGCGACTATGATAAGAAGCTGATCATCGACGAGCGCACTGCCACCGTCGCGCGTCGCATTAGTAAGTTCCTGAAATCAACCGACCGTTTTGCGAAGACCATCGTCTTCTGCGCGAACATCGACCACGCCGAGCGCATGCGCCAAGCCCTCATTAATGAGAACAGCGACCTCTTTGCCCAAGACCCTCGCTATATCATGCGCATCACAGGAGATAATGAGATAGGGAAAGCCCAGCTCGACAACTTCATCGACGAGGACAGCCGCTACCCCACCATCGTCACCACCTCCCAGCTACTCACCACAGGTGTCGATTGCAAGACATGCAAGCTTATCGTGCTCGACAGCTGCATCAACTCCATGACCGAGTTCAAGCAGATCATCGGCCGCGGCACGCGACTACTCCCCGACTATGGGAAAGAATATTTCACCATCATCGACTTCCGCGAAGTATCACGCCACTTTGCCGACCCCGCCTTTGACGGCGACCCCATCGTCATCATAGAAGAAGACCCACAGCCCTACGGCGAAGGGGATGGTGACGGAGATGGCGACGGCACAGCAGCAGAAGAGCCTCAGACACCCTATGGCGATCCTTTCCCACCCACAGACCCACCGCAAGAGCCTACGCCACGCGAACCTCGCATCATCTACCGCGTGCGCGGAGTAGACGTGCGCATCCTCAACGAGCGCGTGCAGTACTACGGGAAAGACGGAAAGCTCGTCACCGAGAGCATCACCGACTACTCGCGGCGCAACATCCTCGGCGAGTACGCCACCCTCGACGCCTTCCTTCACGCATGGAACAGTGAGGAGAAAAAGCAAGCCATCATCGACGCTCTCCAAGAGCAAGGCGTGCTCCTCCAGTCCCTCCGCGACGCAGCAGGGCAGCCCGACATCGACGACTTCGACCTCATCTGCCACGTCGCCTATGACAAAGCCCCCTTGACAAAAGCGGAACGCGTCCAGCAGGTACGCAAGCGACACTACCTCCACCAGTATTCCGAGCAGGCGCAGCAGGTACTCCAAGCCCTGCTGGAAAAATACATGAATGAAGGCATCGCCGAGCTCGAAGAGCTCGAAGTCCTCTCGAACGCCCCCTTTAGCAGCTTCGGCAGTCCTATGAAGATAGCCGAGTTCTTCGGTGGAAAGAGGAACTACATCCGCGCCGTCCGTGAGCTCGAGCACGCCATCTACACCGCCTAAGCCTGCGTCGCCTTGCGATCACACCCTTTTTTACCTATAGTCTTTTTTCTCTCTATTCGCCAAAAAAATACATGAACTTCAGCACCTTTGTCAAACGCCTCGAAAACATCATGCGCAAGGACGCCGGCATCAACGGTACCGCCCAGCGCATCGAGCAGATCGTCTGGATCCTCTTTCTAAAAGTCTACGACGAGAAAGAAAAAATCTGGGAATTCTACGAAGAAGACTACCGCCCCATCATCCCCGAGCGTCTCCGCTGGCGTAACTGGGCGCACGACGCGAAAGACGGACAGGCACTCACAGGGGAGAGTCTCCTCGACTTTGTGAACAACGAGCTCTTCCCCCAGCTGAAGAACCTCGAGATCACCACCAGCACGCCCAAGCGCCACCTCATCGCGCGCGCCGCCTTTGAGGACAACAACAACTATATGAAAGACGGCGTCTCGCTGCGACAGGTCATCAACGTCATCGACGAGATCGACTTCGACGACCACAGCGACCGCCACGCGCTCGGCGACATCTATGAGAACATCCTGCGCAGCCTCCAGAGCGCGGGGCACTCAGGCGAGTTCTACACCCCGCGCGCGCTCACCGACTTCATCGTCGCCATGATCGACCCGAGACTAGGCGAGACCATCGCCGACTTCGCCTGCGGGACAGGCGGCTTTCTCACCTCATCGCTGAAGCATCTCAAGCCACAGATCAGCACGGTTGCCGACCGCAAGCAATACAGCGAGACCGTCTTTGGCTGTGAGAAAAAGGCGCTCCCCTTCCTCCTCTGCTCGACGAACATGCTGCTCCACGAGATCGACAGTCCGAACATCATGCACGGCAACGCGCTCGACAAGCGCCTACGCGACTACAAGGAAGCGGACAAATACGACCTCATCCTCATGAATCCCCCCTATGGAGGCAGTGAAGACGCCGCCATCCAGCAGAACTTCCCCGCGGAGCTGCGCAGCAGTGAGACCGCCGATCTCTTTATGGCGCTCATCATGCAGCGACTCCGTAAGAAGGGGCGCGCCGCCGTCGTCCTCCCCGAGGGGCTCATCTTTGGCGATAGCAACGTGCAGATCGCGATCAAGAAAAAACTCCTCTCCGAGTTCAACCTCCACACCATCATCCGTCTCCCGCACAGCGTCTTTGCCCCCTACACCAGCATCCATACGAATGTGCTGTTCTTTGACGCCACAGGCAGCACGGAGGAGACCTGGTTCTACCGCCTCGACATGCCCGAGGGCTACAAGAACTTCTCGAAGACCAAGCCCATGCAGCTCGCCCACTTCGCCCCCGTCATGGACTGGTGGCAGCAGCGCGAGGAGATCATCATCGACGGATTCGACAAGGCGAGGAAATACACTCCCGCCGAGATCGCCGCGGGCAACTACAGCCTCGACTACTGCAAGTTCCCCAAAGCGGAGGAAGAAATTCTACCTCCTGCCGAGCTCATCGCCCAGTATCAGGAGAAGCGCGCCAGTCTCAATGCCCAGATAGATAGCATCCTGACAGAGATCACCCAGCAGCTCGGCATCACGATTGACACGGAAAAGGAGAAAGACTAAAAAAGCCTATGACTGAGAAACAACTGCTCAACTCCATCCTCCAGCGCGCCATCGAGGGAAAGCTGGTCGCCCAAGACCCCAGCGATGAGCCCGCAAGCAAGCTCATCGAGCGCATCCGTGAGGAAAAGACACGCCTCATCAAGGAGAAGAAAATCCGTGCGCCCAAGCAGGATTCCACCATCTATCGCAAAGACGACGGTTCTTTTTATGAACGTATCGGCAAGACGGAGATCTGCATCGACGACGAGCTCCCCTTCGAGATCCCCGACAGCTGGGAGTGGGTGCGATTAAATACTATTGCAACATCAATTATTGCAGGTGGAGATAAACCTAAAGACTTTGTTCAAATTCAAACTGAAAAAGCTTCAATACCAGTTGTAGCTAATGGTAAAACAAATGATGGAATTATAGGTTATACAGGGGTATCGGTGATAGATAATCCAAGTATTACAGTATCTGCTAGAGGAACGATTGGTTATACAAAGTCAAGAACGTATCCATATGTACCAATTGTTCGCTTGATTTGCATTATTCCTTCAGTCTTTATTGATCTAAGGTTTTTGTCTTATGCTATTGAAGCTTTATTGGAAGAAGGTGTAGGCACAAGTATCCCTCAATTGACTATACCGATGATAAAATTAAAGTTATTACCAGTGCCTCCATTAGCAGAGCAAAAGCGCATCATCGAACAAATAGAAGCACTACGCCCCCTGATAAAACGCTACGGAGAAGCCAACACGCAGCTAGAAAGCCTCAATGCTGCCTTCCCAAGACAGCTCAAGCAATCCCTCCTCCAAGCCGCGATCCAAGGGCAACTCGTCCCCCAAGACCCCACAGACGAACCCGCCCAAAAACTCCTCGACCGCATCCGCGAAGAAAAACAACGCCTCATCAAGGAGAAAAAAATCAAAGCCCCCAAGCAAGAATCCACCATCTACCGCAAAGCCGACGGCTCCTTCTACGAGCGCATCGGCAAGACCGAAGCCTGCATCGACGACGAGCTCCCCTTCACCATCCCCGACAGCTGGGAATGGGTGAGGTTAGGACAAATCACAAATTACGGACAATGCAAGAGCATTCCAGCTGATAAGATTCGAGAAGATGACTGGATTTTAGATTTAGCTGATATTGAAAAAGATACAGGAAAAATAGTTGATTACAAGAGTTTTCTAGAGAGAAAATCCTTGAGCAATAAACATGTGTTTCGAGAAGGACAGCTGCTCTATAGTAAGCTGCGTCCCTATCTCAACAAAGTTGTCATAGCACCACAGGATGGCTATTGTACATCAGAGATTATTCCTGTAGATATTTATGGTGAAATCTCTGCTCAATATATTCAGCTCTATATGATGTCTCCATATTACCTCCAATATGTGAACAAGTTAACATTTGGTGTAAAAATGCCAAGGCTCAGTTCCAAAGATGTGAAAAACGCTTTATGTCCGTTGCCTTCTATTTCTGAGCAGAAGCGTATAGTAGAGACGGCAACAGATATTAAAGGTGGAATTTTAGAAAAATTATAAATATGTACCAAGCAAACGTTTACAATATCATGATAGGTGCTCCCTCAGACATTCAGAAGGAAGTGCAGATGGTGAAGGATGCTATATCGTGCTGGAATCAAACTAACTCAATGCATAGAAATATAGTATTGATGCCTTTGCACTGGAAATCGAACGCATACTCATCAGTAGGAACTTCGGGGCAAAGCGTTATCAACGATCAAGTCACAAATAAAAGTGACTTACTAGTTGCTATATTTGGAAGCCGTTTAGGTGCTCCCACCGAAGATCACATCAGCGGAACAGTAGAAGAAATACAGCAGCACATTCGTAATAATAAAAAGGTGATGCTTTTCTTTAGAGAAAATAACCTCAGTCCGAAATCAGAGGATGAAAGAGTGCAATTGAATAAATTATTCGACTTCAAAAAAGAAATTCAAAGTAAATGTCTGTGGTACGATTATAAAGATGAAGGAACATTTCCCGAAGCATTTTCGCAGCAACTCAATTTGTGGGTGAATCGAGAATTAACTAGCCTTGTACAAGACGATACGAGTGTGTCTATTGTTACTCAATGCGAGCTTGAGTTGGATGATGATATGAAGAGTTTATATTCAATATGGGCAAATTCCCAATGGAATATCTTACAATTTACCTATTTAGCGGAAGGGGAAGCGGTGAGACTTAGTGGTGCCTTTATATCAAATGCAGGTGATAATAAGCTATTAACGTCTAGAGGAGTTGCTAAGGTTAAAGAGTTTTGTAAACAGTTAGTAACTTTGCGTTTAGCAGAAGAAAGTGTTGATTCTGATGGACGTTTGACTTATGCGCTCACGAGTCAAGGATACAAATACTTTGATGAAAACTTATCTAATACAAAGTAAAAATATTTCTTTGAGCGTAGTTATTCATATGCAGAATACTCGTAATCAACCGTGCATGTATTCGTTCAGATAATCATCTAGCCCGCTCTTGCTCAAGATCTCGATGAAGTCAAAGTGGTAGTCGGACTTGAAGGAGTTTTCTCTCTTTTTCTGCTTACGGTATTTTTTCAAAAAATTGTCATGCAGATCTGAGGCTCGGTCGGTGACGGCGAGGAAATGGAGCTTGAGCTTACTGGTTGTGATCTCGGGGTGAAAGCGTGGCAGTATCTCTTTCTCTAGAGCAGTGTATGTCTCTAGCAGTTTTAATTTGAATGAATCTTGGAGCTGCTCTTTCTCTAATTTTCTCTTGTTAAAAAAAAGATTTCTATAGAGCTGCCGTATTCCCGCGACGGAGAATAGCACGGAGCCACATTTTGCGCAGCTGATGTCGCATGTGTGGCAGGGTGCATGCTGGTGGGTGATGCTGTGCCCGCAGTCGGTATTCATGCAGCTCAGCGCATGTGGCTTCCAGCTTTTCTTCGTGACTTTGTCTTCAAAGCCGAGTTTGAACTCGATGTAGATGAGATGCTCACCTCGGATGATGAGCGCGTCGGCAGATCTGGGCAGTGTGTCTGCGTCGCAATGGGGGTAGATGAGCTCTCTGGTCAGTCTGTCGTAGTTGTACGCGCTGTATTGGCTCTGGTAGGGGAGTAGGGCAGTGCCTGAGCTGTTGCGTGAGAGCTCGGTGAGATTCTCCATGTAGTCGCCCTTGTCATGGATGGCTTGGATAAAGCGGTCTAGACACATGGCTCATTAGATGTGCTTGTTTCTCTTTGCCTTCATCTGGATATAGGGGGTGAGGAGTTCGTCGTAGAGCTGCTCCATGTCATCGTCGTGAATATGGTAGACGACGCTGCCTGTGTCTTCTTTGATCTCTGTCTGGTAGAAGTGGCAGAGCTCCTCGATCTCGTACTCGCGCATCATGGCGTCGAGTGCAAGCATGAAGTTCGGGCTATGGGTTGTGAGCAGGACATTGACTCCGAGCTCCTTGACGAGGATGACGATGATCTCGGCAAATTTGTTTTGCCACGCTGGATGTAGGTGCGCCTCGGGCTCATCGAGGATGAGCTGGGTATTCTCATTGATCTCTCCTGCCATGAGCAGTATCTTGATCAGGGAGAACATCTTGAAGCCTGTCGCGAGGTTGCGCGCGCTGATGTTGGTGCGCTCATCTTTGTATCTCAGCGATCCGCTGGCGAAGTGGAAGCTGCCAGGGATGACGTTGTTGATTTTCTCAAAGGTGGGCTTCGTGGCGTCTTGGATACGTGTCTTCTCGTAAGTGCTGACGTAGGAGGGGTCTGAGACGATACGCGAGAGTGTGTGAATGAGGTGCTTTTTGTGCGTGCGGATTTTGTAGTCCTCTTCGTTCTGCTCGTCGCCGAGGTTGCGGATGTCGTCGAGGAGGTAGGCGGTGTCGATGAAGTAGACTTTGTCCCTTTTGCTATGGTAGCAGGGCGCGTTTGCGTCGTGGGTGACGGTGTTGTTCTGGATGAGGTAGGGGGGGAACGCGTAGTCGTCGGTGACTTGAATCTCCGCGATCTGCTCTGGGTGTGCGAGGTGCTGCACCTCTTTGTCGAATTCGAGATTGAGCGTGTCGGTGAGTTTTTGGTCTAGGTAGCGATCTATATCTAGATTTTCTCGTCTTTTATCTACACCGATGAGGATTCTATTTTTATACGTTTCGATCTGATCTTTGAGATAATCAGCAAATGGCTCTGATATATCCTGAGAGAGCGCGTCTAAGTGTAGTTCAAGGTGTTCAGAGAAGCTAGTTATTTTATTGATGAGTTTTTGCTCGAGATCTCTCAACTTATTTGGAGAATAGAGATCTCTGGGTGAGATGTGTATTTTCTGCGTGAGCGGATCATTATCGTAGACAAATCGTGGAACCTTATTATTCGTTATGGTGCTGGGAATGTCGATAAAACTATCCAATTCGTCATTAGCTTCTTTGTAGGTGGCGAGTAGGCTCTGTTGGTGCTCGTATTCTGCTTTTTCAGAAACACGCGATGTGCTTTCGATGAGGCTGTAGAGTACCTTACCAACGGTGCTTTTTGCTGAGTTGTTTGCTCCAGAGATGACGGTCAAGCCATGTAGCTTGATGGTGGCTTCGCCGATGAGTCCTATTCCTTTAATTGAGATTTCCATGGAGGCTTTGTTGAGATTCGCGTTGATTGGCTAGACTTGTTTTCTCATGAAGAATAGGGGATATCTCGCCCAAAGTCAATGATAAAGAAAGCGGGTGCGTGGAGAAGGATCTATTGCATTGAGATAAGCCCGATCAGAAAAATGCTGCGGGACATCATTGCGTCCTTCACCGCTGCTAGCGCATAAAGAGGGGTAAAATGATCTTCTCCGTGCACGGACGCTTCGCGCCTTCGTCTGTAGGAGATTTCCTGCCCTGCGGGCAGCGGAGGAGGGGGCGACAGTTGTGCTGGCAGAAATGACATGCAGGCTGTTCTGCTCGGGCTTGTGGTTTTAGAGGTGTACTGTCGCCCGCAGAGGCTTGCGCCTCCGCGCTGCCGTGGGCGCACACCTGCGGTGCGCCCGAAGGGGCTAGCCCCTTCACCCCACTGGCGAACGATCGCCAGTGATCGCTTAAGGTCTATCCTCAGAGTTCTCGCTTCGCGAGAACCGCCCAAGAGGTGTCTTGGGCTCTCTTCGTCTCATTTTGGCATGCAAAATGGCTTAAGAATCCAAGATGCTTCGCATCTTTGTTGTTGCGGTCGCGTTCTTGTTTCTTCTGTCGCGGGTTGCTTATTTCTTGCGCGCTTGGGCGCGTGCTCGCTGGATGATCTTTCCTTTGGCCAATGCGCTTGCGATGCGTTGCCATTCCGTGGGGGTGGCGTGGCCTTCGTAGATGGCGAGGTTGTCGACGATGTAGCCGAGGAGGGGCGCGGCTTTCGCGTCCTTGGTGACGCTGCCGAGGTCGGGGGTGGCGGCGTTAGAATAGGCAAAATCGCCTAGCAGGTCGCTTGGGGTGAATCCGTCGAGGGTGGTGCTGCCGAGGTGCTGGGGTTTCTTGCCTGTGCTATAGACGGAGAGTGTCAGTGTGCTCTTGTCGTCGTTCGTTTGCCCGCTCAGGATGAAGGTGTACCAGGCTTCTTTCGTATCCACGAGTGAGGGGAAGGCGATGGCTTCGGAGCTTGTCACGCTGTTGCCCGCTTTTGTGGTGAGGATGAGGCCTTTCTTGTTCTTGCTGTAGGAGATGGTGTAGCTCTGTTCCTGTATCTTGAAGCTGGCGAGTGTGTCTTGCTCGGCGGTAGCGGTGCCGCTGTATTTGAAATTGCTCGCGATGGTGAAGCCATCCTCAAAGCTCATGTGCAGCGCGTCCGCTCCGATGAAGCCCACCGTGCCTGAGTGGATGGGGTGGGCGCTGGCGGATGCGGCCATACCGGGGAAGCTGGCGCTGAGCCATTGCTTGCCACGCAGGCGGGTGAGGGTGGAGCTGCCTTTGTAGGCGGCTTGGTTGCCCCCGAGCGTGAGTTGGTAGCTTTTTTTATCGGATTGGTTGAAGTTGTAGGCGTATCTGAGTGTCGCTTTCTCGGGGGCGTCGGCTTGGACGTAGTAGCGTACGTAGTCGATGACGAAGTCGGTGGGGTATTCCTTCGGGTTGGCTTGCTCAGGCCATGTCTTGGCGCCTCCTATGGCGGTGTTCAAGATGAGGTACTGGGGGCGGCGGAAGGGGTTCGCCTCTCCATTCGGGTAGTTCGCCAGATCGGAGTCAAAGGTGCCAAAGTGGATGCCGTCGACGTAGATCTTGCCCCCTCCTTCGTTCCATTCGAGGGTGTAGGTGTGGAATTTGTTGAAGAAGTCTTTCTTGTCCATCTGGCGGGTGTAGTGGGCGCTTTTCAGTTTCAGCGTTCCGTTTTCTCCCCAGTGGAAGGCGGTTTGCACGAGGCCTGCGTCTTGGGATACGTGTTCGAGGATGTCGATCTCGCCGCACTTGGGCGAGGCCCATTTGTTGCCAGGTACGTCGGCGAAGAGCCAGATGGCGGGCCAGATGCCGGTGACATCATCGAATTTCGCCCGTACTTCGACGCGTCCGTAGAGAAAGTCTTTTGTCCCGCGTGTCATGACAGCTCCGCTGGAATAGGGCTGTACTTTGGTTGTGGTTTGCCATGTTTTTCCCTCGGGGTTGTAGTTGGGGTTGGGGGTGTCTTGATGACGTGAGGTGATGATGAGCTTGCCACCGCGTACGGAGATAGCGTCCTCGGTGTAGCAGTGGGCGGTGCCTCTGTTGCTGAGGCCTGTGTCGTATTTCCACTTTTTCTGATCAAGGCGGCTGCCGTTGAACTCGTCGTGCCAGTCGAGCACCCAGCCTCCTTCGAGGGTCTTGGGGGGTGTTGGTCGTGCTTGGCTGAGGGGTGAGAGGGCGGAGAGTAGGGTGATGACGGATAGGAAGGCTTTCATGATAACTTTTGGTATCGAAGTGTCTATGTTCTTTTTTGTTAGTGACTTTATTGTTTGGCTTTGACGCGGTAGTGTCCGTTGATGGGGTAGGCGAAGAGAAAATCTTCTTCTTGTGTGCCGCCGCCGACGTTGTGGATGACGAGCGGGGTGCCGTTTTCGCTTTTGCGGTCACTGACGATCATGATGTGGGGGAGGTTGCCGGGGAGGGTGTTGGTGACGATGTCGCCTGCTTTGTAGTCGGCGGGGTTGCTGGTGATGGGGAGTTTCCAGCCCTGACGGGTGAAGTAGGTGCGTAGGTTTGGCACGCGGCGGTGGTCGATGTTCTTGTCGGCGCGCTTGAGCCCCCAGATTTTCGGGTATTGTGAGAAGTTCGCTCGCATGTCGAGGTGGACTTCTTTTTGGAGGTCGATGCCGTGTCCTCGTAGGGCGCGGATGATGACGTCGGTGCAGACTCCGCGCTCAGGTGAGATGTCGCCTCCGGGGTATTTTATGATGACGTAGGAGGGGTCGTAGTGGGTGGTGACGCCTATCTGCTTGCGCGCTTCGGTGTGTAGGTCGAGCGCGTGGATGAGGGGGGCGCTGAGGCTAAGGATGAGAATGAGCAGGGAGGAGGCGAGGTGCTGCGGGATCATATCTGGTGATTCTAACAGCTGCGCTACGGTCTGACAAGTGGCTTTTCTCTGTATGCCGCATCTTGTCATTTCTTGTCTCTTCTTTCTTGAGAAAAAACTCCTGAGTTTTTTGTACTCAGGAGTTTTGTAATCGCGTCTTCTCTATTAGGTTTTTCTCTATTTGCTTTTTCTAGATGCTTCCTTTCTTCGCACGTAGGCTGGCTTTAGCTGCTGCGCTTTCTTGTTCATTTAGTTTGCCGTCTCTGTCTTTGTCAAACTTCTTGAGTATTTTCTTGCGCTGTTCTTCAGTGA
>CAYJNX010000033.1:0-17253 GCA_964371525.1 uncultured Akkermansia sp. | reverse complement strand
TCCGCAGCGTGGCTTCTGCTTCGCTGCATCGCTTTTGCGATAAACCGCAGTGTTCACGCGATGCGTTTTTTATATGCTGCTGTTGCGCGAAATGTGAGCCTTGCTTTGACGAGCTATGATACATATTACTTGCAAAGAGAAACTATTTTTGTTATTCTCAGTATGCATAAAAAAGAAAAACATAACTACATTGTGCGTAATGATATTATTACTCACCACACCATCAATCGCTCAGCTTCGAGTTAAAGATGTAGACAAATCAGCACAGGGTCCCACCACTCTGCCCGCCGTGGAGAAAGGTCATGTTCTAAAGGAGTATATCATTTACGTTGATAAGTATCCAAAGGCATTTGAGCTCAATGCAAAGAATCGTACATTGATAGATCAACTTGTTCAATTAACTGGAAAAAATGAGAGTGAGTTATTGAAATGTATGGAACATGGCATGAGTCAACCTCTATGGCGCGGCAAGGATAAAGACATGGCTGAAAAATACATAAGAACCCTCAATGATTGTAAAGCTTATTTTGGTATAGCAGCACATTCTGAACAGAGCAACCAATAAACTAAATTAAGCTTAGCAATTAGAGCTCGACTCTGAGACGAATCAGTCCCCTCACATTCAGGAGGCGTCGATAGGTTCAATAGGTAAACGTATAATGAGACTATCAAGGCACACATCAAGGGTGCTCCCAAAAGGGGACTTGAGAAATTAGTCTGTTAGCCATCCAAGAGTCACACTTTCGATTTTTTTGCGCTCTATTGATTTAATTTTTTATTTGGAGCACGTATGCTGTCAGCTTGTAATTGTACGCTAGGCATGGTGTACGCAAAGAGCTTCTGTTATAATGTATTGCATTTTCCTCGTGTCTGTATTGTCAAGTGGCGACTAAGTACCCGTTCATAGAGAAAGAAAGAGAGTAATTTTGATATCATGAATAGAATGTCAATCTAATATTTTTAAGGCTAGCCATAAAAATAGTTCGCACATTCTTCTTTTTCTTGACTCTAATAAATATGAGGTCTATTATCCCGTCCACTTCTCATAGAAGCTTGCTATAGAAAAGAGAAACTTTAACGATGAACCGACACCCACAACTTGCCATCCTCATCATGCTGGGACTGGCACACTGCCTCAACGACGTGCTGCAATCCCTCGTCGTGGCTTGCTACCCTCTTATCAAGGAGGACTTGCAGCTCAGCTACGCACAGATCGGTCTCATCACCATGGCGTACCAAGCGACCGCCTCGCTCCTACAGCCCCTCTTCGGCTACTTCCTCGACAAGAGGCCATGGCCTTACCATCTCTTCATCTGCATGACGACGGCGAGCATCGGGCTGTTCCTGCTCTCTTCTGCCTCTAGTTTTATCGCGGTGATCATCGCGGTGATGCTCTTTGGCGTAGGATCATCACTCTTCCACCCCGAGGGCTCACGCATGGCGCATCTCGCGGCACAGGGGAAGCGCAGCACCGCACAGGCCATTTTCCAAGTTGGTGGTAACCTCGGTACATCCATCGGGCCTCTGCTCATGGCTCTCGTGATTAGCACGCGCACGGATCTGCACTACGGGCTCGTCTTCTGCATACTCGGTTACTTCGTCGCCTTCAAGATAGCCCGCTGGCTGAAGGGTATACCGAAGAGTCCTGTGAAGCTCGACGCGCTGGGTAAGCGCGAAATGCCCGCAAAGCCGCTGAGCACCGCACGCACGAGCTGGGTGATGGGGCTGCTCATGCTGCTGATCTTCTCCAAGTTCTGCTACATGGAAAACATGCGCAGCTACTACACCTTCTACCTCATGGAGGAGTTTGGGCTGAGTGTGTCGGCAGCACAGCTTTCCCTCTTCGTCTTCCTCGCTGGCTGCGCGATAGGCACGCTGGCTGGAGGCCCTATGGGTGACAAGTGGGGGCGCGATAGGATCATCTGGTTCTCCATCTTAGGCGCGGCACCCTTCGCCGCACTCGCACCGCATGCGGGGCTGTGGGGTGGGCTCATGCTGAGCTTCTGCGGCAGCATGATGATATCCTCGGCCTTCCCTGCTATCGTCGTGTATGCACAGGAGTTATTACCTGGACGATTGAGCCTCGTCTCGGGCTTATTCTTCGGCATCGCCTTTGGGATAAGCGGGCTATGCTCAGGGCTGATCGGTGCGCTCATCGACCGATTCGGGCTCATGAGCATGATGACGATATGCGGGCTCACTCCGCTACTTGGCTGCGTCGCGGTGTTCTTGCCCAAGCTGAAGACAGCTAAGAGCTAAAAATAGCGTACGAAGTATTTCCCACCCTTGCGCCTCCGAGCATGGGAGAGGGGGAGCTTGATCAACGCAAAAATGCGCTATTCGCTTGGCGCGCTTGCAGTGGGTGCTTTCTTGACGAAGTGCTCCCATGTAGCCGAGGGTACAGTGGCGGATAAATCTTGCTTTTGATAGAGAGGGCTCGCCAAGAGTTGCTCGTAGATTTTTGGCGAACTTCCTTGAAGAAGTATCACATGTTCTGGGATTCCTTCTTCTATAAGCTGCTGGGTGCTGTTCTTGAACTCGCAGAAGATATCCTCTGGGATGAATGGCTGGAAGAAGTAAGGGGTCAGAGGGAGCGTATCTAGCTCGTGGTACAGGTCGAAGTAGATTGGCGAGAAGCCTATGGAGATGATCTTGCTCTTCGGCTCTATGTGTTGCGCGACGTATTCGTTGAGTAAATTGCTGTGGTGTACTGTGGCTTTATTTTCGCTTTGATAACGGTATATGAATGCTGTTAAAGCGAGGAATATGGTGATGATAGTCGCGCCATAGAGCCCTATCTGGAGCTTTCGCGCTATAATGATTTTTCCTAGGGCGCTTGGTGCCCAGTAGAGCATAAAAACAAGACTCAGGATGAAGAAGGGGTGTAGGGAGATATAATAGTAATCTCTCATGACTGGGGTCGCTGCCGCTGCGATAAGGGTCATCACCATGGCGATGAAGCAGGGGATGATGCAGATGAGGCTTTTCTTGTACTGCGGCCAGATGATAAACGAAGAGAATAATAGCGCAAGTCCTAGAATAACGGCGGGTATATGCACATAGAATAAAAGCTGCAAGCCAATGGGGTGCGGCCAGATGAGGCGACTGAATACTTCGATAGGATCACTGATGAAAATGCTCGTTTGCTGACTTCCGTAGCTCTTATTGAACTCAATGTAGGTATCCCACACGATTTGAGGACTGACGAGTGAGAAAATAACAGCAGAGATGATGCCAAAGGCGGCACAGCACTTGAGCAGCTCTATCATGAGTGTCTTTTTCCCGTTCTTCTTCCAGAGTTGGTAAAGCTCGACGAAGAAGAAGGGTATCCAGTAGGCGCAGAGAATAAATTTACTGTAGAGGAGGATAGTCGTGCATACGCCTAGTATGAGTAATATGGGACGACTATCCCCTGTCTTATACTTGTGGATAAAGTAGTAGAGTGAGAGCACCTGTAAGCTCACGATCAGGTCAGTGATGTTCGCACTGTAGCTTCCGCATGTCGCGGGGATAAGTACGACGAGGAGGAACGCAAGCTTCTCGGAGAGATAAAGGCGCGCTAGTTTCCATGAGTACAGCAGTACGACAAAGCTGCTGACGAGCTGAGCAATGAATAGGGCAATATGCTGATCTCCACCTGTGATCCAGAGAAAGGGGATATAGAGAAGGAACAGTAGTGGGCCCTTGTGATCCCAGAGATCCGTGTAGATTTCTTTTCCGTCAATAACTCCTTGCGCAATAATTGTGAATATATGCTGATCACCGCAGTGAAGGTGCAGAATGGGATTACTCTGCCCCAGGTTAAGAGAAAAGCCTATGCCTACTGTCCATACGGCGGCGTAAAGGAAGAAGAAAATGAGTAATTTAATCGAGGGCACAGGGGTCGTAGCAGGTGTGGTGGGTGCTGAGGCTTGCATGGTGTAGATAGCTTCTGTTGCAACAGAGCTAAAGTAACATATTTCATTTTACATGTGAAGATTTTTTATAGCTGCATGCTAGGCACGCTAATAAGAATCATCGACCGTGTAGGGTATCTCATCTCACACCATAGGACGTACAGGTATTCCCTGCTGGGCGAAGTATTCCTTCGCCTGTGCCACGGTGTATTCTCCGAAGTGGAAGATAGAGGCGGCGAGTACTGCGTCGGCGCGTCCGCGCTGGAGCACGTCGACCATATGTTCGAGATTCCCCGCACCTCCACTCGCGATCACGGGTATTTTCACCGCTTCACTCACGCGTCGTGTCAGTTCTATGTCGTAGCCTGTCTTCGCGCCATCGGCATCCATGCTGGTCAGCAGGATTTCCCCAGCTCCGAGGCGTTCTACCTCGCGTGCCCATTCGACGGCATCGAGGTCGACGAACTGTCGTCCACCATGGGTGGAGACCTTCCACTGGTCATCGCTCCACCTCTTCGCGTCTATCGCGACGACGACGCACTGGCTGCCAAAGGCATTCGCGCCTTCGCTGATGAGCTCAGGGCGGTGTATGGCCGCTGTGTTTGTCGAGACCTTGTCCGCGCCAGCGAGCAGCATCTGTCGCATGTCTTCGACGGCGCGTATCCCACCACCCACGGTCAGCGGCATGAAGCACTGCGCGGCCGTGCGGCGTACGACGTCTACCATGGTGGCGCGTCCGTCGCTGGAGGCGGTGATGTCGAGGAAGACGAGTTCATCCGCCTGCTGTTTATCATAGGCGATAGCGCACTCGACTGGGTCGCCAGCGTCGCGTAGTTGGACAAAGTTTGTACCTTTGACGACTCGGCCGTTCGTCACATCGAGGCAGGGGATGATGCGTTTGGAAAGCATGATGAAATTATAGTAAGCTTAATGGTCTAAAATGTCAAGAATCACTCAGGGTACACATCAGGAAAACATGTCCCATGCTTCGAGCATCTCGCTAGGGAGGCTCGTCAGGAAGCGGGAAGGCGGGCAGTACTGCCCATCGTAGCCACCGCTGTAGCGTGGGTAGAGCAGGTAGAGCTGGTCTTCTGCGCGTGTCACGGCGACGTAGAAGAGGCGTGTCTCTTCTTCCATGCCTGTGAGGTCACCGCGCTCGAGTATCTTGCGATGCGGGAAGAGTCCATCAGAGAGGGAGAGGACGAAGACGACTTTCCATTCCAAGCCTTTCGCCTGATGGATGGTGCTCAGGGTCACGCAGTCGTCGTTGTCTCCGTCTTCGTCTTGGTTTTTCGCGTCCAGCTGGCTCAGTAGGGTGATTTCTGCGAGGAAGTCGTCGAGGGTCGCGGCTTCGGGTGCTACTTGGGAGATCTGATTGAGGTCGTCTAGCCTATCGTCTGCATTCTCATAGCTGGCGCGTAGGTAGGGGAGCAGGTGTGCGGTGAGGCGGGCGACGAGTTGGCTGGGGTCGAAGGTCTCGTCTTCGCCGCTCGTGAGCTGCGCGATTTCATCCATGACTTGCAGGAACTCCAGCCAGTGTGGCTGTAGTGCAGGGGTGATTCCTGCGAGTTTTTCCATGCTTTCTACGAACTGCCCACGTAGGTTCTGGGTCTGCATGGCGTGGAGCTGGGTGAACCAGTTCTGCTGGATTTTCTGCGCGGTGGCTGCACCGACGCGTGGGAACATGAGCAGGATGCGTGTGAGCGCGGTCTCATCAAAGGGGTTCCCCATGAGGCGCATGAAGGCGACGAGGTCTTTCACATGGGCCTGCTCGAAGAAGCGCAGCCCACTGGTGATGCGGAAGGGGAGATGCTGGCGCGTGAGCTCCATCTGGATGTCCATGCTGTGGAAGTGGGCTCGGTAGAGGATGGCGATTTCCTTCCCTTTGATCTCGCCTTCGCCTATGATTTCATCAATGCGGCGTGCGACGAAGCTGGCTTCCATTTTCTTGTCTGGCACAGGGACGACGGCTGGTAAAAATCCTTCTGAGGGGCGGTGCGAGCGTAGCTCTTTCGGGTACTGACGTGAGTTCTGCGCGATGGCGGCATTCGACACTTCGAGGATGGCGGGCACGCTGCGGTAGTTTGTCTCTATCTTAAAGAGGACTGCGTCGGGGTGCTCCTGCTCAAACTTGAAGATATGCTCGACATCAGCTCCTCGCCATGAGTAGATGCTCTGCGCGTCGTCACCGACGACCATGAGTGAGCTTTCGTCTCCTCCGCCGAGTAGGGCTATCATGCGGGACTGAGGGAGGTTCGTGTCCTGATACTCGTCGACGAGGATGTGGGCGAACTGCTTCTGGTATTCCTGACAGAGTGAGGGGTTATCTTCGAGGAGTCGCACGACGTTGAGAAGGAGGTCGTCGAAGTCCATGGACTGGGCTTCGCGCTTGCGCTGGGCGTAGCTGCTGTAGATGTGTTCTAGCTCTTGCAGGTAGACATCGAGGTGGGGGTATTCGTCAAAGAGGATATCCTGCCAGCTGCGGCCTGTGTTCGCGGCGAGGCTGTGCAGGGAGAGTATCACGCTGGCTTTTGGGAAGAGTTTTTTCTTCTTGCTCTCTTTTCCGCTGTTGCTATCTTTCGGGGCGTGCTGCTTGACGATGTTCTTCATCAGGGCACTCTGGTCGTCGCTGTCAAGGATGCTGAAGCCCGCGCTGTAGCCGAGCATATCGGCATGGCGGCGCAGAATGCGGTTCGCAATGGAGTGGAATGTGCCGCCCCAGATCTGGCGTGCATTCGCTCCTGTGAGTTCTTGCACGCGGTTTAGCATCTCCTTGGACGCTTTGTTCGTGAAGGTCAGCAGCATGATGCGCCATGGCGCGATGCCCGAGTCTAGCAGCCACGCGACGCGGTAGGTCAGCGTGCGGGTCTTCCCGCTGCCTGCCCCTGCGATGACGAGGGCGTGGCGGGCTGTGGTGGTGACGGCTGCATACTGTTCTTCATTCAGCTCCGCGGCGTAGTCGCAGCGCGCGGATGGCTGGAAGCTCACAGCATTCCAGTCGAGAGGGGTACGCTTTACAGACATTATTCAAAATCGAGATAGATCTCAGCGCGGCGGTTCTCTGCACGTACAGCGTCGATGTGCTCCTTGTCGTCATCACGCGTGTAGTGGCGGCGAGGCTGGGTCTTACCCATGCCCTTCATGGTGATCTGCCCTGGTGAGACACCGTATTCGACGAGGGCTTTCATGACGGCTGTGGCGCGCTGTAGCGAGAGTGCCTTGTTATAACGCGCGGAGCCCACATCGTCGGTATGCCCTGAGATATCAAGCTTGCGCTTACTCTCGGTCAGGAGGTCGGCGACGATTTTCAGCTGACGCAGGGATCGCGGTGTGAGGCTGGAATCATCGAAGTCGAAGAAGAGGACGAGTGAGACGCCACCCTGTGGGTCTTTCACGATGGGGAAGTAGCGTCCGCCTTCGGCATCGGCACTTTCTTCATAGCTTTCTAAGAGGGAGTCGAGAGAGACGGAATCAATCGCCCAAGCTCCACTCTCAAGCTGCGCGAGTTCTAGCCCTATATTCGCAGGGCTATTTCCTTCTGCGCCAGTCAGGTAGACGAGGTAGGCTGCGCGTCCATTTGCTTCGAAGCTCGCGCGTATAGGTGCAGTGTCGCGCAGCTGATAACCGCCCTCTGTGAAGACCATGCAGAGACCTGCAATGCTTGCGTCGGTGACATTTTTTCCTTCGATGAGTTGGCGCGCTTTCATCATGTCGCCTTCACGCACGGCATTGACAAAACTCTCCACCACGAGGATGGAATCAGATTTTTCTGCTTCTAGCTTTTCGCCATCCGCTGTCGTTTTAAGCTCGGAGATGGTCCAAGGAGCTGCCGCGTTCGTCGGTGGGAGGAGGTCGATAATAAGCTGCTTTCCATCAGGAGTCACGAGACGGTAGCGTGAGAGGTTCTTATCTTCCTTTAGTAGCGTTCCTATAGGGGTGAGGCTTATTTTATCAGAATCGGCATCAGCACTGATGTACCAGTCGAGTAGTACTTGCGCTTGCTCAACGGTCATCCAGCCTTCGCGTGTCATGAGGGTGAGGGCTACTTTCTTATCCTCTCGTTGAGCTATATCACGAAGGACGCGGGCGAATTCCTCGCCGCCCTTGCGGCCGAAGACCTGAGGCAGGGTGAATAACTTTTCCTTGGGCTCTTCTACGAGCGTCGTATCGGGGGCACTGAGACCAGATCCTGCTCCCATTTCGTTGCCCGTATCACCAAGGCTCGTGTCAGCACCTGTATCTTCTGTACCCGCTGGAATAGTAGATTTTCCTTTCGCGCCTTTCGTACTTTCCGCGGGTTTCGCGGGTTTAGCTTCTTCTCTCGCTGGGATGGCGACCTGAGTGGTGGTGCTGGTATCAGAGACAGCTGCTATGCTAAAATAACGATACAGCGCGTAGCAGCCAGTGGCGACGACGGCAATAACAAGTGTATAAGAAATAATGGAGGTCTTCATGACTCAGTGGGTAAAAATTGACTGGGATTAACGAGTACACTCCCTTCAGGGAGTTTCTGGGTGGATAGGGGTGCATCAGACTGCGCCTCTTGACGTAAAATGCGATTCACCTGATAGAAGGCATCAGGGTGTGGCGAGGCTGGGTATTGCTGAAAAATTACATGCGGATTCAGCCTATTCATCGTGCTGACCTGATGATGATCGGGCTGTGCTGCCTCCATCGCCAGCGACTCAATGAGTTCAAAATACAAGTGCGCGAAGCGGCAAGCCTCACTAGAGCCTAGCGTGCCTATGAGCTCACCACGCGCCACCATCTGCCCCACCCTCACGAGTTCTGAATCCAGATGCGCATAGAGGCTCTGTACCATGCGTCCATCAGGTAAGCGGTGCGCGATTATGACGACGAGCCCCCAGGAATCGGAGGGTGTGCCCTGATAGACGACTAAGCCACGCGCGGCTGCATACACGGACATACCTAGATCTGTGCTCTCGCCGCCGATGCCATTGAAGTCCTCGCCTAGGTACTTAGCGCCTCGTCTGTTTTCTGTATTGAATCTGTGAGAGCTATAAGCGAAAGCACCTGATTCGCTGCCCAAGGGGGATTGGAAACCATCAATAAGAGGGACACGCACCATATCCTCGCTGCGCAGCAAGTAGAGACCTTCTGGGAGGTGGCGTTTCTCACTGAGGAAGGCATGCGATTGCGCCGCCGCTTCAATCTCCGCTTCGTCTTCCTGAGCTGGTGAAGAGAAAAACAAGTGTACCGCTCCACCTAACCCTATCACTAGAAGTAGGTAAAAAACATAGTGAAGCACACTCTTTTTCCCTTTTTCATTCACAGGGGCATTGTAGCAGCTTAATTCCCATTAGACAAGGGTTTTTTCCTCCAGTAGATTTGGGATGGGCATGGTGTAGCTCGTATAGCTTAGCTGTGATCACTCCACCTCGGCGATGATCTCTTCTACTTGGCTTTCTACGGAGGGCGTAGGCGTGTCATTCGCGGTCTGCATACGCCATTCTCTGTCTAATTCCACCGCGCGCGGTAGGTTACTCAAGCGTATATAATTCAGAATACCATTCTCCATGGCGGTGACCATCGTCTCCTGATAGGTTAAATCCAGCAGCTTCATGCCCTCTTCGTCATGGCTAGAATAGCCGAGATAAAGGAGACAGGCTGGGTGGCGAATAGAGCGTAAGATGCTAAAGTAGCTTCCGCGCAAGCCCCCATCAAGAGCCCCCGTGGTCTGCACGAGCTGCGAGAGCATGCTCATGCCGAGCAGGGCACTATGTGGGGTGCTGGGTCTGTAGGTGTAGCACTCGATGCCTGATCGCGACGGATGACCATCATTCACATGCAGACTGATATAGATCGCATTCGAGTAGCCATTAACAAGTCTAACACGTGCCTGATCGGATAGGAACTGGTCGCCTTTTCGTACGAGTTCACACTGTACCCCTTTCGCGTTCAGTCGCGCTTTCAGCCTTGTGGCGAGCTTCAGCGTGTAGCTCGCCTCGCGCGTCTTCGAGTCGGTCTGAATGAGACCACCCTGACTCATGCCTCCGTATGGGGCATTAATCAGAACCATATCCACAGGGCGTGCAGGTTCTATATAAGTAGGTCGCAGTATGGGGTCAATAAGCTGCACGCAATCCGCCTTTGAAATCAGCTCTGGTTTCCCATTAAGAAAGAGGATAGGGTGCATCATGTCCACCTTAAATCCTTGCAAAAATATGCTCTTGCCATCGTCTGATATGCGTAAATCAAGATCACGATGACGGTAGGTCATAGGTAGCGTCTCCAGCGCGACTGGGCTAAAACCATACTGCTCGCAGAGCTGAGCCCAAGACACATAACTCACGCCATCCACCATGCGATCCTGCCACAGTACGGCTTCTCTAGGTATTTCCCCCATGCCCTCAGTCGCACACACTCGTCCTGCGCTCAGCCCGCAGAGTGAGCAGGCGAGCGTGAGAAGGGCAGATCTGGCTAGGTTTAGGATCATCGTAATTTTTTAGTGAGAAGTTCTCGTCGTCGGGCGCAGGCGGGACTTCGCCCCTCCGACATTTACCTTGTACGCTACGATTCCCTCAGCGATGGCCTTGGCTAGCGTATCTTGATAGATGGAGCTGGAAATACGACGCCCTTCCTTCGCATTTGAGACGAAACCTCCTTCGAAGAGGATTGCGGGACGGCGAATGGTGCAGAGTACGGAAAAACGCGCACGCTGAATCCCTCGATCAGTCGCCCCCGATGCCTTAATCGTGCGGCTGTGCACGGCGGTCGCGAGCGCGATATTCGCGCTATCTTGGTAATTTCCCTGTAGTTGGTGGTTCAGTCGTTTGCGGGCGAAGGGGGATGTCGTCCCCTGTGGAGCCAGCGTGAAGGTCTCTATACCCTGTGCGGCACTGCGACCCGAGTTATGATGTATGCTCACGAAGATGGAGTTCGGCACTTTATTGGCGATATTCACGCGCTGCTGAAGAGTCAAGAATGTATCATCATCGCGCGTCATCACGACCTTGAAGCCCTTTTTTATAAGGATATCGCGCACCTTGCGAGCGAGCTGAAGATTGCATTTTTTTTCTATGGCGTAGGAACTCACCGCTCCCGAGTCATGACCTCCATGCCCCGCGTCTAGTACTACGGTAGTCACAGGCCCTGACTGGCTAGAAAACTGAGGACGCAGCACGGGGTCTATGAGCTTACTCACGTCAATGGTCGATATGAGATTATGCCCATCATGTGAAAGGATGGGATGGGAGAGAATGTAGCGATAATTATTCAGATAGAAGTCCAGTCGCCCCGTGCGGAATGAGACCATACGGTTCGCCGCACCGTAGCTGATATAGCCCTTACGTCCCATATTATGTAAAAGTCTGAAATTATAGAAAGCCATCAGGTCAGAAGCACGCATGTAAGTGACTCCTTTCACGGTGTAGCGTTTCCATGTGCTAGGGTCAGAAGACTGCACGCCTCTTGATACGAGTGTAGGACTCGTGCGCTGAGCTTCCGCTATACTGGGAAGCCAGCTCATAAAACTAAATGTTATTAGGAATATGGAAAAAATATATTGCATTAATGAAGTAGCGTCATCATAACATAATTCCCAGCCTATATTCAAGCTAAAACCCCGCACCATGACAACGATTACTCCCAATATCATACTTTTTTACAGCTCTTGAGAAAGCTAAGCCGCGCGACTTTCGCTCTAGTTTTTCTTGCTTCTGGCGACGGCTTCGCCTAAAATGACGCTCATGAAGATTGCTGTCATAGGAAAAGGCGGTCGCGAGCATGCTCTCGTGGAAACTCTCGCAGCTAGCCCCTGCGCCCCTGAAATTTACTCTTTCCCCGGCAGCGATGCTATTCTTAGCATCGCCCAGCCTGTCGCGGCTCACGACATGGATAGCCTCCTGGAGTGGATGGTGAACGAAAAGATAGACCTCTGTGTCGCGGGAGAAGAGAGCTACCTCGTCCTCGGCGAAGGTTTAGCGAATCGCTGCGCGCAGGTAGGTATCCCCTGCTGGGGACCTCAGAAGCAGAGCGCGCAGCTTGAAGCGTCAAAAGAGTTTGCGAAAGAGTTCCTCTTCCGTCATAACATTCCTACAGGTGGCGCGTCCACCGTGGATAACTTCGCCGACGCGAAGGCAGCTATTGACGGGCAGTACCCCACGGTGCTGAAGTTTGACGGCTTAGCCGCAGGTAAGGGAGTCGCCGTCTGTGCTGACGAAGCCGCTGCAGACGAGTTCCTGAATGAGGTATTCACGGAAAAACGCTTTGGCGAAGGTCGCCTCCTCGTAGAAGAATTCCTTACCGGTCCTGAGATTTCTATCTTCGGTGCGATCAGTGATGATCAGTACCTCATCCTCTGCCCAGCTCGCGACTACAAGCGTCTCGAAGACGGTGATGCAGGACCAAACACAGGCGGCATGGGCGCAGTCGCATCCCGCCAGCTTGTCAGCGCAGAACTCCTCGCTGAGATCGAGCAGACGGTCGTCATTCCTACTGTACAGGGTCTCATCGCCGATGGTCTCCCCTACCGTGGCTTCCTCTACTTCGGCCTCATGCTCACCCCAGATGGTCCTAAGGTGATCGAGTATAACTGCCGCTTCGGCGATCCAGAATGCGAAGCTGTCATGCCCCTGCTGCAAGGCGACCTCGCTACATTCTGTCTGAATGGGGCGAAGGGCGAGTTCACACCTGATCTTATTTCTTTCAGTGACGGATGGAGCATCTGCTGCATTCTTGCATCTGCTGGTTATCCTGTCACGTCGCGCAATGACGATCTCATCTCGGGTCTCGAAGACTGCGCCGCTCGTGTCTACCACTGCGGCACGAAGAAGACCGAGGCCGGCTGGGTAACGAACGGTGGACGCGTCCTCGCCATCGTCGCTCAGGGCGACAGCCTCGAAGAAGCCCGCACGCTCGCCCACAGCGAAGCCGCGAAGGTGAACTTCGATGGGGCGCAGCGTCGCAGCGATATCGCTTATCTTAATATGTAAAAGGCTAGGTGAGCTCGATCGCCTCCCATGCGAGGTGACGACAGCTCCCATAGAGCGCATGTGTGTAGCTACGCTTTCTCAGGAGAGCAGGCGAGCTTAAGCCCAGCAGTAATCGACGACACTGCGTGTCTGAGAAAGCAGCTGGAAGCTCCGAGCGCAGGATGCACACAGGATTCATAGGCTCAGCCCCATCAGGCTGAGCCTTTACTCTATCACCGAGACAGTTAGGGCAGTGCCCACAGGGATTCCCTGCTTCCTCAGAGCTCATGAAGTATTCATTCAGCGCCTGATTCAGGCAGCCAGAGTCAGCCGCGATGAGCATACTCTTCATGCACTCCCAGCGCAGAAGAGCCTGTTTCTTCTGTGTCTCATAAAAGCTCTCCAGAGCAGAAGACACATCACGCGGCTGCACCGCATCGCTCGTGCGACGCAGCAGCCATGCCTGCTGGCGTAGCTTCAGAGACCACTCCTGCGCCACCTCACAGTCTTGCAATAAGGTGAAGGCTTCTTCATAGCCGCAATCCCACGCCTCCACCAGCTCATCGAGTGAGCCATCGCGATGCGTATCAAGATAGCGCAGCTGCACGCATTCCTCCTCGGAGCGTCCATCTAGTATAGAGCTCAGAGGGAAGAGTGGCTTCACCTTATAATACTTGTACAAGCGTGCTTCCTTCCTGAGCGCACCCTCCATGAGGCGCAGGGCGCGCTCGGGGACATCTTCGTTTAGATCACACTCTGTTGTGAGTTCCCACAGCGAGACAAGACGCGAACTCTCTGGCAGTAGCCAGCGCACACAGCGCAGCAGAGCCGAGGGCTCGGGCTGGCTGGCGAGGATGCGATTTCTAATATCGCGCCCATCGTCGGCATTAATAAGAACGAGGCTGGTGGCGGCTTCACCATCGCGCCCAGCGCGTCCCGACTCCTGTACATAGGATTCAGGCGTGGATGGAGCATGATAGTGGACGACACTGCGTACATCCCCCTTATCCACCCCCATCCCGAAGGCGATGGTCGCGACGAGCACGTCGAGTTCGCCACCGAGGAACTTATCCTGTATCTGCTCACGCAGCTCTGTGGACTGTCCCGCATGGTAAGCGACAGCAGCTAGCCCTTGCTCCTGTAAGGTGTAGCTAAGCTCTTCCGTCGCTTGGCGGCTGCGGCAGTAGACGATGCTCGGTTTATTCTCTGGCGAACGGAGAAACTCGCATAATACCTGCTCTTTCTCCTCACTCCACAGGACACGACGGGTGATATTCGCACGGTAGGGGGAGAGGGCGAAGCTATATTCAGGCGCGATATGAAAGTGCTGCTGTAGGTCACGCTGTACGCGCTGTGGAGCTGTCGCTGTCATCGCCATAACGGCGTGAAAGCGGTGCGCATGAGCGAAGCTGGCTATGCGTAAGTAATCTGGGCGGAAGCTATGCCCCCATTCGGAAACACAGTGGGCTTCATCGACCACGAGCAGCCCCAGCTTCACCCGCTGGAACAGATCTAACAGTGTCGTCTGCTCCAGCGACTCGGGAGCGAGGTAAAGGATCTTAATATCAGCATCCGCTATGCGCTGCAAGAGGCGGGATTTCTCTTCATCACTCAGCGTCGAGTCATAGCGCGCCGCTGCGACGCCACAGTCGCACAGGCTCTTCACTTGGTCGCGCATGAGGGCGATGAGAGGAGATATGACAAGGCTAAGCCCATCGACGAGCTCGGCGGCGACTTGGTAACACAGACTCTTGCCGTAGCCCGTGGGCAGGATGCCGAGACAGGACTGTCCCTCTACTGCCCAGCGAATCAGTTCGCGCTGACCTTCTCTCCATGAATGCTTCCCGAAGCGACTCAGCATCCTCACATAGATCTCATCCCATTCTCTCTCTGACATGCTAAAATCCTAGCACGAACAGACATCGCAGGCAAGGCGAAGCGTCACTATATACGCTGCAATCGCGATTCTACGCGGATTACCGCAGGCTAGGTAATACGACGAATACAAGCTTCGATTATTCTAATATTACGGAAAACCTAATAATCAGCTCTGTCATATTGATTATATTAAGATGTTTTGATGAGTGCTTTTATAGTTTTGATTATCATATATTTAGATTAGCTGATTTTGCTAGTTGAATTAAGAATTTTAATTTTTAGGCATAATGATACGGAAAATTCTTGATATTCCTACTGCATCGTGTAAATTTCACTTGCACGGCTTCCTTATGTCATACCGATCGCAGTAATTAGAGTTCGCTTCCAATTATTCAGATGAAAGACAAAAGGAGAATTGTTAATATGTAAATTTTATATTTACTACCCTAATTAACAAGAGGTCGTGTCCTACCCTAATCCAATCCTATAAAAACCATATGAATAAAACTTATCCATTCCGAGGTGATTTAATTACCTCTTCGATGAAGCACACGAGCATATTCGCGATTTTATCCTTAGGGATGGCATCGGCTGTAACGGAAGAGAATATAGAATTCCCACTTCACGACATTAACCCAGAGGCTGGAATTTACGATTTCGGTGATAAAGTGCTTGATGGCAGCTCTGGTACACACGATGGCTTCGATCTAATCATGAGTGGGACAGAAGGTGAAAGCTTAATTGAAGGCTACATAGAGGCAACCGTTGGAGCAGCCTCAGGCTCCACTGCGAATTACTTCTCATGGGAGATACTTCGTATTGATGGCATGCCGAGTGAAGAGACTTATTACGACTGGAAGCTGGATGTCGATGTGAGCATCACCTCTGCTGATAATGTAACAGCTGACCCTAATCTCTATTCTGATACGACCTACGGCATCATCCTGCATAACTTTAGCGCAGGAGAGAGCAAGTATAATCACATTAAAGAGGTCGCAGGTTCTGTAACTGTCACAGACTATCAAGGACTCGCCGCAGGTAGCGGTAAGCCTGCTGAAGCACTCCAAGGCACAGTTTATGGTGTCGAAGTCGGTGCTTATTATGATATAGAAACCCTCTCCAGTGAGGTGAAAATGACGAATGCCTCTTCTGGCGTAGGCTATCAGTTTAACACAGGTACTCGCATCGGTGTAGATAGCGATGGCAACGCCATCGAAGGTGCAGGCATTACAGGTAAGATAACCATGCACAACGTCGACGAAGCAGTGGGTATTCTCTACAGTGGCACAGGCGACAATAATTCATCCGCTGATGAACCACGCGTGGGTTATAACTCTGCTGACATCACAATTACTAGCAGTGCTGATCACGCGGTAAAAGCCGCCGTAGGTCTCTACGTGAATGGCGAAGGAGTGAATAATGAAATCCAGGGTGCTCTTACAGGTATCTTCAATGGTAATATTGACATTGACGTCACCTACGATAAAGAGGCACTTGGCGCGACCGAAAACGCGATCGTCGCTGGTGTCCAAATCATCCAGAAAGAAGAATACGTCGAAGATCTCGAGCACATCGTCTTCGGTGATGGTGCGAGCATTTCGGCGAAGTATACCATCGAAGGTGACGCATCGGGGCAGGTTCACTATGGTGATGCTATTAACCTCATGGCATCCCAGAATAATGATCAACTGAACCTCACCACCGTGAATGATACGGATACCGTCACGCTAGAAGGTAATATCCGTGCTTTTCATAATAATAATGGTGTGCGCGATACACAGGACTTGACCTTTGAGCAGGGTGTGTATAATGTCAGTGCTGATACATTTGAAGCGAGTAGTATTACACTCGGCTCTTACGACACAGCGACGAAGGTGATGAAAGATGCGACGCTGAATCTTCACGACTCCCTTGCTGTCGAGCACGTCGAGCACGTCGACTTCTACCTCCAAAGCTATGGCGTAGGCGAATACTCCAGCATTAATATAGCAGCAGGCGAGACACTCACCCTTGCTTCTGCGGAGAATATCAATATCTACCTCGGAGCAGACCTCATGGAGTACTCCCAGTACTCATTTGACCTCATCGCAGGTGATGTCACTGGGCTTGAAGGTATCACATTCTCCGTCTTCAATGGTACACTCGAAGGTGAAGGAGCACTGCTCTGGGACTTCGAATTGAATGGTGAATATGGTATCTACCAGTCCATCTCTACGGTGACGACTCACTACTTCGAAGTCCATTACTCCGAAGATGGTGTGAAGCTCGTAGCCCGTATACCTAATATCCCAGACGGACCACAGATCCCTGAGCCATCCACTGCGACACTGAGCCTTATCGCTCTCGCTGGACTCATGGCACGCCGCCGCCGCAAGGCCTAAGCAAGAGAGAGGATCGTATAGAGGTCGTCCAACAGATTAATTAAAGACCAGCGCTGAGTCTCTATCGAGGCTCAGCGCTGATTTACGTTCCGCGTGTGCCGCACCCACATTAGAGGCGGTACAGGTGGTCCGACCACCTGTCGGGTCAAGGGCGCGGAGCCCTTG
>CAYJNX010000032.1:0-17857 GCA_964371525.1 uncultured Akkermansia sp. | reverse complement strand
GAGGACAGCACTGCGATTTGAGACGAAGCAAGCCTGACTCCTCTTCGTCCTCATTGCATTCGGATCATCTGAGAAGTGTCTCAGATTCTCATCGTCTCTTTTTGCAGTGCAAAAAGTCCCGAACGTAGCAAGCGAAGCGCAGCACGAGGAGGATGGTAGTTGCCAGGATAAAAGAAAAGTCGCTGAGCGAAAGTTCAGCGGCTTTTCGCGTGTCTGGAAGTCGCACATAAAGCGGGCAATTACCTACTCCCGCAGTGACCAGGAATCCAACTACCAATTCTACCATTAAGCACCGAGGAACAAGAACAAGTGTGGCCGAAGCGAAGATCAATCAAATAGCTTTGATTGTCCGAATTGTTCTCATCGAATGCAGCATAGAGGTTGTAGAGTTGCATACTGTCGAGTATGTCGTTAGGCGTTAAAGATACGATACTAAAGATATATCAACCTCAAGGGTATTGTATGAACTGCAAGAGCAGTCACCGCATGCTACCTCTCGAATTGCACCCTACAAAGGCTATGAGTTGGCGCTTAATTAAACAAATCAGTTACTTGTTAAAAGAAGCCCCTGCATCTTTGCTATCTGATACTTGTAATCTCTCGGCATCAAGTATATTACGCGAATAGTGATTTTTTCGAGGTCAGAGATTGCATCATTGTTTTTGTTTTTTATTTCACTTCTAGCTTACCGCTAGCTTAAACAAGATGCCATCTCCTTTTTTGTCTCTATATTGCCCATTCTATATTTAAAATCGACGTCTCACTGGTTTAGTTATGAGTTTGCAAGAATAATCTTTAGGACACATGTGAGGCGACAGTGCATGTCTGTATTTTGGGGTTGCTTTCATGAAGTGATCTTGTTATAATGCGCCTCACAGCCTTTTTAACAGGCTGGCTATTCCCCATACAGTTATGAATAACCTCAAGCGATTCGTTCTCGTAGGTGCCCCAGCTTCTGGTAAGGGCACACAGTCCACCTTCCTCTCGGAAACTTATAAGCTCAAGCCATTGAGCACAGGTGCTTTGCTCCGCTCTGAAATCGCCGCAGCTTCCGAGCTCGGTCTCGAAGCGAAGAAGTACATGGATGCCGCCATGTTCGTCCCTGATGAAGTGGTTAATGGCATGGTAGCCAAGTGGCTCGGTGAGAACAAGGAAGACGGCTGTCTCCTCGACGGCTACCCACGTACCGTAGCACAGGCTGAGACCCTCGATACAAACCTCACCCAGCTCGACATGGCTGTCGACATCGTTGTTTATCTGAATGTCTCCCTCGAACTCATCCAAGCACGCATGATGAAGCGCAAGGTATGCCCCTCCTGCGCAGAAACCACACGTGACGGCGAAGAAAACTGCCCGAAGTGCGATGCCGAAATGGTCGTCCGTTCTGATGATAACCCAGAAGCCTTCGCAAAACGCTGGCAGGACTATGAAAACCTCACTGTCCCTGTCATTGAGCACTACAAGAAGCAGGGCAAGGTCATTCAGGTCGATGTCTTCGAAGAAGGCGAGCCAGAAGACGTATCTGCACGCATCGCCGCCGCGATCCGCAGCTACTCTGAGAAATAAGAGCAGCCCGCTCTTCATCTTCCCCATTTTTTACAACCACTCCTTCGGGGGTGGTTTTTTGGCTAATAAAATATGAGTACACCCAGCCTCCCCATCGAATCACAGCGCGACGCCATCACGCGCCTCGCGTCCCAAGAAGGTTTCTGCATCCTGCTTAGTGCCCCGACAGGCTCGGGGAAGTCCACACGCGTCGCGCACTACCTGCATGACGCTGGCTGCACGCAGAAAGGAAAAGTACTCGTCGTCCAGCCACGCCGCCTCGCCGCACGCATGCTCGCGGGCTACGTCGCCCAGCAGTGGCCCTGCAAGCTAGGAGAAGAAGTAGGCTACGCTGTCCGCCATGACAGCGCGTACCGCGAATGGACATCTGTTCTCTTCGTCACCGACGGCATACTCGAACGCTGGATGGGACAAGACCCAGAACTCGACGGCATCTCCGCCATCATCTTCGACGAAGTACACGAGCGACGCCTCTCAGGCGACCTCTGCCTCGCGCGCGCCCTCCAGCTGCAAGCAGGCACGCGTCCCGACCTCGGACTCGTCGTCATGTCCGCCAGCCTTGAGCTCGACAAACTCCAAGACTATCTCCCCCAAGCCAGCCTCATCGAAGCACAGGGGCGACTCTACCCCGTCGACATCAGCTACCGTCGCCCCCTGCCACGCCGCGACGCGCGCGGCGCGATGAGCATCCCTCCCATCTGGGAGCAGATCAGCGATGCCATCACCGACAGCATCGCCGACGGAGAACAGGGCGACATCCTCGTCTTCCTCCCCGGAAGCTATGAAATACGACGCAGCGAAGAACAGCTCCAGCGGCTCAGCGCCCTGCGCGGCTGGGACATCTACCCCCTGCACGGGCAGCTCAGCCCCGAGCAGCAGCGACACGCCGTCCAGAGCGGCACACGCCCCCGCGTCATCCTCAGCACAAACATAGCGGAAACCTCCCTCACCATCGAAGGCGTGCGCCTCGTCATCGACAGCGGCCTCGTACGCGAATCCCGATGGGAAGCCCAGCGCGGACTCGCCAGCCTCCACCTCGTCAGCATCTCACAAGCACAAGCAGAACAGCGCGCTGGACGCGCGGGACGCGTGCAAGCAGGACGCTGCATACGCCTGTGGAGCGAGAAGGAGCAGCACAAGCGCGCCCCCTTCCCTGCACCAGAAGTCCACCGCGCCGACCTCAGTGCCGCATTCCTAAACCTCCTCGCGTGGGGCTGCCATGGAATAGAAGGAGAGGGAAGCATCGCCCAGTTCCCTTGGCCAGAAGCCCCCGAGCCCATCGCCGCCGCACAGGCATGGAAAAACCTCTGCGAACTCGGAGCTGTCAATGCCGATGGCAGCCTCTCCGACCTAGGCGAGCAGATGCGCCACTACCCCTTACCACCCATCCTCGCGCGCCTCATCGTCGCGGGGAAAGCCGCCCACTGCGAAGCCGAGATGGCCGCCATCGCTGCCCTCATGGGAGGTGAGCGCATCGCGCGAAACGACGGACTCTCTGACAAGCTCCGTGAGCCAGACGACTACAGCGACTTCCAAGCCGAGTGGCGCGCCCTGCAAGCCGCCCAGCAACATCGCTACGACAGCCGCGCCTGCACCGCACTCGGCATCTCCGCACGAGCTGCAAGAGAAATCCAGCTAAGCTTCAAGCAACTCGTCCGCGCCCGCGACCGTAGCGAACCCGACTTCCACGGCCATCGCGAAGCCATCAGCCGCGCGCTGCTCGCCTCCATGCCCGAGCACCTCTGCGTGCTCAACAGCCGCGCGACACAAACCGCGCGCCTCATCGGGAAAAAAGCAGGCAAGCTCGAAGCAAACAGCGTCGCGCGCCATGGAGACAGCCAGCTGAGCAGCCCACTCTTCCTCGCCGCAGAAATCCTCGAACTCGGCGCACGCAGCGTCGAAATACGCCTATCGCGCTGCACCCTCATCGCAGAAGAACAGCTCCCTGCCAGCCAGCTCAGCCAGCGCGACCTCGCCCAGTACGACAGCAAGCGAAAAAAAGTCATTAACAGCCGCCAACTCCTCTACAGAGACGAACTCCTCATTCGAGAAAAAGAAGAAGGCAGTCCCGCCGCCGAAGAAGCCGCCAGCCTCCTCGCCAGCGAGCTCCTCCGAGGGAAAACGCCCCTCAAGAGCTGGGACGGACACGTCATCCAGTGGGTGAACCGCCTGCACTGCCTACGAGCCGCCATGCCAGAGCTCGACCTGCCCAGCTTCGAAGAAGAAGACAAGCAAGTCGCCCTCACCATGCTCTGCGAAGGAGCGAGCAGCCTGAAAGAAATAGAAAACCGCGCCCTGCTGCCCATTCTACGCGAATGGCTCTCCCCATGGCAGCGCGAATGCCTCGACCGCTACGCCCCGCGTGCGCTGAAACTCGCGAATGGCAGAGAGGTGAAACTCCTGTACCGCGAAGACGGCACACCCAGCTTCGGGCTGAAGTGCCAGCTCCTCTTTGGCGTGGAAAACACGCCCAGCATCGCGGAAGGACGCGTGAGCTGCCTCATAGAAATCCTCGCACCGAACATGCGCCCCTACCAGACCACGCGCGACCTTGCCTCCTTCTGGAAGAACGGCTACGCGCAGATGAAAAAGGATCTCGCAGGGCGCTACCCCCGCCACGACTGGGGAGACCCGCACAAGCAGAGCTAGAGTCGACACAAGACAAAGCAGAAATATTAATTATAATAATACAACTAACGCCCCCCCCTAAGGACACCTTGCGAAATTAGTCTGTAAGCCACCCTAGAGTAACAGTATTGATTTTTTGCGCCCTATTGTTTTAATTTTTGCCTTTTTGGTTCTGCTTTTTGTGTATTTCGTCTTTTAGTTGCTGTAATTTGCTTTATATTCATACTTTTCTCGCTCTATTTCATTGTGCTGGGCACAGTTGTCCCGCGCGACGTAAAAATCCAAATCGTTGCATGTTGTAGCATAAACTCACGATATTGATAAATCTGCGACATCTTTTGAGTCCTATAGGACACCTTGCGAAATTAGTCCGAGCAGAATGGGGATCTCGAAAATGAGCGAAACAGCACGCCTTTTGCAGCATTTTGGCGAGAATTTACAGCTTTTTGGGCTTACATAGCTCGCTATGCGCGCCCAAACGCCGTAAATTATCATCCAAAGTGCTTGCAAAATCCGAAGCTGCTAATTTCGCAAGATCCCCTATACTTCTTACAAAATCACCGCTCATCTGCTTGTTGCTGCCAAACACATGCTCGACTCGGCATCGTACTCTTGATATTTTCTTATTATACGCCTTGTCCTGCTCGCTGAGTTCTTTTTCTCCTCGCTTGCGTTTCTTCACCGTATGCAGTATGACGGATTTCGCGCTCCTCTGTCAGGATGCAAGGACGCCGTCCTTGCTGGGAGTGTGAGGGCAAAGACCTAGCGGAAAAGCTGTGCTCGCAGAGCACAGCAGCGCACCTGAAGTCACACGCGCCCGCCTTGCAAACCCAGCATGGTGTCCACACCAGAAACTGACGCTCCCCTCACCGAGCGCGATACTTGTCTTCTGTGGCGAACGCGATAGCGTAAAACCACGGTCAACACTGTGGCGCGCTTCGCGTGGGCAACGCTAGAGAAGTGCTGCCCTGCGGGCAGGGGATGGAGGACGTCAGAGAGGCTGCTGACTCGCGGCATTGACTTCAACGCGGGCTTGTAATGATTTTAGTGTTCTCACTGACGTTCCGTGCTCTGCGCCCTTGAGCCGACAGGTGGTCGGACCACCTGTACCGTCTCTATGGTGGGTGTGGCAAACGCGCGTTCGGGCAGGGAAGGCTCGAAAACGATATTTAATATTTTTTCTGGCATGCAGCCTGAGCGCAGCGTATGCCGTCGAGTGCTGCCGAGACGATGCCGCCCGCGTAGCCTGCGCCTTCTCCACAGGGATAGAGCCCTTCGAGATCAGGATGCTCTAGCTTCACCGCGACGCGGGGGATGCGTACAGGGGAACTTGTACGTGTCTCGCAGCCGATGAGTAGTGCGTCTTCTCCAGCGAAGCCGCGTATCTTGCGTTCGAAAAGGGCGAGGCCTTCTTTCATGCGCGAGGTGATTTCCTCACTGAGCAGATCATGCAGATCCCAAGCCTGTATGCCCGGCTCGTAGCTAGTGGAGGGGAGGCTGCTGGAGACGCGTCCTGCGAGGAAGTCCAGCACGCGCTGCGCGGGTGCTTTCTGCTGTCCGCCACCAGCTTGCGCGGTCGCGACTTCGAGTGCCTGCTGGTAGGCGATGCCTGAGAGTACACCGTGTTCCGACTCAAAGGGGAGGCTGTCATCGGGTTCGACGCTGACGACGAAGCCTGCATTCGCAAAGGGGGAATCTCGGCGCGATAGTGACATGCCATTGACGACGACCTGATCATTCTGCGTCGCCGCAGGGACGATATGCCCGCCGGGGCACATGCAGAAGGAGTGCACACCGCGCTCGCGTATCTTCGTCGCGAGTGTGTAGCGGGCAGCTCCGAGTTCGCGAGGGCGCGCCTCGCCTGAGCGCAGGTGGTACTGCGCTTCGTCAATCAGCTGCTGCGGGTGCTCGATGCGTACGCCGACGGCAAAGGACTTCTTCTGCAAGGTGAGTCCAGCATCGTGCAGCATGCGGTACACGTCACGCGCGCTGTGTCCTGTCGCGAGGATGAGAGCCTTTCCTAGGAACTCTTCGCCCGAGGCTGAGCGAGCTCCGCGTAGTATCTTACGTGCGCCCTCCTGCTGGGTGAGCAGTTCCACGACTCGCGTGCCGAAGTGTACTTCACCGCCAGCGGTGATGATGGTCTCGCGCATGGCTTTCACGACGGAAGGGAGCTTGTCCGAGCCTATATGTGGGTGCGCGTCGGTGAGGATGTCTTCTGCCGCTCCGTGGGCGACGAAGCATTCGTAAATATCGCTGACAGGTCCGCGCTTTGTCGCGCGGGTGTAGAGTTTTCCATCGGAGAATGTGCCAGCTCCACCTTCGCCGAAGCAGTAGTTAGACTCCTCATTCACCAAGCCTCCGAGATGTACTGGGGCAATGTCGAGGCGACGCTTATCCACGTCATAGCCACGCTCCAGCAGGACGGGCTTGTGCCCGAGCTTGATACATTCCAGCGCGGCGAAGAGCCCCGCAGGTCCGCTGCCGACGATGATGACGCGCGGCGCATCCTCTCCCACGCGGGGATAATCCCAGCGAATGGGCGCGGCTGGCTCTAGGGGCTCGTCTATGCCGACGAGGAAGCGCAGCTGCTTGCATATGGGCTTGCGGCGTGCGTCTATGCTTTCCTTCAGCAGGCGTAGTTCCTTCACGCGCTGCGGGGACATGCCCAGCTTCGCGGCGACGGCCTTCACGCGAGCGTCTTGCTTGTCGGCTTTTTTCAAAGGAAGATGGATATCGACAGTCTCGGTCATGATTTAAAGTGTGCTTGTTTTTTAGTCCCCAAGCTCGTGAGCCATGCTCTGTGCAGGGCTACCCATGCACTCAGAATCCGCCACGATGATGGCTGGTACACCCGCGACTGTCTTATGCGACGGCACGTCGTGGAGCACGACGGAGGAGGCGGCTACCTTGGCACATTCTCCCACCGTGACACGCCCGAGTACCTTCGCGCCAGCTCCGAGCAGAACGCCAGTACGCACGATGGGGTGACGTGCGCCGCCCTTCACCTTGCCTGTACCACCGAGCGTGACCGCGTGGAGGATGGAGACATCATTTTCGATGATGGCAGTTTCACCGATGACACAGCCCGTGCCATGGTCTAGCATCACGCCGCAGCCTATGCGAGCTGCTGGGTGTATGTCGACGCTGAAAATCTCGCTGCTAATGCTCTGAAGCATGAGCGCGAGCAAGCGTCGCCCCTGATCCCAGAGCTCGTGAGCAATCCTGTGAATAGAAATCGCATGGAAGCCCTTATAGAAGAGCAGTGGCTCTAAGTGACTGTGACAGGCAGCATCACGCTCCATGTAGGCGCGTAGGTCGATGGCGATCGCCTCCGCTATGCTGGGCTGCCCTTGTAGTACATCAAAGAAGAGTGGCTCTAGCTCCTCGCGCTTCATGTCGCGGCGCGAAAGCTTACGCGCGAGGCGCACGGCGATGCAGGCGGAGAAGCTTGTCCTATCGTAGATCACATCACGCAGCAGGGGGAGCAGGATGCGCTCATCTTTACATGACCGTGCTTCTTCACAGAGGCAGTGCCATAGGTTCTCGCTATGCTGCCCCTCTGCGGGCTGCATGTGCTCTGGTCTGTAGGAATCACTCATGTGGTGTAAAAAAATCAATGAGAATGAAGAGCCCTTCTCTGCACGACTAGTTCAGGCAATGATCAATCATCTCGTCGAGACGGAAGCTGAGCTCACAGAGGGCTTCACGCGCGGGCGACTCAGGAAGCTCCCACAGCAGGTCTCGCACCTCGGCGTTTCGCTCTTTTGCGTCGCGGCTGGAGGATTCGAGCGCGGCGTAGAAGGCCTGACTCTCGCGCAGACGTTTCAGGCTGATTTCCTCATGCTGCTCGACCTGATGGCGTATGTAGTCGACGATATCAAGATCGTCAGACTCCATCATGTAGAAGAAGGGGAGGGTGAGTTTTCCCTTTGTCGCGTCCGTACCGAGGGTCTTCCCCGCGGCTTCATCCTTACCTGACAGGTCGAGGATGTCGTCATAAATCTGATAAGAAATGCCCAGCAGTGTGCCGATGCGCGCCAGCTGAGCGACCTTTTCTTCCTCGAGACCTTGCAGCATGGCTGAGCCCTTCGCAGCGGCGGAGAAGAGGGTCGCGGTCTTCTTGCGGATGAGCTCGAAGTATTCCTCACGCGTCATATCCGCATCCCAGATGCGGGCACTCTGCTCTACTTCACCTTGGCAGAGTTCGCGCACGGTGAAGGCCATGTGACGGCTGAACTCGAGATCCCCTATCTCTGAGCCTAGCATCATCGCCTGAGCGAGCATGACATCACCGAGAAGGACGGCGAGGTTATTCCCCCAGAGTTTGTTCGCAGTGGGTTCGCCACGGCGGGTGTCTGCCTTGTCGAGCACATCGTCGTGAACGAGTGAGGCCATATGTGTCATTTCTAGCAGAGCGGCGAAGCGGATATGATCATCCTTGATGCCGCCTGTTGCCTGAGCGACAAGAAGTACGAGACCAGGGCGCAGCATTTTACCGCGTGCCTTGCATATCACGCGTGCGTAGGCCTGCACGGAGGGATCAAGTTGCTCAATCTCAGATTGGATCTGGTCACTGACGCGCTTCAGCTCATTTTTGATAAGCTGGCTTTGCTCTTTTTTTTGACGAAGTTTACTAAAGGAAAATAGGCTCATTAGCGGAGCTCCCCACCTAGGGGAGAAGTCAGCAGGTTAGCAGAATAAGGGCACAATAGCAATACTTTTATTGTATAGGTCAGATTAAGGTATGAAAAGCTGCTTTTCTTACTTCGCAGCCGTGGGGTTGAAGTGGTAAGGCATCCACGCCTTCCACTTCTTCGTCGCTTCGGATACCCCCTCAGAGACTGGGATAGACCAGATCTTGAAGAAGGGTGCGAGGTCGCGCTGCGTGATATCGGAGAGGTGGTAGACCCAGTTATCTATCTTACGCTGATCGCCTGTGCTCTCGCAAGGGAGGTAACAGGGTTTCCCTGTGAGGCTGCTCTCATTGAAGCGCGTGAAGAGCTTTTTATACACATCCCAGCCGAACTCATTGCGAATCTGGCGGAAGAGGATGAGCCCGAGGAAGGGATTCTTCTGCCAGTCCTCGAACTTTGCCCCATTCGCGTAGAAGGTCTTGATCGCGCGCTGTGTCGCGTCTGCACTCACCCCCATATGAGACTGGTCGCGTCCCATGATGATCATGTCGTAGATATAGAGGGAGAAGAAATTCACACTCACCTCCGTCGTGCCACTGAAGACCCAATCATGGTAGTTCTGCATATTATGCCCTATCTCATGGAAGAAGCCCCATGCGGAGTTCAGCGTGCTGGGGTCGTAGATGAACTGCTCCGCTTCATAATGCTTCACCCCCTCGCGGTGGTGTGCCATGATGGGGTAGCCGCTATGCATGAGTCCTATACTGATCTGCTCGTCGAGCACGATGCGCTGCTTTCGGAAGAAGGGCTCAGGGATCTGCGCGAGATCATAACAGGCTCCGATGATATCTGTCCAGACACGGGCGGAGTCGTCGAGATTCTTAATCTTCTTCAGCCCCTCCGTGGACATGGTGACGATGAGATTAGCGGTTTCGAACTCACCCCATGGGGCGGCCGTCGTCTCCAGCATCCTGCGGAACTCCTCGGGGCTCGTCTTCCCTGCGATGAAGTGCGCGGCTGGTGAACCGCCCTTGATGCGGATGCTTCCACTCATGTCGGCCGCTTCGGGCGCGACGTTGAAGTAGATCAGCCCGCCGAAGGGGCTTGTGATCGTCACCGTCTCCTTGTCCAGCAGCTTCGTATTCGTCACGAGCGGAGCGCGTCGCCACTCGCTATGCCACTTCGAGTCGGCTGGTACTCTATCGGCATGGATGCCTATCTGCACGCTGAGCTTGCCGCGCAGCTCGGCGGGGACGAGGAGCTCGATGGGCTGACCAGCAGGTGCATAAAGGCCTGTGCTGTAGTGTGTCTGATTATCCGGTAGATTATAATTACGGCTGTAGCCCAGCTTCGCATTGATACCGCGCAGGTGGTCGGGCATTTTCTTATGCTCGAGCGCGACCTTCTTTGTGACAGTCTTATAGCCTTCCTTGAGCAGACCGGGGAAGTGCTTTGCCGAGGGGTGGACTGTACGGATATCGGGGGACTCCGTGGACCAGCTCATTGCTTGCTCGAAGATCTTTTTCGCGTCGGGTTCGCTGAGTTTATAAGGTTTCTGTGGCGATACTTCGAGGGTATGGAAGTCGGCTGCATGCAGGGCGGAGAGTGCGGATAGACTGAAAAGGGCGCAGAGAAATGCGCTGGGCTTATGGTAAAACATGGGGATAGAATAGAGAATTCGCCTCTTATCTTAACATATAGGGAAAATAATGCAAGGGGCGAATCTGGCATCGACGGTATCCCATATGAAAAGTGTAGGAGTACCTGAGAAAACATTAAGTTTTGTATGGGGCATGTTCGTATCTATGCTGCACAAAGCGTGAAGAGTATGGCACACCCACAATAGTGGCGGTGCAGGTGGTCCGACCACCTGCCGGGTCAAGGGTGCAGAGCCCAGAGGCAGACCGTGCTCACAGAGCACGGAACGTCAGTGAGAATACTTAAATTAAAGAACGCCCGCGCAGCGAGTCAGCACCCTCACTGACGTTCTCATTCCCCGAGGCGAAGCCTCGCTGTTTTCTACCGATGAAGGCGCGAAGCGTACGCGCTGAGGTGGGACGCTATCGCGTTTGCGACAGAAGAGAAGTGTCGCTTATGGGTGGATTCTTACTTTTAGTAATCACAAAAAATCCCCCTACGCAGCTAGTGCCACGCAGGGGGGGAAATTTAAAATTGCGGATTCCGATGAATCTTTATTCCCACTCGATGGATGCGGGGGGCTTCGTCGAGATGTCGAAGAGTACGCGGTTGATGCCGCTTACTTCGTTGAGTATGCGGTTCGACGCTTCGCGGAGGAGGTCGTATGGTAGCTCCACCCAGTCAGCGGTCATCGCGTCTTCCGAGACGATGGCACGGATGTTTGTCGCCCATTCATAGGAACGTTCGTCTCCTTTCACACCAACGGTTTTCACAGGGATGAGTCCCGCGTAGGCCTGCCAGCATTTCTCATACCAGCCCCACTTACGCAGTGTGCCGATGAAGATTGCATCGCATTCGCGGATGATGTCGAGCCTGTCCTTGCTCACGATTCCAGGGCAGCGGACGGAAAGTCCTGGTCCAGGGAAGGGGTGTCGCCAGAGGATGTCGTGGTCTATGCCCATGGATGCACCGAGTTCGCGGACTTCGTCCTTGAAGAGGAAGGCGAGTGGTTCGATGACTTTACCCTGTGCTTGGAGTTCGAGCACACGCTCGACGCGGTTGTGGTGCGTCTTAATGACAGAGGCCTTGCTCTTCGCATTTGAAGCACTTTCAATCACGTCGGGATAGAGTGTGCCCTGTGCGAGCATTTCCGCGTCACCGACAGCGTCCCAGAATACGTCGAGGAACATGTTGCCGATTATGCGACGCTTCTTCTCTGGATCGCCTTCACCAGCGAGTGCGGTGAGGAAGCGTTCTTCCGCGTCGATGGTTTCTATCGCGATACCCATCGCCTTGAAGTTCTTCTGCACCTCCGCTGCTTCATCCTTACGCAGGAGTCCATTATCGACGAAGATACAGCGTACATTCACACCAGCTTCATGGAGGAGTACTGCGAGCACTGTGCTGTCCACACCGCCAGAAACACCGCAGACGACTTGCTTGTCGCCTACCTTTTCGCGGATGTCAGCGATGAGTTCATTCTTGAAATCCCCGATGTCGAATGCCGCGAGTTCTGTCGCGAGGCTGAGGAAGTTACGCAGGATGGTGCGTCCTTCGTGTGAGTGTGTCACCTCGGGGTGGAACTGGATGCCGTACATGCGGTCACTCCACTGGAGGGAGACGGGGACTCCGTCTATATTACGAGCGATCACCTGACAGTCAGCAGAGAGTTGATCTACTGTGTCTGAGTGGCTCATCCATACCTGTGAGCGTTCTGACATGCCCGCATAGAGACCGCTGGCGCAGTCTTCTGGGAGGAGGTCGGCAGGACCGTACTCGCGCTTGTTGCTGGACTTCACCGTGCCGCCATGCTTGATATTGAGAAGCTGCATGCCGTAGCATACACCGAGAACGGGGACTTCAAAGGACTTCAGCCATTCAAAGTCGATATCAGGTGCATCTTCATCCGACGTGCTACTAGGACCGCCAGAAAGAATGATAGCACCGGGCTCAGAGATCTCGTGGAGATCTTCGAGGGCGTAAAGTTTAGCTAAATAGCCTATCTCACGGACGCGACGCACGATAAGCTGCGTGTACTGTGAGCCATAGTCGATGACTGCTACGATGTTTTTAGGTGTCATAATGTCGAGGAGATGATAGCAGTTTTTGCAGGGCTTGACAAGCACTTACTGCTCGCGCAGCCATGTGATGAAGCGCTGCGCCCACTGCTTCGAGATGCCAGGGAGGCTTTCGAGGTCTTCTGCGCTGCGCGTGCGGAGGTTTTTGATACTGCGGTAGGTTTTCAGAAGGAGCTCCTTTCTCTTCGCCGTCATGCTGGGGTAGGCGTCAAGAAGGCTTTCCTTCACGCGCTTGCGCACGAGGAGTTCGTTGTAGTTATTCGCGAAGCGGTGAGCTTCGTCACGCAGACGCTGGAGGAGTTTTAACGCTCCTGAGTTCTTCGCGAGGATGATAGGGTCGCTTCGCTCGGGGAGGAATACTTCCTCATGTCGCTTCGCTAGACCGATCAGAGGCATGCCGCCTAGTCCGACTTCTAGCAGCACCTCACGTGCGATGCCTAGCTGCCCCTTGCCACCGTCGACGACGACGAGGTCGGGGACGGTGATGGGTGCTTTCCCTTCCGCGCTGAGCTGCTTGAGCCAACTGTAGGAGTCGAGCTCGGCGGGTTTTTCATTCTGACCAGAGCTCTCCTTTAAGATGCGCGTGTAGCGTCGCCTGATGACTTCGAGCATGGAGGCGAAGTCGTTCTGCCCATCCACGCCGCGTATGCGGTAGCGTCGGTAGGACTTATTATCAGGTCGTCCGTGGGTGAAGCGTACCATGGACGCGACAATGTGATTATCCGACAGGTTAGAAATATCAAAGCACTCCATGATACTAGGTGGCTCGATGCCCAGCGCGCGCCCGAGCTCCGCGAGGTCGTCATCGGGGCGTACCGTACCGGGGAGGTCACCCGTCTTTCTCGTGAAGCGACGCGCAGGCTCTAGCGTCTTCATGATGTTCTCTCGGATGTCGCGTAGCCGCGCTGCGTGCTCGAACTCCAGTGCCTCGGAGGCCGCTTCCATCTCGGCGGTGAGCGCGTCGAGGTGCGACTGTCGCCCGCGTGTGCCTTCGAGGAGACCGAGTGCGGCATCGAATCGCTCGCGGTAGTCTTCTTCGCTGATGCGCCCGACGCAAGGGGCGGAGCAGTGGCGGATGAGATCGTCATGGCAGTGGCGGTACTCCTTCTCACTGGGGTGACGTGCGGTGCAGCTGCGGAGCTGGAAGCGGTGATTGAGCCATTCGACGGTTTCTTTTAGCGCATTGCTGTGGACGAAAGGTCCGATGTAGCGCGCGCCGTCTTCCTTCTTCAAGCGCACGAGGCTGAAGCGCGGGAGGGCATCCTGACGCGACGCGCGCAGGAGGAAGTAACGCTTATCATCGCGCATCTGGACATTGTAGTGTGGGCGGTAGTCCTTGATGAGCTTCTGCTCCAGAATCATCGCCTCCGAGTCGTTGCGCAGCTCGTAGTAGTCGAAGTCACGTATCGCGCCGATGAGCGCGCGCGTCTTGTGATCGCTGAGCGTGGCGCGAGAGGGGGAGAAGTAGTTCGCGAGGCGGCGTTTCAGATTCTTCGCCTTGCCGACATAGATGACGTGACCTCCTTCCCCCTTCATGAGGTACACACCGGGGCAGTGCGGGCTGGATCGCCACTTCTCCTTGAGCTCTTCTTTTGTCATTTCTAGACAGATTATAGCATATCTCGTAAAGAAATCAACCACGCGGCATCGTGTCATTTTATTCTTTTAGAAAATTTAATATGATTGACAAAGTGACAAGCCGCACTATAATTCCCCTAGGGGGTAAAACCACCCCCCCGACACGAGATCATGGAACCCATTTACGAAGGAAAGGCAAAGAGACTGTTCACCACAGAAGATCCTAATGTATTGCGCATGGAGTATAAAGACTCCGCCACCGCATTCAATGCTCTGAAAAAAGAAGACTTTGAAAACAAGGGTCGCTTCAACAAGGCAATCACACTCATCATCTACCGCATGTTTGAAGAAAAGGGAGTGCCTACTCACCTCGTCGCTGATGTCGATGAGATTAACCTCCTCGTGAAGCGTGTTTCCATCCTTCCACTTGAAGTGATCGTGCGTAACATCGCTGCGGGTTCTTTCTCCAAGCGCATGGGTGTCGAAGAAGGCACCGCATTCAAGCAGCCTATCGTCGAGTTCTCCTACAAGGATGACTCACTCGGTGACCCATTCATCAACGACGACTACGCTCGCGAACTCGGAGCCGCTACCGAAGAAGAATGCGCCTACCTCAAGAAGATGGCACTCATCATCAACGAAGTCATGATCGAGTTCTTCCTGAAGGCGAACCTGCGCCTCGTCGACTTCAAGATCGAGTTCGGCCGCCTCGCTAGCGATCCTAGCGTCATCATCCTCGCTGACGAAGTATCCCCTGATACCTGCCGTCTCTGGGACGTCGAAACTGGCAAGAAGATGGACAAGGACCGCTTCCGTCAGGATATGGGCGATTTCATGGAAGCTTACGAAGAAGTGCTTAACCGCCTCAAGAAGTAAGCCTCGGCATCACCCAAATTTTAGCATTAAAATTTCTACCACCTTCTGCGTTACCTTATACGAAGAAGGTGGTTTTTTCACCCACTGTTCTAGCTTAGATACACATTTATGGCAACGATCACATTAGAAGTCCTCAGCCGCTTCCAAGCCCCCGAAGATGCGAACAAGCTGCTCTACACCCCCCTGAGCAGCCACCAGCTGACCTCCCGCCACTCGCGCCTCTACACTGTAGAAGTCGAAGGCGACGAAGCAGCCGCACGCAGCTACCTCCACAGCGTACTCGTCGATGAGATATCCCAGCAAGTAGAAGAAAACGGAGAAGCCGCCCTCACAGGCGAACTCTTCAGCATCAGCTACGGCATCAAGGCAGGCGCGCTTGACCTCGAAAAGGAAGCCATCCTCACGAACTACCGCGGCCGCACAGGCCTCGCCTTCAGCATCGAAAAACTCAGCATCGCGCAGAAAGTCTACATCTTCGGCGAAGCCGCAGCCGACGATGCCGAGATGCTCAGCGCGAAGTTCGCCCGCAACATCTGCAACCCCGCAGTCCACACCTGGACCATCGCATAATCCCCTCCCTTTTACCACTTTTTCACCTCTACACAACCATGGCCATATACCGTCATATCCCCATCCGCGAACTGACCGCTGATGAGCTCTCAAACCTGAGCAAGAACATGAAACTCTCGCTCTCCACCGAAGACATGCTCTGCGTGCAGAAGATCTTCTGTGACATCGAGCGCGAGCCCACCGACGTCGAGCTCGAAGTCATCGCCCAGACATGGTCTGAGCACTGCAAGCACCGCATCTTCGGCGCTACCATCAGCCACGTCATCGACGGCAAGGAAGAAAGCGTCAACAGCATTTACAAGACTTACATCAAGTCACCCACACGCCAGATCATGGAGCAGAAGCCCGGCTTCGTCCTCAGCTGCTTCGTTGACAATGCAGGCTTCATCACCCTCGACGACGAACTCTCCATCTGCCTGAAAGCCGAGACGCACAACCACCCCAGCGCCATCGAACCCTACGCAGGGGCGAACACAGGCATGGGTGGAGTCATCCGCGACATCCTCGGCGCAGGAAAAGGCGCGAAACCCATCGCAAACCTCGATGTCTTCTGCTTCGGTGCACCAGACACCCCAGAAACCACCATCAAGGGGAACAACGTCATCCACCCACTCGGCATCATGCGCGGTGTCGTGCATGGCGTACGTGACTACGGCAACCGCATGGGCATCCCCACGACAAGCGGAGCTATCCAGTTCGACCCTACCTACATTTACAACCCACTCGTCTACTGCGGCACAGCAGGCGTCATCCCTCGCAAGGATATCGACAAGGAAATGAGCCCAGGGCTCGCCATCGTCGTCATCGGTGGACGCACAGGCAAGGACGGTCTCCACGGCGCGACCTTCTCCTCCGCAGGCATGGGTGAAGACTCCCACGTCGAAGACCAGCAAGCCGTCCAGATCGGAAACCCCATCGAAGAAAAGAAGTGCCTCGACGTCATCCTCGAAGCACGCGAGCGCGGACTCATCGAATTCATCACCGACTGTGGTGCAGGTGGCTTCTCCTCCGCCGCAGGTGAAATGCTCTCCGAAACAGGCGGTAACCTCTACCTCGAACGCGCCCCTCTCAAGGAAGAAAACATGGACTCATGGCAGATCTTCCTCTCCGAATCACAAGAACGCATGGTACTCGCCGTCAAGCCAGAGAACACCGCCGAGCTCCAGAAGCTCGCTGACACATTCCAGACGGAGATGACTATCCTCGGTGAATCGAACGACTCGGGCATCCTCCGCGTCTGGCACGACGGGGAACTCGTCTGCGAACTGGATAACAGCAAGCTCCACGAAGCACCGACGAAGTATCTCACCTCCACCTTCACCAGCCCAGCCTCCCTTACAGGAGTCACGCTCGATGACAGCCAGCTCGCTGCCGACCTGAAGGAAGTCTTCGCTGACTTTGCCATCGTCTCGCGCGAACCCATCATCCGCGAATACGACCACGAAGTGCAGGGGAACACCATCCTCAAGCCACTCGCAGGCGCGAGCGGTGATGCCCCACAAGATGCCTCCGTCATCGACATCGACGGCAGCGAGAAACTCATGGGACTCGCCCTCTCCATCCTCCCTGAGTGGGGGAAGACAGACCCCTACGCCATGGGCACAGGCTCAGTGGATGAAACCGTCCGCCAGCTCATCCTCGCAGGCACAAACCCAGACAAGATCGCGCTGCTTGACAACTTCTGCATGGGTAACCCCGAGACACCAAGCGAACTCGGAAAACTCGTCGAATGTACAAAAGCCATCCGCGACGCAGCACTCGCCTTCGAAGCCCCCTACGTCTCAGGCAAGGACAGCTTCTACAACTACTTCGACACAGAAGAAGGCCCTGTGAACATCCCCGTCACCTTCCTCTGCTCCGGCTTCGGAGTCATCGAAAGTGCCGACCACGTCCGAGGCAGCTCTCTGCGCCAAGTAGGCAGCCAGCTCTTCCTCATCGGTAATACCGAAGACGAAATGGGCGCGTCCGTCTATGGCCGCATCAAAGAACTAAAAGACTGCAAAGTACCCCAGACAGATTGCGTGAAAAACTTCGCCATGTACAAGGCCTACTACAAGGCACTCACCACAGGACTCGTCCTCTCCGCGCATGACATCAGCGAAGGCGGACTCGCCGTCGCAGCAGCAGAAATGGCCTTCTCAGGAAAGGGAGCCGTCAGCATCGACCTCGACAGCATCCCCACCGAAGGCAGCTGGAAGAACCTCGCCGTCCCCTGCTTCTCCGAAAGCACTGGCCGCATGCTCGTCGAAGTAGACGAAAGCATGGCCAGCGAATTCGAAGCAGCCA
>CAYJNX010000031.1:0-18293 GCA_964371525.1 uncultured Akkermansia sp. | reverse complement strand
AGGCGATAGCTTGCTGCGCTATCTGCGCACCACCGCAGAGCCAGATCGTCCCTGTATCTTCAGGCAGGGAGACGATGAGATCTCTCACCGACTGGGAGCGGAAGTAGATGCGCTTCGCGCCCTCGATGATATCTTCTAAGCCCTCACGGTGCGACAGCACGTAGCAGTCTTTACCATCATAAGGCCATGCCTCAACGGCTAGTTCAGTGATAATCTGCTCGTAGGTCTTGTAACCGAGGATGATGGCATCGACGGTTTCGTAAAAGTCAAGATATGTGCCTGCGGCATCGGGTTCTGATCCATCACCTGCGAGCCATGCGACTCCTCCCTGCGCATCGGCGACATAGCCATCGAGGCTCATCGCTATATAGAGTACGACATTCTTCATGGTGCTACCTTAGCAGCTCCGACATCTTGAGTCAAGGCAGTTTCAGTCAGCGCCACACAGTGGGGGCAGGCTTCTACCCAGTGGTCAGGGCGTACTTCCTTCCACGCGGGGCGTTCGCTGAGTTCTGTTTCGTCGCGTCCGAGGCGTTGGCAGAAGCGGCAGCCTGTGACGAGAGCATCAAGTGGCGCGACCTGTCCTTCTATGGTGGGCAGCAGGCTCTTCGCCTCGCTTGCTGCGCTGGGGATGCAATCCAGCAGAGCGCGCGTGTACGCATGCAGCGGATGGGCGAAGAGATCTTCGACACTCGCCACTTCGACGATGCGCCCAGCATACATCACCGCGACGCGGTCGCAGGTCTGAGCGACGATGCCAAGTTCATGCGTGATGAGGAGGCAGGCGGCGCGGAGCTCGGCTTGCAGCTCCTTGATGAGTTTAAGAATCTGATGCTGCACGGTCACGTCTAGAGCGGTCGTCGCTTCGTCGGAGATGAGCAACTGGGGTTTGCAAGACAAAGCCATGGCGATGACCACGCGCTGCCGCATGCCTCCCGAGAGCTCATGGGGGAAGCGGTCGAGGACGCTCGCGGGTGCTGGGATGCGTACCTGCTTGAGGAGGTCGAGGGCTTGCTCGCGTGCGCTTTCATAGCGGCAGCGTTGGTGGAGTTGCAGGCATTCGATGAGTTGATCGCCGACACGGTGGACGGGGTTGAGCGCGTTCATCGGCTCTTGGAAGATATAGCCTATCTTGTTCCCCCGCAGCTCGCGGAGTTCCGCATCAGTCATGCTGGTGACGTCCTTGTCTTCGAAGCGTATGCTTCCCCCTAGGATGCGCCCACTGGGCTGGGGGAGCAGTCGGGCGAGGCTCATGGCGGTCACGCTCTTCCCCGAGCCGCTTTCGCCGACGAGTCCGAGGCATTCGCCTGCGTGTAGGTCAAAGCTCACCCCGTCGACAGCGATGAGTTGCTGATGCTCGCTGTCGAAGGCGATGCGTAGGTCGCGTACTTGGAGGAGGGCTTCGGGGGTCATGATGCTGAGGAAATGTTAAAGTGCTGTGGGAAGAGGGATGATGAACTCGCGCTCTTCGCCGACGAAGCCTTTCACTCGGTCTCGCAGGAGGCGCGCTTTCTCTTCTTCGTCTATCCAGAAGAGCAGGCTGTTGAGAGGGTTCTGGTAACGAGGGGGGCAGAAGTTATAGCTCGCTTCCTCACCGGGCCACTTCACCCATGCCCACTGGGCGAATCGCCAGTAAGTCGTCGACCACGCTGGCACCCATGAGGCATGGTCGTGGACGAGTTCTTGGATACGGTGATGCGCCGCGATGGAGTCTTCCAGTGTCGCGGCATGGCTCGCGCGCTCGATGGCTTCATCGAGCTCGGGAATGGCGATGGCCATGATGTTGTTCGTATGCAGACGTGCCGCTCCGCGCTCATCGTAGGCTTCATCAGAATGAAGATAGGGCTCGGGGTCAGGGATGGGGGGCGCGAATGCCCATGAGAAGATGCCCGCCTGCACGCTTTTCTCACGTATGCGTGTGAAGTAGAGCGTGTCGTCCATCTGCTCGCTGCGCAGGTCGAGACCGCAGCGGGCGGCTTCTTTCTTCATCACGCTGAGTATCTTGTCGTATAGTGAGTCTGTGCGCGAGCTGATGATGAGTTGCAGGCGTGTGCCGTCTGGCTTTTGCAGGATGCCATCCGCGCCAGCTTCCGTGTAGCCAGCCTTCGCGAAGTATTCACGCGCCCGTGTCGGGTCAAAGTCGCGGGGCTTGAGCTCGGGATGGGTGTATTCCCCATAGCCAGCGAAGTAAGATCCTTGGCGTGCGAAGTCTCCGCGCAGCACGGTGTCGATGGCGGCTTGGACATGCAGGGCATGCTGGATGCCGAGTCGGACATTCTTGTCCATGAGCTGGGGATGCGAGCTGTTCAGGTGGATGCCGAAGGCATTGCGAGGCCATATATTATTAAAATACACGCGCTGGATGAAGCCATGGTGTACTTCGGGGATTTCTAGATTCTCGTACCAATCTTCCGATGCACGTGAGCTGAAACTATCGAGCTGCCCCATCCTGAAGAGCTCGCGCGCCTTGATGAGTTCATTCACGAAACCATAGGTCATCGTCTCCACATTCGCGCTGTAGCGCGTGTAGCGACGCTCGCGAGCCCACCAGTCTTTCACCGCCTTGAGGCGCATCTGTCGCCCTGCGATGTCACCTGACTTATCGAGATCATAGCCGCCTGTCGTCGGTGGTCGTCTCCACTGGTAGCGCGTCTGGTAGTCAGGGCCGAACTCCGCATAGAAGCGTGTGCAGCTCATGGGAAGCATCGCCTCATAGACGGCTAAGGGACGCGCCTGCTTCAGCCGCACAGAAAAGACGCGGTCGCCATAGAAACTAAGCTGGCGTACCTTATTCAGATAAAAATCACGCGCAAAGGGCTCGGCACTGAAGCTTGAGCAGCGCAGGTACAGTGCCGTGAGTACATCCTGCGCGCGCACAGGCTCACCATCAGAGTAGCGAGCCTTCGCATCGAGGCGGTAGTACACGGTATCGCCTTCAGCAGAGACAGCCCAAGCCTCAGCCGTACCGGGGATGACCTTCCCTGTCCCTGGGTGCAAGCGCACGAGAGGAATATCGATAAGGTCATAGAGATAGCTTCGCACCGCGTGGTTACTCCCTATGCCGAACTCTCGTACATTCGGAGGATAGGAGCGCAGGATGGCGAGACGGAAGTGCCCGCCGCGCTTCGCCTTCGGGCTGCCGAGTTCGGGCTCATTCATACCAGTCTCCCATATCAGATCGGCGGGGAGCTCTTCGGGATGGTGAAAGGCAATGAAGGGCTCACTTGAGGACTCACCCTCGCGGCTATTCTCCCTATTCCACTGATGGACAAATCCGCGGAAGCCCTGCGGTGCGTGCCATTGCTGCGCATAGGCTGGAAGCCCCTCGCGCTCCGCCGCACTAAAGGCATAGGGCATGGACTCGTAATCGGGTGGAGTCCAGCCAGCACTGCCCTCTTCTCCCCTCTCGCAGCTGAGGAGTGAGAGCAGGAGAAAGAGCAGAAAAAAGGGCAAGAAGCCGCGTGTGTAATGAAGCGAGTGCATGCGATGAGTTCTATCGGTAATAACTATGCTTCTTCGGGTCGAAGGCCTCACGTATCGCCTCTCCGATGAAGCTGATGAGCAGCAGCGTCACGACGAGAGCACCGAAGGCCGCGCTCGCGACCCAAGGCGCATTCAACTTACCTAAACCATCATTGAGCAAGCGACCCCATGTCGCGTAACTATCGGGAAGGCCAAAGCCCAGATAATCCATGGACGCAAGCGACAGGATGACCAGAGCCACACTAAAGGGGATCAGCGTCACAATGATGGGCGTGAGGCTGGGTAGGATATGCTGGCGCAGGATGTGGAAGGAGCTCGCCCCCATGAGGCGAGACGCCGCCACGTAGTCGCGGCTCTTTTCCTTCATCGTCGTCGTGCGGATCACGTAAGTCATCTGCATCCAGCCGAAGGCGACAAGGAGCAGCAGGATGAGCAGCATGCCGCGCATCTCCGATGGCACGAAGTCCACCATCACCATCACGACGAAGAGGAAGGGCAGCTGCGCGACGATCTCAATGGCGCGCTGTGTCAGCAGGTCAAACTTCCCCCCTATGAAGCCCATGAGCATCCCCACCGTCACCCCGATGAGGTAGACAAGGGGCAGATAGAAGAGAATCGCCTTGATATTCACCTGCAAGCCCGCGAAGAGGTAGGCCACGATGTCAAATCCCTGACTATTCGTCCCGAGCCAGTGCCCGCCAATGAGCGGAGGTGTCGGAGGATAGTAAAGCTTCACCGTCTCATCGACCGAGCTAAGAGCGAGGTATTCCTCTAAAGGCATGTCGCCTGTGTAGCGTTCTGTGACCAGCGTCCCCGCGTCATAGTCAGCATAGTACACCTCGCGTCTATCCTGAGACCAGCCCTGCACCGAGCCATCCAAGAGCCCATGGCGGTAGCGGTAGCGTAGATGCGTCTGCCCTGTGCTAAAGAGGCGCGAGGCCTGTCCATTGTACAATTCTAAACCTGCATCCGTGGGCACATAAAGCTTCCCTTCACGCAGCTCTAGTTTCTGCGTCGGTGGCGTGCCACTGTACAGCGAAGGTGAATAAGGAATGGGCGGCATGAGCAGCCAGTCCAATCCTTCCACAGCGTCAGCCTGTAGTTTCTGATAATCCGCTTCGGCAAGAGCGGCTTCACCCGTCTGCCCGAAGTCTTCGCCATGGTAAATGGCGCGTGTGAAGGCGGGGAAATACAGTTTCCCCTCATAGCTCAGGGCGAGAGGTCTATGCCCGACGAGGCACTGATCCAGCCCAGCGGTCACCACGATGAGCAGCAGGAGGATGAAGGAATAGTAGCCGCGCTTCAAGCTGCGGAATCGCTTCCACTTCTGAGCCCAATCCGCCGACACAGGCGTGCCCTTGATCCAGAAGAGGCGCAGAGAGAGCAGGATGGCGAGCAGCACACAAAGCCAGCCAAACCAGTAAAAGGGCTCACCGCGCCAGTCAACGCGCAGGATCACCAGCTCTCGGCTCGCGCTGAAAGGCCAAGACAGCGTGGGCAGCAGCCAGCCACAGAGCTCCCCTAGCGCGGCCGCGATGGCAGCGAGCATGAGGAGCAAGGCGATGAGACGACGAGAAGGCATGACTTAATAAGTATTCGTAGTGGATGAGCCGAAGCGTATGCGTGGGTCGATGAGCGCGACGCAGATGTCGGCAATGAGATTCCCAAGGACGATGATGAGGCTGATGAGCATGAGCGTGCCCATGATGAGGGAGTAATCCTTGTCCAGCAGAGCCTGATAGCTCAGCATGCCAAATCCTTGGATGTCGAAGATACGCTCGATGAGTACCGAGCCACCGAATATCACCCCGATGATGCTTCCCAACGTGGACGCAATGGGGATGATGGAGTTACGCAGGGCGTGATGCCACACGGCGTAATGGAAGCGGCAGCCCTTTGCCATGGCGGTGCGCATGTAGTCAGCAGAGAGGTTTTCCATGAGATTATTCTTCATCATCATGGTATTCATCGCGAAGGTAGAAATCGTGTAGCAGCTCAGAGGCAGCACGCTGTGCCACGCGAGATCTTTTAGCTGGTCCTGCCAGCTCATGCTCGCGAAGTTCTCACTCGTCAGCCCATAGATGGGAAACCACTCCAAGCGCGCACCAAGGTACACCAGTAGGATAGCCCCGAGGGCGAAACCTGGTATGGCATAGGCGACAAAGATGAGGAAGGAACTCAGGTGGTCGAACCAGCTCTTGTGCCAGATCGCCTTCATCACGCCAAGCGGGAGGCTGATGCCGTAGCTGATGATCGCGCCGAGCACCCCAAGGTACAGGGTGGCAGGCAGTCGCTCTATCATCATGTCCCACACGGGCGTGTTGTACTTATAGGAGCGTCCGAACTCGCCTTGCAGTAGTCCGTCAAAGGAGAGCCTGTACGCGCGCGCTTGCCAGCGTAGCTCCTCTTCTGCTAGCGTGCTGCCGCGCTCTTCCGCACGCTTCATCTGCTTCTGGGGGGAAATGAGCTCGATGTGCCATCCTTTCTCTTCGAGCTGCTTCTCATTCAGGTAGTGTGGCATGCCGCCCTGCTTCTGTATCTCGACGATTTGCAGAGGCTCAGAGGCGACTTGCAGGGAGAGATAAGCTCGTCCGTCGTCGTTGAAACTCGATTTCGTGATGGCATGTTCGCGAGGGAGCACGCCAAGCCATTGTAGGTAGGCCTTCCATGTCGGCTCGTGGAGGTTAAACATCTCTTCGAGCTTTTCGCGCTCCTCATCGCTCATCTGCGTCTGCATACTGCTCTGACTGCCAGCCTCTCCATCGAGTGCCGCCATGGCTTGCTCCTGCAGCATCTGTTCTATAGGACCACCAGGGACAAGGCGCGTGAGGCTAAAGACGATGCAGCTCACCCCTATCAGGGTCAGAGGAATGAGAAGCAGGCGTTTGAGTAAATAGCTTTGCACGACTACAGTATCATAGTGTCATAATGCTTGTTTTGCAAGCTTAGAACAGTGTTTAGTTATATTTTATATTGTATCACTAGCGATATTCTGCTATAGATAAAATATGCTCACAAAAACCTTTTGTAAAATCACGCAGTCAGCCTTCGCCGCACTTAGTGTTTTAGCCCTCAGCCCATGCGCTCTAAGCGCGGCCTTCATCCCACCACTGGAATATGAGATCGACAAGTTAAAAATCGAGACGGAAAAGCTCAATGAGTTTTGCTCATGGGAGCCTGTGCGCCTGATCGAGAAAGGCGATGTCATACGCGTCCTCATCACAGGCACGGTGAAGCGCGACATCGAAAATGAGTTTTACTACCTCTGGCTGAGTGAGAACCTGACACCAGTCTCTAGAGATGAACGCATCAAGAAGCTCTCCCACCTCTCGATGCAGTGGGGCATCTACACGTGGCAATGCTCAGACTGGCTCAAGGACCCATGCTACAGAGAGGTTAATTCGCTCGCATTCCACGTAGAAAAGGTCAAGGCTGGCGCTCCTCTCCTGCTGAGTTATCTCAATCTAGCGACAGGCCGCGCTGTGCTCAATCCACTCGATCCACCTACCTCACTGGAGGGCTACACCGTCGAGCTGGAATACACGGATGAAAAAGGTTTAACAAAGAGCATCACGCTCGCTGAGGATGACTTCATCTACCGCATCAATCACGGTCTCAAGTACCCTGAGCTCAAAGGAATCGCCATGCTGCATCAATCAGGTGTCGATCAGGGCTATTGTGGCATTTCCTTCTACAGCCCCACCGAGGCTCTCGCCAGTGGTAGCTGGACTGTAGAAGGTAAAAAGTACGAAAGACAGCAGTTTATCCTGCGTTTAAAGAAGAAAGATTAATCTTCTTTATTCTTCTTGCGCGGCTTCTTCTGTCACAGTTTCTTCTTCATCAAATTCTTCTACTTTTGATTGAAGATATTCATCGAAGAAGCCGAGCATGTAATTGGGATTCAGAAGCTCGGACGTGATAGCTGGAGCTTCTCCCTGCTGGTAGAGCACATTCACAGGGATGGATGTGCGCTTCAGTTTCTGGAGTTCCGCGTCGATGGAGGCATTCGGGCGTGTCTTGTCAGCACGCATGAGCACGATGCCGTATTCCTTCATCTTCGCGTAGACAGCATCATTATAGCCAGCCTTCTTGTTGTACTGGCAGGTAGCGCACCACTTCGCGGTGTAGTCGACGAAGACGGGCTTCCCTTCAGCTAGAGCTGCGGCCATGGCTTCAGGTGACCATTCTTCCCACTGTGGGCGCGCGGCGAGTTCTTCTGCCGTAGGCTCTGCACGTGGAATGCTCATGATCACGCCACCTGCTAGGATGGCTAGGGCGCATGCGCCACCGATGAGACGTGTCTGCATCGTGCGGTACATAGGACACCAGCGACCGTAGACCCAGAAGGCCGTGGAGATGACGACGAATCCTATCATGATATAGGTGCTGTCGTCGGCATAGACTTCGGGAAGGAACTCCAAGTACACGACGATGAGCCAAGCGACGGCGGCGAAGAGGAGGAAGGAAAGTCCCTGCTTCAGCGACTCCATCCATGCTCCAGGGCGTGGCAGGTAGCGCACGAGTGAGGGGAATGCACCGATGACGATGTATGGGAAGGAAAGTCCGATAGCCATGAAGCTCATCGCGACAAGCATCCACATCGCAGGCATGGACATGGCGGCTGGGAGTGCGCTGCCGAGGAAGGGAGCACTGCAAGGGGTCGCCACGACGGTGGCGAGCAGGCCAGAGAAGAAAGAGCCAGCGATGCCGTCTTTCTGCTGGAGCTTCTGACCAGCACCTGTGGCAGATACACCGAATTCGAAGATGCCATACATGCTCAGACCGAGCACGAGAAGGAGGAGGACGAGGACGTAAACGATCCATGGGTTCTGCATCCATACCGCCCATGTGCGCGTGGATGAGCCCGCATCACCGAAGATGACGGACAGCCACTGTGTCCACGCAGTCTGCGCGAGCACATCGCTCTTTGACAGGATGATGAGGATGAAGGACAGTGCCCAGAAGCAGACGAGCACACCGACGACGAATGCCCCCGAGTGCATGAGTACCTTGCGACGTGAACCACCTGAGAGCTCGACAAAGCTCATGATCTTCAGACCGATCACAGGGAATACACAGGGCATGAGGTTCAGGATGAGACCACCGATGAAGAGTGACCCGATGACGACCCAGAGATTATCAGGAATGCCACCCTTGCTCACAGCAGTGCTAGCACTATCCGCACCGACCTTGGCATCCACCTTCATGTGCTTGTCACCGTAGACGAGTATGCCCTTGAGCTCCGTGATGGGAGTGCCGAGAGCAGGAGTCTCGGGTGCTGGGTACATGCCGTCTTCATTGTCATTGCGTGGGAGGAGGAGGGTGTTCGTATTCCCTGTGCGTGTCCTTGTCTGCGCGACATGAGGGGCGATGACGTTGTCATCAGAGAAGAAGTAAGCGTACTTCGGGGGCTCGGCTGTGTCAAAGGAGAGCAGCAGTGTGTTCGCGTCTATCTCCGTGATGGAGATGTCGACTGGCGTATCACCGAGGACTTCGACGGTCTTTTCCACATCGCCCCACGCGGGGTTTGCCGTCGCCGTGCCTGCGCTCAGGCTGAGTTCGGCGGTTTCTTCCAGTGGCGGGGAGCAGCCTTCGTCATTACAGGCTTGGTTCTCGGACTTGCCCTTGAATACGGCTGTGTCAGGCGCATCGGCGTTCGGGGTCACTTTCCACACATAGTCCATGGAGGCGTAGCCGAAGAAGACACCGATAGCACCTTCTTCACGCTTCGGGACTTGCCAGTAGGGACCTTCCGCCGTGAATCCCTCGGGGATTTCCATCTCAACGAGAGGGACGAGCCCCACCGTGCCAGGGTTTCTGTAGTAAAGATGCCATGGCTTGATGGCAGAAACGCGATAGGAGAGATAAAAGGACTTCCCTTTCTCATAGCTGTTCACACTACTATTCATGCTGGCAGAGATGAGAGATTCTTCCTTTTGCTCTCCACCTAGACCAGCACTGAATGATAGTCCACCCAGTTGGGCTGTGGCTGTACTTGCGCTTATAAGACCGCAGGCAAGTACTATTGTGTTTAAGAGGGATCTCATGTGGGTCAGATTAGCAAATTTTGATCGGATTGACAAGCATCAGTCTCAGCATCCTTCTCTTTTTTGTGTCTTCACTCTAGACAGTGCACGCATGAGCTGCTAGAATCCCCGAATTACGACCCCTAACTATGTTTTTCCTTTTCATTCCAGCAGCTATTTATATAGCTATTTCCCTGATTTCCCCCATGCGTATGCCTCTGTGGTTGAAGATAGGACTAGCGGCACTCTTCCTGCTCGGAGCTTTCCGTGCTCAGTGGTTAAATCTCTTCTGGCCATCGAGCGATCCTATGCTTCCCGAGGGGCCCTACTACGCCATGCTGATAGGGTCATCATTGTATACAGCGGTGCTGATATTTGCGCAGTTGACAGCCCTACGCGATCTTTTATGCTGGCCTGTAGCTATTTTTCGTCGATTATTCTTCGGAAAGAAATTCCACCTACCTTTCCAACAGACGGGGCTCATCGTCCTGCTGCTCGGCGGTCTCACGACAGCTTTTACGATGTGGCAGTCCCTTCGCGTCCCTGAAGTGAAAGAAGTAAGCATGGCAATGCCTTCCTTGCCAGAAGATATCAAGGAACTACGCGTCATCGTCATCGCCGACACACACCTATCCCCACTGCTTGATGAGGCTTACGCACAGGCTGTAGCCGAGCGCGTGAATGCACAGAATCCCGACCTCATTCTCTTCGTCGGTGATGTCATGGATGGTCCAGTAGATAAACGCCAGAAGGCTCTCGACGCGCTCGGCGCGATGAAGGCTCGCTATGGTGTCTACGTCTCCCCAGGGAATCACGAGTATTACATCAATTACAACGCCGCGATGGACGCCTACCGCGCCTTAGGCTGGATCACGCTGGAAAATGAGAATACAGAAGCCATCAAGGGGCTTAGCCTCATCGGTGTCTGCGACTATGTAGGTGTCCCCCGCCATCATCCTGATTATGCTGAAGCACCAGGCGTGGAGTTAAAGAGCGCGCGTCGCGGTGTCCCTGCAGGAAATGCAAGCATCCTTCTGGGGCATAACCCCGCAGTAGCTGCTATAGAAGATATCTCTGGCATAGATCTCATCCTCTCTGGACACACGCATGGTGGCATGATGCCAGGTCCTGTCATGTGGTACACGGATCATGTCTCTTTTGACTACACGCGTGGCTACTATCAGGTTTACGACACCTCCGTCTACGTCACGGCTGGTGCGGGTACATGGCCGGGTGCGACGCTTCGTGTCCACGTCGCACCTGAGATCATCTTACTCAAACTCACTCGCTAGCTGAGACCGTATAAACTGCGGTAACTCTGCTGGGCAAACGAGTCCGTCATCCCTGCGATGTAGTCGCGCATGAAGAAAAAGCGATCCTTTGCGCGCTCTTCGCCTTCCATCTTTTCAGGGACGTGCATGAGGAGGGCTAGCTTTCTGCCCAGATCACTACTGGGATCATCCACCCAGTTCATGAAGAGATCGTGAAGCTTCGCGATGACTTCATAACCTGTCACCTCGACGCGAATCACGCTCTCATGCTGGTAGATATACTTGTAGGAAAAGTCTGCCACCTGCTGATGAATATCTTTCAAGTAGCCCAGATCGACAAGTGAGCTCCCGAGGAGACCGTCCCGCAGCTCTGGCAGGCGCATTTCCATCACCTCCTTCACCGCCTGCATACTGTTCCCCACGGCTATAGCACGTAAGTAATGAATAGCACCTCGACGCCCCTCCTTTTCCTCCACCTCGGCTAGCTTTTTAGGTTCGCCCGCGAGCATGTTAAGATTAGCCCTCGCGTCATCATAGCTGATGATACCTGAGATATAAGCATCTTCCACATCAGCGATGATATAGCTAATATCATCAGCCGCCTCCATGAGATAGCTCAAGGGGTGACGTCGCCATGCTCCCACTTCTAGCTGAGCTAATCCGCAGGCGGTGGCCACGGACTGGAATCGTCTAGAATCCACATCGTACACGCCGTACTTCTTCATTCCTATATAGGAAGATGTCTTCTTCCACGCGGGCGTGCAGGGATACTTACTAAACGCGCCCAGCGTCGCCACAGTAAGATTCAGACCGCAGCCATACATGGGGTCACATATACGGGCGAGCAAGCGAAAGCCCTGAGCATTCCCCTCGAAGGGCGCACCTTCAAAACTCGTCCCCCTACTCGCTTTTTCCAAGGCTGTCTCCCCGCTATGCCCGAAGGGAGGATTCCCCATATCATGGGCGAGGCAGGCCGTCGCAACCATGTCCCCCACCTGCTCGACAAGCTGAGGCATAGTAGCCACCTCATCCGCATGCTTTTCTTGTAACAGGTGAGCGAGTGACTGCCCGAGTGAGCGACCGACATTCGCCACTTCAAGGCTATGCGTCAGACGCGTGCGGACATAATCATTACGCCCGAGGGGGAACACCTGCGTCTTATCCTGCAAGCGACGAAAGGCGCTAGAATAGAGGACGCGACCGTAGTCTTGATTAAAAGCACTGCGATCGGAACGAGCAGGTGACAGCTCTCGCTCATCCAGCGCATCACGTAGACGTAAAGCGGAAAGTAAACGCGACCATTGGCAGACGGAATCACTCATAAGACCAGTATGATAACATCTAAAAGACACGCATGCAAATCACTTTGATTGATTAAACCACCCTACTTCTTATTTGACTTGTGATAATCATTCTGATACGCTAGCTCCCAATGCATCAATATATTTTCTATACACTAGCATCTATAGGGATTCTGCATGCACAGGATCTACAGAAGGTGGCAGATACACTCCCTGTCAGCGCGCAACTGAATGCCAGTCATAAATCTCTCCCCATCCCTAAGGTGAAGGGTGTCTCTGTTCGCTTTCTTGGCGCGGACTACGAAGAAGTGATCTCTGCGAATGGACAGATCAGACCCGTGATCTCTGATACCGTCGTACGCGTCAGCTTCGAGGTGGCAAAGGATGGAAAAAAAGCCATCAGCAAGGACTACCCCATCACCATCCAACCATCCAAGCCAGCTCTGGCTGGTACGAATAGCAAACCTGTCGTCATCCCAGAGCTCCTTCAATGGCGAGGTGCTAAGGGGCAGCTCGACATGAGCGATGCGAGCATCACGGCCACCTCCTCTGATAACAATAAGCTAGCCGCCCGCTTCACCACAGAAGTAAACGCTCTTCGCAAGAAGCCAGTGGCTGCGACGGCTGAATCGATGACGATAGACTTCGAGGTCATGCCTAGACTGAAGGCAAGGCTCGGTGATGAAGGCTACCGCATCTTAATTAAATCCAAGGGACTCACCGTCAAAGCCGCAACACAGAAAGGTCTCTACTGGGGTACTCGCAGCCTCCTTCAGATACTCAAGACGAATGACTTTAAAATCCCCTGTGGTGAGATAGTCGACTTCCCGCGCTTTAAGATACGCGGCTTCATGTTCGATGCCGCGCGCACCCCCTACGCGCTGAATTATCTGGAAGACATCGTCGACACCATGTCGTGGTACAAGCTCAATGATTTCCATATCAATCTGAACAACAACTACATCTTCCACGAAAAGTACGTAAAGATGCAGAAAGACCCCTTCGTCGAAAGCTACGCAGGCTACCGCATCGAGTCTGACTATGTCAGTAAAAAGGGCGAGACCCTGCATTCCCAAGACCTCCACTACACGAAGAAGCAATTCGCCAAGTTCATCAAGGAATCCGCTGCCAAGGGCGTATCCATCGTTCCAGAAATCAACAGCCCCGCGCACGCCCTATCCTTCACGCGCATGCGCCCCGACCTGATTTACCAAGGACCCATGGGAGGGAAAGAAGACCGCCGCTGCGAAATGCTTGACGCGACAAACCCAGAGACCCTGAAGTTCGTCAGCGGCATCCTTGACGAATACCTCCTACCAGACAAGAAGCTCGGCAGACCCGTCTTTGAAGATCTCGTCATCCACGTCGGCGCGGATGAGTTCTACGGTGCAGCGGAAGACTACCGCAAGTACACAGACTCCATCCTGAAGTACGTTCTCAAGCGCGGCTACCAGCCACGCCTCTGGGGCAGCCTGAATACGAAGAAAGGGAACACCCCCGTCATCGCGAAGGGCGTGCAGCTGAATCTATGGAATGCTGGCTGGGCGAAGGCATGGGACTCCATTAATCAGGGCTTTGACATCATTAATACGAATGACGGCGCGCTCTACATCGTCCCCTTTGCGGACTACTACCGCATGGATAAGAACCAACGCTGGGTTTACGAAAAGTTCGAGCCGAACCGCATCGCGAACGAAGTCGTCCCCTCGGGGCATCCTCAGTTCCTAGGCGCGACATTCGCCGTGTGGAATGACATGATAGACATGGACCACGCAGGCTATCACTTTGCCGACATCGAAAGCACGATCAACCACTCCATCGACATCGTCGCACAGAAGACATGGGGCAGCGTCCGCGTGCCACGTAACTTCGACCAGCATCGCAAGCTCGTCGATGAAGTCATCGGTCACCACCCAGTTAAGAAGACGGAGAGCGTGACCATAGAAAAGGCGAATGTAAAGCTCCCCTTCGCGCTGAAGCAACCAGCCCTCATGCCTCCCTACCGCCTCAGCGTCGAGCTGGAACTGGATGCCAGCTCAGCTGGCAAGGAGCAGATCCTCCTCAGCGACGGGAAGGCCGCTATCTACGCCGCCATGGCAGATGGTAAAGTGGGATTCCGTCGCGACGATGTGATCGACTTTGCCTACGACTACAAACTACCTGTAGGAAAGCGCGTGAAGCTAGAACTCGTCGGCACAGTGGGCAAGACGCAGCTCTTCATCGACGGAGAACTCGTCGCTGACAGACCCACGCTGCTCACCTTCAAGAGCGCGCACAAGGACAAGATCACAACGACACCGCTTCCTCTGAAAGAAGTAGGCAAGAAGTTCGACGGGAAGATCTACAACCTCAAGGTGACGCAGCCCTAAATCCCATTAAATACCAACTATCGCCCCCCCAGCTCCAGAAAGGGAACTGGGGGGGCGTTATAATTTATTTTAATAAGATTATTTCTCGCAAGAATGCTGCAAAAAGCGTGCTGATACGGCATTTAGCTATGTAATTCTATTATTTTCTATTTGACAATATAAGCAAAAGAGTGTATTAGTGTAGATATTCACTCATAACGATCACCCTTCTTAAAATGAAAACAAGTCACTTATACACACCTGCTATTAGCTGCTCTATCTTTTTACTAGCTGGAGCGACAAGCCTCACTCATGCTCAGATACCTGTGCCGCCTCCTGTCGCTGAGCCTGAATCCCCTACATCACGCTCACTAAAAGCGACGGATGAAACCATACGCGATATCGTCAAGAGAGAGATGGATAAGCTCGGTAAAGATGCTGACTTAAACCATATTGATGTCAGCGCGGTGACCAATATGGATTATCTCTTTTCGGAGAGCTTTTTTACAGGTAATATCTCCCAGTGGGATGTGAGCTCTGTGGAGAGCATGGTTGGCATGTTTTCCCAGTCGCCCTTTAATGGGGATATTTCAAAATGGAATGTAGGACGCGTGACTGATATGCGCGGTATGTTTAACCGGTCTCTCTTTAACGGAGATATTTCACAGTGGGATGTGAGTCGAGTGCGCAACATGGCAAGCATGTTCAGCGAGTCGAGCTTCAATCAAGATATTTCCAAGTGGAACGTGGGCGACGTGCTTGATATGTCTACCATGTTTGCCAATAGTCCCTTTAATGGCGATCTGTCACAATGGGTCGTGAGTCATGTGCAGAGTATGGCGATGATGTTTAACTCGACTCCTTTCAATGGGGATATTTCAAAATGGGACGTTGGGCGCGTGACAGATATGCGTGGCATGTTTAGCCAGACGGTCTTCGATGGCGATATCTCAGAGTGGGATGTGAGCCGCGTTATTACGATGAGCAACATGTTCAATGTGTCGCGATTCAATGGGGATATTTCGAAGTGGGATGTTGGTCAAGTGAGCGATATGTCCTCGATGTTTAATCATTCCATCTTCACTGGCGATATCTCAGGGTGGGATGTGTCTCATGTGAGTAATATGGCAATGCTGTTCTGCGAGTCGCTCTTCAATGGTGATATCTCGAAATGGGACGTATCGAATGTGAGGGATATGTCGCTAACATTTAGCAAGAGCCAGTTCAATGGTGATATTTCGAAGTGGAATGTGAGCAGTGCCACAGATATGGCTGGTATGTTTTCCACGAGCGTGTTTACAGGTGATATATCTGGCTGGGATGTGAGCCGCGTCACGAACATGGCTAGTATGTTCTACTACTCTGCTTTTAATGGTGATATCTCGAAGTGGGACGTGAGCCGTGTTGAAAATATGCAGACGATGTTCTTTGCGTCCTTGTTTAATGGTGATATCTCAGATTGGGATGTGCGTCGTGTGCGGATGATGAATACGATGTTTGCCTTTGCGCCCTTTAATCAAGACTTGACCAAGTGGGACTTAACCCGTGCTAAGTATCTGGTGAGCATGTTTAGCTGCTCGAAGATTGACCCGAAGAATACACCAAAGAATATCAATAAATCAGCACAAACTTATAGTATGTGCTTTGGTATCCCCTATCCTACGGACTTGGCGGTGGAAACAAAGGATTGTATCTATTTGAAATCTCAGATAATTGCGGAAATTTTAAAGCAGGGCAAGCATGCGAATTTGAACCACATCAAGACGGGGCATGTGAAGATTATGCGATCACTCTTCCAGCGCATGGACTTCGATGGCGATATATCCGAATGGGATGTCAGTCAGGTGAGAGACATGGGGGCGATGTTCCATAACTGTAGCTTTAATGGGGATATTTCCAAGTGGAACGTCGGCAATGCACTGGACATGACAAGCATGTTCCACGGAGCTGCCTTTGATGGAGATCTATCTGGCTGGCAGCTCAATGTGAATGCGGCTACGGGGGGGATGTTCCGCCAATCCCCCATAGCAGATAAATCAAAGCATTGGCCAAAGGGCTATACTGAGAAATAATGAACAATAGGCGGAGTAGCGTTCTGGCAAGATATCGTTTTAATTCTATAACATTTCAGACCATCCCAGCGTGCATCTTCTCATAATGAGTGCTAAGGGTGCCCTTGATCTTTTGTCTCAAAAAATCTCGCCCCCCAGTTCCAGAAAGGGAACTGGGGGGCGTTATAATTTATCTTAATACGGTTATTTTGTGGAATTTACTTCTGTGGAGCTTCCGCGCTGAAGCGCAGTCCGTGGGCTTCCTTCACGTTCTGCCCTAGCTGCTTGCCATCCCATGAGATGGGGGCGAATGTGAACATCCAGCGGCGAAGCTTCGGCAGGCTGGGGCTCTTCACAAGCACCTGATTCCAGCCCTTCTTGAGCTGCACCTGCGTTGGCTGGCGGTAGTGGTAGTTCTCATCCACGAGTACTTCGCTCTTGCCATGGGGATTCTTCCACTCGGGGGGAGCTATCGCCTTACCATTCACGTAGAACTGTGCCTTCGTGTAGAGCCATTCATTTGGCACACCAGATGGACCTGTCCTGCGGTCGGAGGTCGCCCATGTCTGCGCACCTACCCAGAAGGGGACTTCCTGATTCTTCGGTGAATAGATGTATTGCAGCGCGTAGTAGGTGTGGTTCGGGTGTGGGTAGCCCTTTCCTGCGTTAAAGGTGGTGGGGTAGTCGCAGTAGTGCTTGAACATGATGGTGTGCCCTGTGTAGGTATCGGGATGCCATGTGTAGTTCGTCCCTGCATGGCTGTAGCTTTCCTTCGGAGCATTGCCCTTGAGGAGATCTTCCTCGGGGGCGAAGACCATGTCCACCTTGCCTTCATGAGGGAAGGGCCCGATGATCTTCCATGGCACATTCGCCTGACGCACGTAGGCAAATTCCTTATTAGCCATGAAGCGATCGCGATATGCCAGCACACGGTCTTCATACGCAGCAAAGTCCTTCAGCAGCTCCGAGCCCTGCGCGGGGAGGTTCGAGTAGTACTGGAAAAGAGGGTCTTTCATGATGTCGCCCTCGTAGCGCGCATGGGGCGTGTTCCAGAGCGGCTCACTGGAGAAGGCGAGACTGGGAAATACGGGTGTCTGTCTCAGATGGTTACGGCTATCGGTCATCGGAAGGTCAGGCCATGAGCAGAGGATCACGCCCATGCCTTTAGCATGATGGTAGGGGCAAGGACGGCGGAAGTAGAAGGTAGCAGCCTGTTCGAAGGGGTCGAGGTGGTTCAGGTAGGTCTCATGTGAGTCGATGTAGCGAGCTCCCTTCGAAGGGTGAGACCTGCGTAGCAGACGACCTGTCCAGATCTGCTCGATGGGGCGATTCACCCCCTTAGGCGTGGCGAGACCATGCTGCCAGCGAATGACCTGTCGCCCTGCTTTCTCGACAGCTTGATAATAGCGCAGCAGTGTCGCGTTGCTCACGCGTTCATGAGCCTTCACCTCATCTGTGCCGATGTGGATGTAGGGCATTTCCTCAGCGGGGACGAGTGCTGCCATCTCAGCGATGAGTTCTGTGAGTGCCTTTGTCGCCTTCTCGTTCTCCATATTCTTCAGACCTAATGCCTTTCGGAAGGCTTCGGTGTGACCGGGCATGTCCATTTCTGGGATGAGCTGGATGTTGCGCAGGGCGCAGGCTTTCACGAGTTGTTTAAACTCTTCTTGAGAATAATTTTTCCCTGGCCAGCGGCTCTGATTCTCGGGGAGGTTGAGCTCAGGGTATATCTTGCTCTCCAGCCTCCAGCCGTAATTCTCGGTGAAGTGGAAGTGGTAGACATTATACTTTAACTGAGCCATGGCATCGAGCT
>CAYJNX010000030.1:0-18345 GCA_964371525.1 uncultured Akkermansia sp. | reverse complement strand
CACACGCTCCCTCGCGACAGGTCTTCACATGAGTGGTATCTACGCAGGTAGTGCCCTCGCTGGCTACGGCGCACAGATCGCAGGTGAGCCCATCGGTCTCACATGGCAGATCACCTTCGAAGCCTTCGGCTTCATCGGTGTAGCCTACGCCCTCGTCATCATCTTCTTCCTTCGTGAGCCAAAAGGCGACGCAAAAGCAATTCAAGAGGAAATCAAGCTCGAAGTCCAGCCCTCGTCTGACTTCAGTGTCGCCACAGTCGTCCGTCAGCTCCTGACGAACAAGGCGATGCTCATGCTCCTCGCCATGGTAGCCTTCGCAGGCTTCGCAAACTGGTTCATCCTGAACTGGTATCCACGCCTCCTGAAAGACATGTTTGACATCACGGAAGCAGCCGCAGGTCCTATGGCTACCGGTCCTATTAACATCGTGAAGTACATCACCGTGCTCGCTGCCGCCGTCATCGCTGACGCATGGATGCGCAAGAACAGAGGCGCACGCGCGTACGTACCTGGCATCGCCTTCTGCATCGCAGGGCCCTGCGTCCTCATCGCCATGCTTCCCAGCTTCGGTGTCCCGCTTCCGCTTACACTCACCCTCGTTCTCGCCCTCGTCTCCATGCAGGGTCTTGCACAGGGTGCGCTCGACGCGAACCTCATGCCAGTGCTGCGCTCCCGCATCGACGAACGCTTTGCCGCGACTGGCTACGGTATGCTGAACCTCACCTCCGCAGGTGTCGGTGCCATCATCTCCTTCGCTGGCGGTTCCCTGCTCGACATGGGTATCCCCCTCAGCATGGTTCTCGGAGTCGGCGGTGGTCTCATGCTCCTCTGCGGTCTCGTCCTCCTGAAGATAGGACGCGACACACAGAGAGCAGCCTAAGCAGTTCAATCTAATCCCAAGGCGCAGGAAGCATCTTCCTGCGCCTTCATTATTTAAAGCCACATGGCACTCATACAGCTTGAATATAAAAATAAATATGCTACATTCATGAATATGAATGCTGCCAGAACCTCCCTCTATACCGCCCTATCCACGCTCACCTGCGCCTCACTTAGCAGCGCACAGGATCAGGCGAACATCATCTTCGTTCTCGTCGACGACATGGGCTGGGGCGACCTGAACCACTACCACGAGCGTCACCAGCTCAAAGGACCTCGCATCGACACGCCACACCTCGATGAGCTCGCGCGACAGGGAGTCTCACTCACACGCCACTACACCGCCGCCCCCGTCAGTGCCCCAGCACGCGGCTCACTCTACACAGGCATGCACCAAGGACAAGCCGCCGTCGTGCGTAATAGTAACTTCGATGCCCCCATCGAGGACAACGCCACCATCGCCAGCGTCCTCCAATCCGCAGGCTACTCCACCGCCCTCATCGGCAAGTGGGGAATCGCCGGCGGCACCCAGATGGGCGGCACACCGACCACCTGCCCCGCCTGGCCGACGAAGCGCGGCTTCGACTACTTCTTCGGCTACGGAAACCACCGCATGGGGCACAGACACTACCCCTACGAAGATCCCTATCAAGACCCAGAAAACAACTGCAACGCCATCTGGGACGGCAGCGAACTCATCACCCCCCAGCTCGCGGGCTGCTACTCCACCGACCTCTACACCGCGAGAGCGAAGAAATGGATCATCGACCATCAGAAAGAAACACCAGAGAAACCCTTCTTCCTCATGATAGCCCACACCGCCCCCCATGCGCGCCTCGCGCTTCCAGCCATGCCCTACCCCGAGGGCGGAGGACTTAAGGGAGGCGTGCAGTGGACAGGCAAGAGCGGGCAGATCATTAACACCGCGAACCACGCCACATGGGATAGCTACATGCACCCCCGCTACGAGAAAGCCGCCTGGCCACTCGCCGCGAAACGACACGCCAGCATGGTCACACGCGTCGACGAAGCCATGGGCGACCTCGTCACCCTGCTACAAGACCTCGACATAGACGAGAACACCTACATCATCTTCACCAGTGACAACGGAGCGCACGACGAAATGGGAGCCATCCCCGACGGAGGGGAGAAGCACCCGAGCCCCACCCAAGACCCATCCTTCTTCCGCAGCTACGGCATGAGCGACGGTATCAAGCGCGACGTCTGGGACGGCGGACTACGCGTCCCCTGCCTCGTCTACGCCCCCACGCGCACGGCAAAGGGCATACAGAACGCCCACCCTAGCCAGTTCCACGACTGGATGGCGACCTTCACCGACATCGCAGGCATCCCACGCCCAGCCCGCACCGCAGGTCGCTCCCTGCTCCCCCTCTTAAAAGACAGCAAAGCCCAGCTACGCGACAACGTCGTCTACACGGAATTCTTCGGACATGGACACATGACACAGTTCCGCCACTACGCGCCGAATAAGAAAAACCGCCCACGCGGCGAGCAGCAAGCCTTCTACATCACCGCCCCTGACGGACGCTGGCTGAAAGCCATACGCACAGGCATAAAAAGCGGCGACCTGAGCGAAGAGTTCGAAGTCTACGACACCCTCAGCGACCCGCAGGAGACGAAAAACATCGTACACGTACTAGGCGAAAACGCCCAGCAGCACCTCCACAGCTTCTACCTCCGCCAGCGCATCCCCTACAGCTACGTCCAGCAGACAGAAGACGGAAAAGCCCCCGCCTACGCCTACACAGGAAAACGCCCCTACGACCACCAAGCCATCCCTGCCACACCACTGAACCCCGCCATCCCATCAGGACTCGCGGGACGCAGAATCGCATGGGAACGAGAACTAGGCTGGATACCCGATTTCTCCACCCTCCCCCAGACAAAGAAAGCCGAGCATTTCAATGACGACGGAAAAGGCAGATTCGACATGCCAGCAGGCAGCATCACCGAGCTACGCGGCTACCTCGTCATCCCCGAGACAGGCAGCTACCTCCCAGAACTGGAAACCAGCGAAGGCACGCACGTCCACATCCGCATCCACAACATCAGCCTAGAAGACACCGGACCTGTCATCTTAGAGAAAGGCATGCACCCCATCATCATCACCCTCACCCAGAGCAAGGTCCAGAGTGGACACGCCAGCATCACATGGAAACAAGGCACGACCGCGAACAACAAAACTGTCCATCTCGGCTACAAGCACTCCTTCCGTCGCTAGGATGCAGTATGTCTCTGTATATATTGTTTTATTCGCTGAACACAACTCTCGATACTACGTTCTAGATCAAACACAGAGATTCTCAAAACATGCCAACCTAGGCTATGGATTTGCTGATCTCGGTATCGATCGCTTTCCTTTATTGTTTGCTGTGAACTCAGGTGATAAGCATCACCATCTATTTCTATATCGAGATAGAAAGGATGTGACATATAGGCGAGATCAAGACGTTTACCAGCTAAGTGATATTGAGCTTGGGTACTAATACCATGTGCCATCAGCGCACTGTACAGCCTCTGCTCCCACGGAGAATCAAAAGTCTCATCAAGCATCTTCTTCGCTCGGCGAGCTTTCCGGGGTTTAGACGCCAGCTCTTTCAAGAGCGGGATACCGGACAGCTTACAGTATTCACGCGGACCTACGATACAAAGAGTAAGTGTTCTAAAGGCCAGTGCTTTTTCGTGAACCAATGCCCTAGATCCTTCTTCCTCATACCATGAAAGGCGAGATCTTTCGTCATCGCTAATTCCGAGCACAAGAATGATAAGATCACGCTTCCTACCGACGAAATCATCTAGTGTGCATATGGCCATTCCATGGTCAAATTGATCGAAGCTGGCTGAAAACTGAGTCTTCAATTTGTTAACTACCTCTGCGAAAGGGCTTAGTACAGCCAAACTCCCACGATAAGGAAGAGAACGCAGTCTTTCCAAGAAAGCGTGTAATTGAGAAAAATCCATCCATTCGACACAGTTGTTAAAACCTTTGTTTTGAGGGTATTTAATCCACATTTCTTGATTAGTAATCTCGTATGGTTTTGACTCTGAAACGAGAGGCTGCGGCTGGCATACTCTATGCACGTTATGATCATCAAGCAGATCTTTTATCATCTGAACGCATGCGTCCATGTTATTGCGCAGCTCATAAACCCAGAAGCGCTGAACTACCCAGCCCTGCCCTTCCAGTTCTATGTCTCGTAAAAGATCACGTGTATTTCGCTCGCCGTATACGTTTTTATGTGAGCTACTGCCATCCACTTCAATATCAAGTTTAAAAGCACCTTGCTCTAATGCCAGATCGAGACGGCGACAGCCTACGCGCCTTTGCGGTGTGGTGATCACGCCAGCACGGGAGAGCGCGTGATAAAAACGCTCCTCCCAGACGGAATCAAAGGGTGGCTTCTGCCCTGTATCTGAGCTTGCGTAAGCAAGAGCTTCTAATGCGCGTACTTGCGATTTTTTGCATTGCTCTCGATCTCCGACGAGGATGAGACAGGCTCGAGCTCGACTGACAGCTACGTTGAATATATAACGATGCTCTTGCTCGGTAATATACCATTTTTGCCCATGTTTCAGCTCCTCAGAATAGCCGAGGACAAAAATGATGAGATCCATTTCCCCACCTTGGTAAGAGTGTACCGTAGAGATACGATAATCAGCACTCTTTAGATTTTTCAGCTTGCTACCTATCTGCGCTTCAAGCTTGTGTGCATGCTCACGTAGTGGCGTGATGATACCTATAGAGCCGGGATAATCGGCACCGAGAAGTTGATCCACTAGTTGCGAAACGGCCTCTATCTCCTTTTCAAATGAGTTGTGCACATGTATCCAGTGCAGAGCATCTTTAATACCTATACTGTGAGGTATGAATTGCTCACGCGACTTCGTATCAGTGCAAACATCTAGCTGATTACTGTAAAACTCCTGATTAAAGTACGCAGCTATAGCGGGATTACACCGGAAGTGCTGCTTAAGCATGACGGGCTCGGCGCGCACCACTTGGTAGCAGGTGGAGTGACAGTAATTAAAGCGATGATCTAGAAATAGATCAATACGGTTTTTCTGAGCAACGTATGCGTGATTATTGAGCGTAATAACGGGTGGAAATTGCTGAGGGTCACCTATGACACAAACACGTTTTGCGCGAAAAAGAGCAGGAATTATAGGAGCAATTTCGCATTGGGATGCCTCATCTATGATGACAAGATCAAAAAGCGACGGGAGACAAGGGGAGGCCTTAGTAAGAGAAAGTAAGGTAACTGCCCAAGCTGGGCAAAACTTAGAGAAAAGCGAAAAGGCCTTTTCAGCAGCAGCTTTAGTTTTCTTATCTTTAAGGGAGAATAAGAAAGGCGAGTTATTTTTCTTAAGAATACTCAGACAACGCTCCAGCTCGTCCACGAGTTCTCTATCTTGCGCGAGTTGGATTATTTGCTTGCTCATTTGCTGCTTGAGTGCGAGTCGTACGTTATCACGTATACTTTTGCCATGCTTCGAAAGTCTTTTTTTCCATGGTTCAGAATCAGGAAGCGACTGGATGATGCTCAAATGAGAAGCATAATTTTCCTTAGTCTCAAGATACGCCTTAAGACTAAGAGCTATTCTCCTAATCTTATCACGTAAGGCTGCGACATCTGTATTCATAGCCACGACTTCAGGCAAGTCACTAGAGAGTTGAGCGTAGGCAAGTTGATGAGCCTTTTGCCCATAAAGTTTCCAGCGAAGCCATGCGGCAAATCTTCGAGGCTTGATACTGAAAGTAGATACTTCACCGAGTTTTCTCTCGTTTGCGATTAAGCTTTGCAGCAAAGGGAAACCTAGATGGGCGATTTCGCTTTCTTCTAAATCTAGTTCGAGCATCAATCTACTCTCTTCGAGACTTAATTGATCATTGAGCTGTGCTAATTTTGCTATGACTTCTTCTCGACCGGCTAGACTTACTTCTGCTCGATGGTAGACTTCTGCCGCTAGTTGTAATTTCTGAAATGCGACATCTAGCTGGGGCTCGTACACGTTTTTCGCATTATTTATGAGACGCTCTAAATCTTGACTATGCCATGGGTTAAGCGTTGAACCATCCACAGAGCTACAAAAGTTAACCAAGTAGAGTCCGCTTCCCTTCAGCAGTTCATCACTTCGATCTGCGATCGCATGAATGGCGCGGTGATTCTTACTCGTGAAAAGTACAGATTGTCCCTGTAGCACGTGATTTGCGATGAGATTAACGGCCACTTGCGATTTACCTGTTCCAGGTGGACCTGTAATTCTCGAGATACATTGATTAAGCCCCATCCAAACGGCATCGTTTTGCTCGTCATTGGACGGAATAAAGGGAAAAGAGAACGTATCATTCCTCTTGCTATTCTGCTTCATCGGAGGATCTCTGAATACATAGGCAAGAGCAGTCTGATCTAGTTGCTCAGATTTGACATGATCACGTAAGAATCGTAATTCCTTTCTCAGTGTTTTAGAGAACTTCAGCTCAGGTCCTACATAAAGAAGAGCAGAGTTGAGCATCTGTGATTTATTACCTTTGAGCTGTGATGCATGAAGATTCGAATTCAAATTATTAGGATTAAGCTGCACCTGCCCTCCACTGCGCGCATAAGCTTGGATGAGTGTGAGTGCATGATGAAGATCCAAACAACCAAAAAACGCGTCATCTTCTTGAGCGTGAATCTGGTGTAGTTTTTTTAGAAAAACATTGATAGCATGGGTATCTGGGAACTGGTATCTCAGCCATGAGTTGTTGACTTCCGTAGCATCTAGATGCAGCTCCAAAGTGAGTTCTGTAGCTGTATGAGAAAGGATAGTGACTGGGATGATACCTATAGGTCTAAAACCGCGCGATACCTTATCGCTTTTGAATATCTCAATGGGGTAGCCTATAAAAAGCCCTTCATCATCCTCTTTCCTCGAGAGAAGATGCAACTGTGCCGCTTTATCGTGTACGGTATTGATAGGGATTTTTACAATATGCGGGTGTCCATACTCACCCTGTAGTTCTTTAAGCCAAGCGAAGGGAAGAGATGGGCATAGATACTCTCTGCGATAGCTTTCCTCATAGAGAGCCGTGTGGCTCATTTCCTGTAGAGTGATGCAGTCTATATAATAGCTTAACAGTCGACGAAAACTCGCCCACGCTTTTTCATTTGGCTGCTTGTGTTCACTTTCTGCTCTTGACTCAGGGCGAGAGCGGTGAAAATCGAGCCTACGCCGCAGATCTAAACCAGTTTCCGTTAAAAGGAACTCGCCATGTACATTCGCCTTGATATACGCTTCTGCACACCATCTGTCGAATATGCGTAGAGCGTCTTCATCAGCAGCTTCTGATTCAAGCAGGGAGATGAGCAGTGCAAATGATAGGGGGATGCTTTGCCCCGATGAGCTAAGATCCCAAATACAGAGAAGTTTCGTATACGTATCCATTATGAGTCAGTATCCATGAGTGCTGGTAGTCCATTGATAGATCCCTTGCCTTGAAGAAAATTCAGAAGAACGCTCGAGAATGAACTATTAATCTTATTTAAAAGTTCGCTCATAGCGGTATAAAGCACACCGTTCTCATCTCGAATGAAGGAGCTATCGTAACGCCTCCTTTTAAGCAGGAATATATAGCACCTAATCACACAATTAACATACTGCTCATTCTTATCATTTTCGTAGTAAGATTGGAGAATGATGAAGAGATAGTGAGCAAGTTTAGAGCAATCCTCTTCGCGGCAGTCTTTAAAAAAGTCGCTATAGCTCATAAATATACGCGCCATGGATCGTATCCAGTTGTCGACTCGCTCAATTTTTGCTAGACGCTTATATGGTGCGACCATACGGACATAGGGCGAGCAGAAGTAGAGATTTGGGTCTATTCCTGCGTCCTCTACTTGCCTACAGGCCTGCTTGAGAAATAATCTGACATATACCCATCTTTCTCGGTGAGATGCAAGGCAGCACGATGCGAGCGTATGATACTGAGGTTTAATTGTCTCGCTTTGACGCATATCGTTCAAACAGCTTTGTGCTATACGAGAAATGTGGGGATCATCACATTGGTAAGTCCACGCGATCAAGCGAATAAGCGAATCTAGACGTGTATCCTGCCTGCGTTTAAAGACCTCGTAGTCATTCGCAAGATTCTCGAAAAGCTGCTCAAAAAAGCCATCGTCTTCAGCAGGCATGCTATTCGTACCGAACACATTAATAAGCTGAAGAGCATCCATCCCCGTGGCAGCAGGACCCAATTTTTGATCGGATTTGGCAAACAATCCCCCCATCTCTGACTTAAAATCGCGTGTCGTAAGGTAAGTACAGATTTCTTGTCGCACCTTTGCCCATTTCTTTGGGCAACTCTCAACCTCTGGAAAATCCACTGGGAAAGCCAGCTCCATGCCCTCGGCTAGAGAATCCATACTCTTCTCAGACTCGGTCATGCGGAGAAAATCTAATTCCACGCGATTAGGGAGTAGTGGCATCGCGTCAACTTCCACTCGAGCTATTCCCTGTCCTGGTATCATACTAGGGTGGAGTGTGAGTGGCTGCACGCGTTCACTCATAACAGGGAACTGGTGGGTCAGCTCTTTAAGCTTCGTGCTGCGCGAAATATCCCCCATGATGAGGTAAAAACTCGCAGTATCTGATTCAGCAGCTAAAGCACAAGACTGATTCGCCTTCCCCATGATCGTGTCTCCACCACGACAGTTACTATCTGCCGCAATAAGCGTTTCAGCCTCGATCGTCTGCGCCTTCGTATTCTGAACGATGATGGCGAGCTCTTCACACTCATCGAAATAGGTGGGAGCATGGAGATGCGACTTCCAGATGAATAAGGCAGCTCCGCGGCTAAGCTCGTGCCCTTCACCTATGATTATCTTAGCAGTGATGAGTGGAGAGTGCTTAATTTCTGCCACTCTATCGTGCCCATTAATGATACAATAGTCTATGTTTTTTAGCAGCAAATGCTCGAGAGTCAAGCTCTCTTTCCTCACGGGATGAAACTCTCTATGTTGGAATCCTGTAGCCGTGTAGACCACATAGGAGCCTACCCCATTTTGATATGTGCGGCAATAGAACTCATCCGCCTCGCTATCATAGGATGTAAAATGTCCCATAAAACGAGGTCTGTGGATACAGTGATAACGATCAGATCGACTCTCCTTATAAACACTTCTGCGAGGTACAAGCGTGTCTCCATCCTTCGCCAGACTGAGGATGGAGATAGTATAGTGGTGGTCGAAGATATCAATCACGGCGACTCTAGCGCCCTCACGCGCACCATGGAGCTCAAGCTTATCCATAGATGCTATGCAGATGGCGACTGATCGCCATAGGAGGCGAGTTTTACTTCTAGCTAGAGGGAATTGCCGTAATATACATTCTTGATGTAGAGCGGAATAAGAATCAGGTACAGTGATGACATTCCAGTCAGCAGCGGCGGATTGCTCCGCATGTTCATTTAATGCAGTTAAGTAATCACCTAAACGCTGCGAGCACTTGACTGCATGTTCTAAAATATCATCGCAGCTGTGAGAGTTTGAATAATCTGGATACCCGTGCTCGTCGAATAGATCCTCTATGATAGGATGCTTGGGATTTTGCAGATAAGAACGTTTGTTACTAGACTCGGCATTTCTAGGCTCTATGAATTGCTGAAGAATGTGAGTGATGTGCGCTTTCTCTCTATGATTCAGCAGAGGTCTTGTTTCGCTAGAGTCTAGCAGATAGCGGACACGTTCTCTATTTCCATGAAAATCAAATGTATCTATTATCATCGCCTCCTCTTTCTATTATTTGTTTTATAATAATAAGCAGCTTGTGGACAACTAACTCCTCTACTTGAGCTTTTGCCTGAAAGCAATAATAAGATCCTGCATGGGAAGTGCTATCTATCTCATCTTCATGGATGATGAAGCTATATTCGTCGGGCATCAGCAGACCCAGAGTAGGAAACGCACAGCCAGATGGGATATAATAAAAGAAGAATAGTGATAGGTGACTAGCCACTTTTAACTGAAAGTTCATACCACGGGCCTGATCATATCGCAATTCTACGATATTGCCATGAATCACATAGATCTGCGTAAAGCGTGTCCCATGTAGAAAGCATCCGTCTTTCATATAAGAACTCACCCAGAGATGCGAATGAAAGGGAGACGGGAACTCCAGCTGCAGTGATGCGGCAAGGCGCAGTTTTATTGATTCCGCGCAGAGATGCTGCCTGCACCCCCACGCAGCTTCAACCATCTGAACTTGAGCGAGCATCTTTTTATACAGAGTCCAGACGAGGCGATAGTTGTTATCATGCATGAGAACATAATTAGGAGCCGTAATAGACTTCACTCGATCTACTTGCTTCATCTCCTCCATCGTGAGGAGTTTTCGAAATAGAGAAAGCATTTTTTTAACAGCAAGTACTCGATCACAATCGGGGAAACTCGACTGATACTGCTGCAAGTACTTTCTACCTATGATCATGCTTCTCCTACAAAAATCCTTTAAAATTCTGTTTTCCAGTGTATTAAAGGATTCTTTTCGCACAATGGCTAAGATCTCTTGCCGACAGCCTGCTTTTTCTTGAGCCGTATGCCCTGCTTGGCGACTAAGCCATAGCAAACAGCTATTATCAATTTGCTGAGCATGGGCTATGTGAACCATCTTTCTCTCACGTTGTAAAACCTTGCGAAGATGGCTAAAAATTAGCTCTATACGGCTGAGGTGCTGCTGTGCGATAGTCGTAATGAGACGAGCTGGCGCGGTATCCTTTTCTAGGTCTGTTAGATACTCAATCACATCATCCCACATTAGGGCTAATTCCCTCTTTTTATCCTTTACGAGAGACCGTATATCATCGAAGTGCTCCTCTGCTTTGTAACGCAGCTCGCTCATCATTCCGACGAGGGCACACACAAGCTGAATATACGGCTTCTCGGGCTCTTCATCATCCCAAGTATCTTGATTAAGATAAGCATGTACTTCTCTTGTATCCTGAACATGTGCACGAGAAAACGCCTCACCCTCTGGAATAGAAAATGAGCTGAGCCCGAGGGCGAGTTCCTTTAATGCTGCACACCGCGCCATTGGAAGAATCCGCTACTATGATTGCATGCTGACTCGAAGGCATCCATCAGCTTCTCGTCACCTACTTCTTGCCCCATCAAGCTGCCTAACTCTTTGAGATGCTTCTTGATCTCATGCTGATCATGTTCCAGTCCTGACAATTTCGGTATCACCTTCATTTCTAATTGATCAGCAAGAGCATGCTTGAATGCGTTCGGAGAATTCGGATAATTAAGGATATAGGCGGCTATACTCTGAGAGACACGGTGCGCGAAGGGGCGGCCTACAGCAGCGAGGTGCTCATTGAGAACATTGAGTATTTCCACTAGCTTAGTGTTTTGCGTAGTGGACTGAGCGGACTTGCACCATTTGCTCTGCCATGTTTGAAGATCAATAGGTGCTATCCCATCGTAGGCTTGAATAAAGCTTGCCTTATTAGGTTGGGCGTCAAGATTACTAGGTTTCCCGAAGCGAAGAACATTCGCGCGATCCATTACCTTATCAGAAAGGCTTTGGGTAGACTCATCCTCATTCATCGTACCGACAAAGAGCGTGTTGCGATCGATGAAGATTCGCCTTGCTTTCTGAGCACCGCTATCTATCACCAATTCCGAGGGGTGACGCTGCTCCGCCTCATTAGTATTAATACCGCGGCGCACCTCCAGTTTACTAAGCATATCGCTAAAGTAATACTCGACGCGTGCCAAGTTCATCTCATCGAGAAGCACGATATTCATATGCTGCCGATCCGCATTCTTGTTATTATAAATATCAGACTGCCAGAGTAATCGCGATAATTCCGTCGCTTTAAATCGCGATTCCATGTAGTTATAGAAGCCAAGCATATCTTGAGGACTATCCCAGCGCGGCTGCACCGCAACTTGAAGGAAATTCATCCCCAAAGACTTCGCATAGAGCTCAGGTAATAAGCTTTTCCCCGTACCAGAGATACCAGCAAGGACAACAATTGGAGAATAATCAGCCGCCTTCATTCCTGTATGGAAAGCATGTATCATTCTTTCGTTGAATATAATTTTAGAATCAGCCATACGGTCCTTGAACTTCTCAAGCCAGTCGTTTTCATCCTGTGTGAATTGGGATTTCGTTTTAATGAAGGGATAAGCTCTATCTAGATCTGCCCAGCATTCTTTTTCTATACTCTCCCGCGCCTCACTTTCCCCCTTCCATGAAGCGCGAATGGTCTTGATTCGCTTCTCCTCCTGCTGTGCTTCTAGCAGCTCCTTATCGATGCGTTTTTTTACATCTTCTAGCTCATGAATCTTTTTCTGAATATCGTCATGATTCGTTTGTGCTTTATTCAATTCGTAATTCTTCGAATTGAGGACATTCTTTTTATCGTCTAGCTCTTTCCTCGCCCGTTGAAGCTCAGATTCTATTCTAGCCTGATCTGATTTAAGCGTATTATTGTCTTCATTCAGACGCTTATTCTCTCGTTCTAGATCATTCCTATCCTGTTTTAACTTTGACACATCATCGCGCAGCGAATCACGCGTCTTCTTCTCTGATTCTAATTCACCGTGCACGATGGACAGATCATTTTGAAGACTCGTAAACTCTTCATTTTTTCTATGGAAAGTATCCTTAAGCTCATCTAAGTCTTTCTGCGTGCAGTTAATCGTCGACTTTAACTGATCTACCGTACTCGCATTATCACTCAAGTACTTCTTTGCCTCTTCGGCCTGTGCGATGGTGGTTTGGGCATTCGATAGCTGAGTTTCTTTAGCCTCCATTCTGCGTTCTAAGCCAGAAAGCGTTCCTTGAGCCACTTTGATTTGTTCCTCAAGCGTCTCTTTACTTAATCGTAATGGGTTAATCTCAATTGCCAGCCTATAGTACCCTGTATATTTACAACAAAGGTAGGCAAAAATACTCAATAAGATGATTAAAGAGAAAAAAATGATTATATGGTACATATGAGAATGATATCGTTTAGTTCATAAGAAATTTTGGCGAGTTCTAGCCTTCGGTTCGCGGCGTACTCGATTCTGTTTTACTCTTCTCCAGTTGCAATAATTCGGAGTTCAAGCGATCCTTCTCCTCACGGAGCTGCATCACCTGATTTCTTAATTCTAGCAGTTCTGCAGTTTCAGCTTTCAAACCAAGTATTTGAGATTGCAAGGATGCGACCTCTGCCGTCAGATCTTCCCGCAGCTTCTGCTGCGTCTGCACATACTTTTCCGTATTTTCGAGCGATGTATTTAACTGCCGCTTCTGCTCTTCGGTTCTACCCATTTCTGTGACGAGACTGTTTTTCTCTTGATGCAGCTGCTGAACCTGCGTCTTTAGTTCAGCTAATGAATGAGTCTCCGTTTTTAGATGATCTATTCTCGATTGTAGCGATGATAATTCGAGGCTTAACTCTTGCTTCTGCTTCTGCAAGTCACTGAGAGAGATCTTTGTAGTTTCTAAGGTCTCAGATATATGTCGCATCTCAGTCTCAGTTTTTGCCTTTACCTCTAATAGTTGAGCGTGCTTCGCTAGGTTTTCGTTCTGCGAACTGAGCACAGCTTCATTCACTTTGATCTGTTCTTCCTGAGCACTTAAACTCGTTATCAGCGCGCGTTGCTCTTGGAGCTTTTCTTGCAAATTTAGTTCATCTTGACGATAAGTTGTCACTGAGTTTTTAAGCTGCTGTGCATTCTCTCGGAGTTGTTCTACTTGTGACCTTAATGATCCTAACTCAGATTGCAAAACGGCACGCGCAGCTAAGTCCTCGCTGATATCAGACAGCGAGGATTTCAGCTTCAGCTCCTTCTTCTCCAAAGCCTCAATCTGAGATTCCAATAGAGTCTTAGCTGCTTGCTTTTCTGTTATTGCATCGACCAGCGTTGCATGTTCACTCTCTGCTATAGCGTGAGATTCTTTGATCACTTTAAGTCGCGAACGTGCATCTTTTAGCGAGCCTTCTAACGATGTTAAAGACTCACTTTGCTCGCGAATCTGAGCTTCAGATTTGTAAATTCCATTTTGTAGTGAGACATACTCTTTATTTAATTGGGCGACATTCTCTAATAATAGTTTCCTATCTCCGTCCAGTTGATTAATATTGGACTGTATCGTCGCCATATTAGCTTTTTGCTCCTTCGCTAAACTATCATTCATTGAGAGAGTCTCTTGCAGCTGCTCATTTTCAGATCTAATCTTGTGCGACTCCGCAGTAAAAACATCTTTGAGAGTAGCCCATCGAACATAGTCAAAAGCACTGTAAATCAAGAGTGCCGAGAAAATAATGATGCCAGTAAAAACAATAAAAAGCCCCCAATGGCTATTTTTCTTCATTTGTGGAATTGCTAATGTTGTGGTATTTTTACCTGAAAAGTGCTTCAAGATTAAGACCAGTGAGTAAGTATTCGTTGTTCCTGAATATTATCAGTAGAGATTAGAAAGTCAACAAATTTCTCGAAATATACAATGAGTTGTGTTTTATCAACGCACGCCTCCACTTTAAATAATGTATAATCATCTCCTCCCACATCTGTCCTAAAGTTTCAGGAATGAAAAGTGACTCCAATACATACCCCTAGCTTGTCTAGGGGTTAATTTTTGATTTTAATGATGCCTGCGTTTGCCAAATTATTTCGTTGACTTTATCTAAAATATCGTTAGTATAGTGAGATAGTCTCATCAGTATGAGTCGTATCTAACCATCATTCATTTATTCTCATTATGACAACTCCCCTTCTTAGCTCTATAGAGCGCGTAACAGAAACAGTAGCAGGCATTCTCCATATCGGTGTAGGAAATTTCCACCGTGCCCATCAGGCTTTCTACACCGATCAATTAATGAAAAAAGGTGCAGCTCAAGGCTGGGGGATATGCGGCGCGATGCTGCTGCCTTCCGATGAAAAACTTTATAAGGCACTGACGTCTCAGAATAATCAGTATACACTCACCATTTGCGGTCGCGATGGCGTCGATGAGGTCTGTCAGGTGTCATCCATTGTCGAGCTCCTCTGGGCTGGTGAAGATCATGAGGCTATTCTTAATAAGATAGCAGATCCCGCCATTCGTATCCTATCGCTCACCATCACAGAAGGTGGTTATAATATTGATAAGTCCACAGGGACTTTCCTTCTGGATGAAGCGAACATCGCTGCCGATATTGCGAATCCACAAGGCGTGAAGACGGTGTTCGGGACGATAGCTGAGGGCCTGCGTCGCCGCATGAAGGCGGGAGCAGGTCCGCTTACTCTGATGAGCTGCGATAATCTTCAGCATAACGGTGACACAGCGAGCTATGCGTTTAATAGCTTCTTTGCCGCGCAGGATGCTGAGCTCGCTGCATGGGCTGCTGAGAATGTCAGCTACCCGAACAGCATGGTCGATCGCATCACACCCGCCACGCGCCCCGAGGATATAGAACGTCTCAACGCGCGTCATGGTACACAGGATGCCGCACCTGTCTATTGTGAAGACTTCATCCAGTGGGTGATCGAAGACAAGTTCCTCGCAGGTCGTCCCGCATGGGAAGATGTCGGTGCAGAAATGACGGATGATGTGACGGACTTTGAAAAGATGAAACTCAGCCTGCTGAATGCCTCGCATACCCTGCTGAGTTACCCTTCCTTCCTCAGTGGCTACCGTAAGGTGGATGAGGCGATGCATGACGAGAGGATTGTGAAGTTCGTGCGCAGCTTCATGGATGAAGATATTACCCCCTTGCTGACTGCTCCTGCGAATACTGATCTGGAGCTCTACAAGCAGACACTCGTCGAGCGATTCGCGAATCGCAGTGTGAGTGACCAGATCGCGCGCCTGTGCTACGATGGTCTTTCCAAGTTCCCTGTCTATGTCATGCCGAATCTCGCGCGTCTCATCGCCGAGGAAAAGGATCTGACTCGTGTCGCCTACCTCATCGCGGCTTATCGTCACTACTTGAAGGTGCACACGGATGATACGGGTGCAAATTTCGAAGTGGCAGAGCCATGGATGAACCCAGCAGACGAGGCTGCTATCGCTTCGAATGATACACTGGATTTCCTCGCTCTGTCTGCATTTAGCAGCGTGGATTTGAGGGCTGTTCCTGCCTTCGTGAGTCAGTATGAAGAGATGCTTGTCTCCATCGCTTCTATCGGGGCGATGGCTACTCTGGAAGCTAAGGTTCTTTCTTAAATCTAGTTAATCTTTCTTCACATGTCTGAACAGCTGAAGCGTGGACTTGGTCCTTTCATCATCCTCACGCTCATTTACTTCATCGTCGGCTTCTTGACGACGGTGAATGGTCAGTTACAAGGTCCTCTGAAGGTTTCATTCCTTTCAGAGGTGGTGGGGCTGAAGAATACGCTCACCACTCTCATTTCCTTCTTCTTCTTCCTCGGCTATCTCGTTAATAGCACGCGTGGAGGAAAGTGGATTAATGAGGTGGGCTACAAGAGCACCCTGCTGCGAGCCCTCTACTTCATGGTAGCGGGGCTTGTCTGCTATGCTCTGTCTTCTTTCTTCGCGATTTATCTGCCGACGCTGACCTTGTCTATGGGGTCGGATATCGTGCCTGTAGGTTTCCTCGTCTTCTTGCTGGGTTCTTTCTTCATGGGGACTTCAGCTGCCATAGGACAGGTGGTGATTAATCCCTATATCGCCGCTTACGATCTGCCGGGTACGCAGCCTGTGCAGCGCATGAATATCGTCTGCGCGATTAATTCGCTCGGTACGACCATCGCGCCTTTCTTTGTCACAGGGGTGATTTTCGCAGGTGTGTCTATGTCTCAGGTGAAGGCAGATCAGCTGCTGATGCCGCTTCTTATCATGGCGGCTTTCGTGGTCGTCGTCACGCTCATCACGTCGCGCCTCTACTTGCCGAATCTGGAAGAGACGCGCAGTGAGGGCGGCGAGACGCTGAAGCGCAGCATATGGAGCTTCCGCCACTTAAGACTAGGTGTCATAGCGATCTTCTTCTATGTCGGTGCTGAGGTATCCATCGGGGTGAATGTGAATCTGCATGCGATGCAGCTCATCGAGGAGGGAGGAGCACTTAGCTTCTTCGGGAAGGATCAAATCGTCTTCGGCGGTATGGACTTCGGTATACCAGCCTTACTGGCGACCCTGTACTGGGGTGGTCTGATGGTGGGGCGTATCGTCTTTAGCATGTTTAATCAGGTATCGCCTCGTGCTCTCTTGACCTCGAGTGCGCTCTGTGCTATTCTTCTCACGGTCATCGCCATCATCACGAATAACCTCTGGGTGCTTATCTCGGTGGGTCTCTGTCACTCCATCATGTGGGGGGCTACCTTCACCCTCGCTATTGAGGGGCTCAAGCAGTACACATCGCGCGCATCGGGCGTGTTCATGATGGGGGTATTCGGTGGGGCGATTTTCCCTGTGCTACAAGGCGTGCTGGCTGATAAGGTCTGCGGCTGGCAGTGGAGCTGGCTCATCGTCATCCTCTGCGAGAGCGTGCTGCTCTATTATGCACTCTGGGGATCGCGCGTGCGTGAAGGAGACCATGCAGAGCAATAAAAAATTACTCAATAGAATCACATTATCATATGAATCAACCTGTCACTATTGTCGGGCTAGGAGAGATACTCTGGGACATGCTTCCTGAGGGGAAGAAGCTAGGCGGCGCGCCCGCTAACTTCGCTTATCATGCGTCGCAGCTCGGTCATCGAGGAGTCATCATCAGCGCGCTCGGCGCAGATGAGCTCGGTGATGAGATACGCGCGATCATCACCGAGCGCGGCATCGCAAACCACCTGCCCACGGTGGCTTACCCCACGGGCACGGTGGCTATCCAGCTGAATGGGCGCGGCATTCCTCAGTATGAAATATGCGAAGACGTCGCATGGGATTACATCACATGGTGTCCCGAGATGGCGGAACTCGCTGCGAAGACTCGCTGCGTCGTCTTCGGGTCACTCGCCCAGAGGCATGAGGTGAGTCGTGCTACCATACAGCGATTCCTCAGCGAGATGCCTGAGAGTGATGAAGTCCTGAAGATATTCGACATTAACCTCAGGCAGCACTACTACAGCAAGGAGCTGATCGAGTCTTCCTTTCAGCTCTGCAATGTACTTAAAATTAATGATGATGAAATACTGGTCATTCAGGATCACTTCGGCTTACAGGACAAGTCACGCGATGAGATCTGTCAGCACCTCATCAGTAGCTATGGTCTGCGCTTCCTCATCCTCACCTGTGGGAAGCTCGGTAGCTGCATCTACACAGCGGAGAGCCTAGAGCCTGTCAGCTTCGTACCCACCCCAGATTCGCCAGTCGTTGACACGGTGGGTGCGGGGGATTCCTTCACGGCATCGCTTGCGTCTGCCCTACTCTCTGGGAAGATGAGTCTCGCGGAGGCGCATGAGTTTGCCACAGAGGTCGCGACCTTTGTCTGCGAGCATCATGGGGCGATGCCCACGCTGAGCGAGGAGTTAATTA
>CAYJNX010000029.1:0-18471 GCA_964371525.1 uncultured Akkermansia sp. | reverse complement strand
CTGACGAAAATCCTTCCACGAGCCCACCTTGCGAATTGCAAGAACTCCCCTTAGGCAGGTTCTCGCAATTAGTTTTCAGCATGACTTAGCAAAGAATACAGTAAACAAGGTTGCTCGCGGAGTAGTTTCGTATCTTTTTGCACCTTCGCTTATTACATATGACAATGTGCTCTGGCGCGAATGCGCAAAAATCTGACGAAAATCCTTCCACGAGCCCACCTTGCGAATTGCAAGAACTCCCCTTAGGGAACTTGCGATTTCTTGTTAATATGGCTGAAAAAATGGCGGGCGCAGAATCTCTTCTGCGCCCGCTCCAACTTACTACCTATGAAACACAGATCATCCTTCATTGAGTTCTCCTGCTCTCTCCTTCATTCGAACTCGGATGGATCTGATATATATGAGACGCCTCAGCGGGCGATTTGTTCAAAGTTTTTTTAAAAATCTACTTCTTTTCCCAAACAGGCAAAGGGCGAGTATCCTTTTCATCCAGTTTTTTACCCCAGAGGTAGTGACGTGTCTGACTGATGAGCAGTCCGCTAAGTGCTATCATACATATCACATTCGGCAGAGCCATGAGCCCGTTCGTTAAATCTGCAAAATTCCACACAAAGCTACTCTTCGGAATAACGCAGCCTACAAAAACGACGATGACCCAGAGAATGCGGTAGGGCGTGATGAGCTTCTGCCCACCGAGGTACTGGAGGGAACGCTCCCCATAATACGACCAGCCCAGCAGGGTAGAAATCACAAAACTTGCTAGACTGACGGTCAGCAGTACAGAGCCAATCGCGCCAATAGTCCCGAATGCTTCAAAGGTGATGGCCGTATTCGTCATACCACCTATTTCTGGAAATTTCAACTGCGTTGCGGTGAGTGCGAGCCCTGTCAGGGTGCAGATGACTACGGTGTCCCAGAAGGGACCTGTGGAAGAGACGAGAGCCTGATCGACAGCGTTATTCGCTCGCGCCGGTGCGGAGACGATGGGAGTCGAGCCCATGCCAGCTTCGTTCGAGAAGAGTCCACGCTGCACACCTGTCTGCATCGCAATCATGATGCTGCTGCCGATGAAGCCACCCATGGCAGCCTGTGGCAAGAATGCGCTCTTCACGATGAGGCAGAGGGCTGGCCATACTGCGTCCATATGCGCGATGAGGAGCAGGAGGCAGCCTGCGATGTAGATGAGCGACATGACAGGGACAAAGGAGGAGCAGAAGCGCGCGATGCTCTTAATACCACCGATGAGGGTGACCGCGACGAGAATGGTCAGCGTGAGTCCAGTCGCCCAGGTAGGGATCTGTAACTGGGAGTTCTGTAGTACCTGCGCGACGGCATTACCCTGCGTGATATTCCCGATGCCAAAGGCGGCGATCGCGGTGAGGATGGCAAATATCTGCCCAAGACGCTTCATTTTCAACCCGCGCTCCATGGCATACATAGGACCGCCTACGATCTGCCCCTTCTCATCCTTCACACGGTAGTAATGGGAAATGAGGCTTTCTGCGTAGCGCGTCGCCATGCCGAGCACCCCCATGACCCAGCACCAGAAGATCGCCCCTGGTCCCCCCGCGAGGAGAGCGGTGGCGACACCGATGATGTTCCCTGTGCCTACATGCGCCGCGAGGGAAACCATGAGCGAGGAAAAGGGGGATATATGCCCTTCACCACTCTTGCCTTTCTTAGAAAAATAGCGTTTCAGCGCGAGGAGAAGATACCTCTGAGGGAATCGTAAGATGACGGTGAGGTACAGATGTGTCGCCATGAGGACAAAGAGCAACACATAGCCCCAGAGAAAAGAGCTTGCAGATGAGATGAGAGAGTCTATCGTTTCAAACATAGTCAGACGGAGGGAGAAGGAGTACGAAGTCAGTGCTGATGCGTGCAGCTCTCATGTCCACAGTTACTGGAGCAGGGCTCTGGCGAGACAGGTGTAGTGGGGGCTGGGGCTGGCGTAGGAGAACCGTGGCTGCATTCTGGACCGCAGTTGAAGTGGATATGCTCTTCCTTCACGAGCTGGTGGAAGGTGAGAAGTGCCTGCTCATTCGCTTCGGCTTCGGTCGCGCCGAGATCCAATGCGAGCTGGCGTGAGGCGGCGACACGGTGGACTAGAGCCTGATAATGCTCCGCTTGTGGCTTCATCTCAGAGGCAATGGAGTCCGAGATGGAGATAAGCTTAGGCGCGATGCTCTGCGCCCATGTGATATGCCCATGCTCGACGAGGGCTTCACCGAGACGCAGCGCACCTTGGATAGCGTAGCTGATCTGGAAGGGAAGGGCGATGAGGCTAGTCACAGCTGCTACGATGCAGCTAATCCAGACAAAGCGCATCTTCGCTACCACACCGAGTGCGCCGATGCAGAAGGCGAGGAAAAGGGTGAGGAAAATCGCTACAATGCCAATATAGGGAATAAAGCAGCACAGAGCAATGAGCAGAACGAGGAAGGTCGCTATAAAAATAGTGAGATGCATGATTGTTGTTTGTGGGTGGTGTGGATATGGCTTCGTGTATTAACGCATTTCGGCGCGTATAACGCGCCGAAATGTTTTTTTATTTTGTTAAGTCTATCATATCGCGCAGGATATGGAGTGTCTCGCGCAGTTCTGGATCTAGGTCGGTGGGATAGTCGGGGCTCTTAGAGAGCTCTTCTTCTGGGGTCTCTTCGCGGTCGATGTAGTCATCTTCGTCCGAGTCCTTGACGACTTCGAGTTCTGGCTTGTCGACATTTTCGAGTGTAAGGCGATAGGCCTTGATATTCTTCTTGTCATCTTCAGCCATGGCCGCATAGCGCACCTTGCGATCTTCGTCGATGGCTTTCTTGCGGGCGAGCAGGATGTCATTTTCTTTCTCGCGTGTCGCTTTATCAAGGCTGAGCTTGTTCTGGAGTTCTTTTTCGCGGAAGCGAAGGATATTCTCGCGCATGTACTTCATGTCAGGATCTGCTCCGACGCGTACTGCACTGCGTTCACGAACCACGGGGATGAGCTTGTCTAGCTTCTCACTGCGTGTGTAGCCTGGGGCTTTCGCGATCTCGTCGTAGGGCAGGGGATAGTCTGTCTCGGATTCACCTAACTTGAACGCTGCTGTGGCTACAGGGAGAACGATGTCGCTGGGCACGCCCTTCAGCTGGGTGGAGGCACCACCGACGCGGTAGTACTTCTGTATCGTGATCTTGAGCATGCCGCTGCCTTCGCGTGGGCTGAAGTAGGAGAGGTAGTCGCCAATATTGCGCGTGACTTGCACCGTGCCCTTCCCGTAAGTTGTCTCGTCACCGACGATGATGGCGCGACCGTAGTCCACCATAGCACCGGCGAAGATTTCAGAGGCAGATGCGCTCAGCTTGTTCGTCAGGACGATGAGGTCACCTGTAAAGAGTGGCTTACCACCCACGGTGAGGCGGTCGATGTTTCCTCGAGAGTCTTTCACCTGAACGATAGGTCCTGAGCCTGTGAAGTAGCCTGCGATCTTACGCACTTCTTCCAGTGAGCCACCGCCATTCATACGGAGGTCGATAATGATGCCTTCGACACCTTCCTTGATCATGCGCTTGAGGATGGCTTTCACGTCATTCGCACAGCTGCTTGTGCCCTTTGAGAGGTCTAGGTAGAAGGAGGGGAGCGTGAGGATGCCAAGGCGGTACTCGCGCATGTTTCCGTTCATGTCCTTCGCTTGCTTGATGATGATTTTACCATTCGCAAACTCGTCGTTCATCGGGATTTTCGCACGCTTCATGGTGACGATCTTCTCAGCTCCGCTGTCTGCGTCAAGCACGCGCATGCGTACTTCTTCGCCTTCCTTGCCACGGATGTGTTCGATGACCTTGTCGAGGCTCATGTAGAGGATGTCTATCCACTGTCCTGTGTTGTGCCTGTCTACAGCGATGATGCGATCTCCCAGTTTCAACTGGTTGCTCTTCTGCGCAGGCCCACCCTTGACGATGCCTGTGATCTTCGTCGAACCATCGTCGTCGGCTTGGAGCTGCGCGCCTATGCCGATGAGCTCTGCCTTCATCATCTCGATGAATCGCTGCTGCTCACGTGCTCCCATGTAGCTGCTATGAGGGTCGTAGACGCTGGCAACGGAGCTCAGAAGAGTGGCTGTCATTTCTTGTGAATCCGTTTCTTGAATCGTGCTGCGGAGTCGCTTCAGGCGGGCGAGGATTTTCTCGTCGATGGGGAGTTCATTCTTGTTCACCGAGTTGGGGTCTTTCCCCTGCTCGATAGCGAGCTTCACGATGCTTTCGCGACGGAGAACTTCACTGAGAAGCATGTCGGTGATCTGGTCATTCCAGACTTGATCCAGAGCCGCATCATCCTTCGCCCATGCGACATCCTTGCGGGAGCGGGGGACATCGCGCTTTTCATCGAAGCTGGGGAGTTCTCCCTTTAGCGCGCGGAGCTGTTGCTCCATCTTAGAGATGCGAGCGAGTGCGCGCTCGTTGAAATAGCTATGGAGCTCCTCTGCAAGAGTGGATGTTTCCTCGGCGAGGAGGTAGTCACCGAAGCTCGATTGGTACTTATCTCTGAGCTTGTTCACATCCTGCTGAGTCAGGTAGAGGCGACTGGGGTCAAGTGTGTCGAGGTAGTGCTCAAAGAATTTCTTGTACATTTCAGAGCTAAAGCCTTTTCTGGAGAAATGACCGTTCTGCAAGAGGATAGAAAATTGTTTGCCTATTTTATCATAGTCTGGCGAAGCTTGGCTCAGGGATGTGCAAGAAAGTGCGCTGACAGCGGTAATCGCTAAGGAGCTGATGCGACGGAACCAAGGTGAAATCTGATTATTCATGATAACTGATGTAATCTATAAAGTAGCCTGATAATTGCTAACGAGGGCTTGAAGGACATTTTACTCTTTTTTTCTCTCTTGTCGATAGAAAAATAGGTAATACAGATACTAATATAGATACGAGGGAACTGGACGAAGGCGTGTTAAGGGGACCTTGCAAAATTAGTCCGTCCAGAAAGGTGATCTCAAAAATGAGCGAAACAGCACGCCTTTTGCCGCATTTTGGCGAGAATTTACAGCTTTTTGGGCTTACATAGCTCGCTATGCGCGCCCAAACGCCGTAAATTATCATCCAAACTGCATGCAAAATCCGAAGCTGCTAATTTCGCAAGGTCCCCTTAACAGTAATTTGACTTTTCGACAGGCTGTAGCTGTGATATAAGAGGTCATGTCGTATTCCTTTGCACTCATTTCTCTAGGCTGTTCGAAGAACCTAGTAGACTCAGAACTCATCGTGGGTCAGCTGATAGATGCAGGCTTCGGGCCTAAGGTAGAATCTGCCGAGGCCGATCTGCTCATTATCAACACCTGCGCTTTCATCGATCCCGCGAAGCAGGAAGCCATCGACACCATCATTGCCGCAGGGCGTGCTCGTGATAATGGAGAGAGTCCCATGGCTCAGAAGATTATCGTCGCTGGTTGTCTCTCGCAGCGTTACGCCTCCGATCTGACAGAGAGCCTGCCCGAGGTAGACGTGTTCATGGGCTTGGACCTCATTCTTGAAGTCGGTGATATCGCGAAGGCTCTCTTCGAAGGGACGGCGAAGCGCATCTATTCCACACCGCGCTCTAAGCTTATCCCTGACTTTACAACGACACGCTATCGCCTGACTGAAAAAAGCTTCACCTATGTGAAGATCTCCGAAGGCTGCAACCACGCCTGTGGCTTCTGCGTCATCCCGCGCATACGTGGTGGTCATCGCAGCCGCCCCCAGAACAGTGTCGTACGCGAGGTACGCAAGCTCATCGAGCAAGGGATCAAGGAGATTAACCTCATCGCGCAGGATACTACCTACTTCGGCATGGACAAGTGGAAGAAGAAGGCGAGCAAGACCAGCGGCGTGGACTCCTCGCAGGGCGACTCACTCGCCACGCTTCTTCATGAGCTCAATGCCATCGAAGGCGACTTCTGGATTCGCGTGCTCTACACCCATCCTGCCCACTGGAGTGACGAGCTCATCGACGCCTTCGCGAGCTGTGAAAAAGTGGTGAAGTACGTGGATATCCCCTTGCAGCATATTTCAGATGATCTACTTAAATCCATGCGCCGTGAGACGGATGGTGATTATATACGTGACCTCATTACAAAGATGCGTGAGCGCGTCGCTGGTATAGGTATACGCACGACATTCATCAGCGGACTTCCCGGTGAGACGGAAGAGCAGCATCTGGAACTCATGGACTTCCTCCGTGAATACCGCTTCGAGCGCGCAGGCGTGTTCTCTTACTCGCGTGAAGAGGGGTCACTAGCAGCGAAGATGCCCCATCAGGTGCATCATGCCACGAAGCAGCGTCGAGTGAACGCGCTTAATATGCTCCAGTCTGCTATCGCTGATGAGATAGGACAGGCCGCTGTCGGTAAGACGCTGCGCGTGCTCGTCGATAGCCCAGGTGTCGCTCGTGCGGCATGGGATGCGCCTGATGTCGATGGCTCTATCCATGTCGATCCGAAGCTTCCTGTCGGTGAGTTCGTTGAGGTGGATATTGTCGATTCAATAGCTTACGAACTCTTCGCTGAGGGGGCGGAAGAGAACGAAGGGGCGGCGGAGGATGTCTAACTTCTGTCATCACTTCTGTCATCATGTATTCCTCTACTTGACCTCGTTAGGAAAATGTGTTAATTAAATACTCGTTATGATAACTAAATTCCGTACTTCCCTGTATGCGGCTGGCTGCCTCAGCCTCGCCTGTATCTCTGCACTTAGTCTTACATCCTGCGGTGGCAGTGATTCAGACGAAGATCTCAGTCATACAATCCCAGTCCTTCCTGAGACTGTGGAAGAGCTCGTCGGTTATGAGCTACGTGGTCCTATAGAAATGCAGAGTGAGCCAGTAGGGATCTATGATGAAGAGATAGAACTGGTAGACTTCCTTGGTACTACTCTAGTGAATATAACTTTAGATGATAATGTGACACGCCAAACGAACTACAGTTTTGTGGATAATGGAGACGGCTCTGTTACAATTACGATTGATGTTCCCGTCGATGCACTTCCAGCAGGGGTGACGAGAAATGATACATACGTTCTCGTTCTAACCCAGCCCTCTACGTATTATCAAGTACAGCTTGATGGAACCTCCGTCTATCAAGTGGAAGGTGGAGCCTCTTATCCTCTCTACGCTGAGAATGGCTCGCTTAACTTCTTAAAGCCTAATTAATCAAAATTATTTATTAAAATCGAGAAGGGGAGGCGTTAGCCTCCTCTTTTTTTTGGGTACAGAGCTATCAGAATGAAGCAGAATGGTGAAAAACACTTGCTACACAATAAGCCGTGTGATAGAATCCAGTAGAACGTAACGTGGTTATTCCTATAACACGATCAATTGAAAATCAAGACTTATGAAAACAATCTTAGTAACGGGTGGTACAGGGTTCCTCGGCTCTAATTTATGCGTACGACTTATCAGCGAAGGGCATCGGGTGATATGCGTGGATAACAACTACACCGGACGCATGAGCAATGTCGCCGAGATCGTCGAGCATCCGAACTTCACCTTCATCGAGCATGATATCTGCGAGCCTCTTGAGATCGACGCTTCTATAGACCAGATTTATAACATGGCCTGCCCAGCCAGCCCCCCTGCCTATCAGGGTAGCTACTCCATCAAGACGACGAAGACCTGCGTGTTCGGAGCTATCAATATGCTGGATCTCGCGAAGAAGCACGGTGCTACCATCCTACAGACATCTACATCGGAAATCTACGGTGAGCCCCTCGTGCATCCACAGGCGGAGGATTACCGAGGGAATGTGAATCCCATAGGCATACGCGCCTGCTACGACGAGGGAAAACGCTGCGCAGAGAGCCTCTTCTTCGATTACCATCGCCACGAAGGCGTGGATATCAAGGTCGTGCGCATCTTTAATACCTACGGTCCTAAGATGGACCCGAACGACGGGCGTGTCGTCAGTAACTTCATCTGCCAAGCCCTGCGCGGCGAAGACATCACCATCTATGGTGATGGTTCACAGACGCGCTCCTTCTGCTATGTCGACGATCTCATCGAGGCCATCGTGCGCATGATGAATTCGGGGGCTGATTTCACAGGTCCTGTGAATACAGGTAATCCGGGTGAGTTCACCATCAAGGAACTCGCCGATATGGTCGTCGAGAAGGTGGGGAGCGGCTCTTCGGTTATCTACAAGCCTCTGCCTTCTGATGACCCCACGCAGCGTCGCCCCGATATCTCACTTGCAAAAGAACGCCTCGACTGGGAACCTCTCGTGAAGCTGAGCGAGGGGCTAGACAAGGCCATCGCCTACTTCAGAAGCGAGATTCAGGCTTAGGCTGCGCTTATTCTACTCGCAGACGGTCGCAAGGTTTCGTGGCTTCTCGCATGGGCGCTATCGCGTTTGCCACGGAAGATAAGTGTCGCGCTGTCGCGCGCGGTGGTCGGAGCGTCAGTTTCTGGCGTGTACACCATGCTCTGTTTGCCCCACGGGCGCGTGTGTCTTCACGCTATGATGAAACTGACGCTGCCGTGCTCTGCGAGCACGGCTTTTCCTTGGGCTTTGCCCAAACCCAGCGGGGACGCCGTCCCCTGCACCCCTGCCAGAGGAACGAGTTCCTCTGGACTCCTGTTTAGGTGTTGCTTATGGGTATTGTGGGGAAATCGTCGATGCTGGGCATCTTTGCCAAGAGTTGGTCGCAGATCGCATCTACTTGCTCGGAGCTGATGGGATAGTCGGTGATGATCTGCTCAATGCTGCCATCGGTGATGGTCTCTTCTGAGAGCTTAATAGCTTGGGGCTCGATGTCGTAGACGGAGTAATAATCGCGGAATTTATAGCCTGCGCCTCGATCAAGCGAGGTGATTTCTATCCACTGATTCGGGATGCCGAGGCTATCCGCGATGATGAGACCGTGCATGGCAGAGGAGATGATGACGCGGCAGGAGGCTATCGTCTTGAGAGTGGTCGATAGCGGGGCGCGGACATCGATGCGGACTGTGCTGTGTTGCTCTAGCTGGATGTTGCTAGCGAGGAGTTCTGAGCCTTCATCGCTGAAGTGAGGGATGATGCCGACATCGTATTTTTTTTCTATTTGGCTGCTATCATAGAATCTCCTGACGAGTAATCCAGGGTCGCCTAGGGCGATGTCGTCTAGTTTTGTATTAAGGATGGCCTCGCAGCGTTTTTTGCTGAGCTTTCCTCTCAGGGCATGAATCTTGACGGGGCGGTTGAATTGCTCGTCCGCGTGCCTTTTGTCATGGAGGAATCCTGTACCCCAAATATGCGTGAGCGTATTGCTGCGATTTCTCTTTGATAGGAGTAGCTCTAGGACAGAGCCGATGGCGAAGAGGTTCGCGACAGGGGCATCAGCGTGGCATGAGTTGCTATAGTACTGACGAGCTAGGGCTCTGTTCAAGACATCTCCCATGTTTGAGAACTCGCGATACATGTAGTACCTGATGGGGAAGCTGCTTTCTACCAATTTATTCAGCTGTCGCTGGTGGGGTTTCTGCTGGCGTTTCTTTTTGATCGTAAACAGTCGCTTGATACGCTCGGTGAAGCTCAGGGGGGCTGTTCTGCTCATCTGCTTCAGGCAGATTTTATTATATTTATATCCGAGTTCGCGGTTGATATCGAGGAGATTGGTGAGTGCGAGTATCTTCCTCTTTTTCTCATTCGTACCAGAGTAGATTCCTTGGTAGGTGTAGTTATAGACGGACATGACCTTGTCTATGTAGTAGAGGTCGCCTTTATCTATAAAATACCAGAAGGAGGTGGAGTCCCATGAGAGGACGTCTGCGTTCTCCAAGCTCGCATAGTCGATCGCACTCGTCCTAAACATACGCGAGGAGGGATGAACAGTCGCCTCGTGGTAGCGCTTGATGTCTGTATTTTTGATGATCCCTGTCGCCCTTGAGTGCAGGGGCTTCTCATCCATCGTCTGGCTCTTCTGGTCGTATCGTATGGTGTTGTGACCGCAGATGGAGCAGTGAGGATGGCTTTCGAGGGCGTCTACTTGCTGCTGGAGCTTGGTGTCATCACTCCAGTAGTCGTCTGTCTCAAGCGTGGTGTAGTAGGGGGTCTGGACAGCGGCGATGCCTCGGTAGAGATTGTCAGGAAGTCCGAGGTTGGCAATGTTGATATCAGCGATTACCTTCTCAGGGTAGCGTCGCGCGTAGTCGAGGGCGAGCTCTGAGCTGCCATCGGTGGAGTGATCGTCGAGGACGTGGATGGTGAAATCAAAGTCCGTTTTTTGGGACAGCACACTTTCTATTGATTGAGCGAAGGTGTCTTTGTGGTTGTAGGTGAAGAGTAGTACCGTGAGGAGTTTTTTTCGAGAAGGCATGGCAGCAGTGGGGTGGGTGGGAGGCTTTTAGAGTCGACTTAGATTTTGCAAAGGAGCTTGAGGCACTTGTCGTGCTTTTTTAGCAGGCAGTGGCAGAGGAGGCGGTATTTCCACGACAGGTGTCGGGGGGATAGGGTTCCGTCTTTTATCAGGGATTCGGCTCTGATTCTGAGGGTGTTCCAGTGGGCTTTGCAGTTGCTTCTATCGCGTTTGTAGGGTAGAAGAACGAGAGCTTTCACGATGAACTTACTCATGAGTGCATGCAGTTGTGTGAGCTGATCTGAGGGGAGTTCACTTGATCTCAGGGCGAGGAAGGTGGCCGCGTAGCAGTCTATGTTCTTTTCTGCCATGCTGGTGTCAAAGGCTCTGTTCATCGCGCTGTCTTCGCGCGTTCTGTATCTCACGAGGCTGTGCTTAATGTAGCAGGCACTTTTGCTGCGAGTGAGGTACTGATAGCTGTAGAGGAAGTCCTCCCCGATGGACAGCGATGTGTCGAAGCTGAGATCGCGGATGAGTTCCTTTTTGATCAGCTTATTCCATAGCGTGACATTCGGATGAGGCTTCTGATTGAACAAGGTGCGCTGCCAGACTCCGTGATAGAGCTGCTGCGCGTCTCCTTGTTCGTAGCGAGAAAAGACGAGCTCTGTGTCATGAGTGAAGGGCTGATAGCTGCACCATGAAAAATCTGCATCATGCTCGCTGAGTCCGTGGTAGAGCAGCTCAAGGAACTGGGGGTGCATGGCATCGTCGGGATCAGCAAAGGTGATGTAGTCGCCTTCCGCTGCGTGTAGCCCTGCGTTGCGAGCGGCAGAGACGCCTTGATTATGCTGGGTGATGACTTTGATACGCGGGTCTTTTTTTGCGTAGGCATCGAGGATATCAGGGCATCGGTCGGGGCTGCCGTCATTGATACAGATAGCCTCAAAGTCGCGGAAGGTCTGCTGGAGAATATGGGTGAGAGCCTGTTCTAAATAAAGCTCTACCTTATAGACGGGGATGATGATGGATATGGCTGGCATGGCGCGGCAACTAGGGGCTGATTTTCGTGGAGTTTAGCCCTTCTTTATACTACGTGCAGGGACTCCCGCGACGAGGTCATAGGCGGCGACATCCTTGCTGACGACAGCACCTGCTCCTATGTAGGCGAAGGTGCCGATCGATGATACTTTCTTTGAGATGAGTACGGCTTGCAGTCCGACGAAAGCTCCGTGTTTGATATGAACGTGCGCCCCTACTGTCACGCCAGCTCCGATGAAGCAGGCTGGCTCTAATGTGGTGTTGTGGCAGAGGAGGCAATGGGAGGATATCATGCTGTCTTCTCCTATGGTGACGTTCGGATCGACTGTCGCATGCGCATAGATGATGACGCCTTCGGCTAAGGTCGCGTAGCGAGAAACATAGGCGCGCGGGTGGACGAGGATAGGGGTCTCGCCCCCCATGGCTCGTAGCTTTAGCCCCAGTTCATGGCGGATGGAATTATCCCCCATGGAGAGGGCAAATTGCTGCCCTCTCAGATGAGGCTGCGACCAGAGGTCGGCGTAGCTGCCTACGATAGGGAATCCCATAAAACTGCTGTCGCGTTTGTCGTCATTATAGTGGTACAGTCCTGCGACGCTGTATCCGCAGGCTTCTACGATGTCAATAAGGACGGCTGTATTGTCCCCGACTCCGAGGATGAAGAGGGAGGGAGTCATAGCGAGACTGGCATCGTGCCTGTGGGGGCGTGGGTGATAAGCTGGATGATCATCTCGACCTGTGCTTGTGATAACCCGCTGTAGATGGGCAAGCAGAGGACACTATCCGCGAGCTGTCTCGCTACAGGGATCTGTGCCGCTTTCGCCGAGAGGCTGTGCTTATAAGCGTCGTAGTCGGGGATGAGGGGATAGAAGTAGCGTCGCGCGTAGATGGCTGACTCCTTAAGTACTTCGTAGAGTGCATCGCGACTCATTCCATATTCGCATTCATTGATATAGATGGGGAAGTAGGAGTAGTTATGCCGTACCCCTGTGGTATCGGGCATGACGCGTATGCCTGCGACGCTCGAGAGACCTGCTCTGTAGGTGCTGGCGACCTCGCGTCGCTCTTCGATGGCGCGATCTACCTGCTTGAGATTGAGTAGTCCGTAGGCGGCTCGTATTTCATCCATTTTTGAGTTGATGCCGTGGGCTGAGACGTGGGTCTCGTCGACGAAGCCGAAGTTCTTGAGCTGGTCGATATGCTGCTTGGTAGCGGCATCTTGGCAGATGAGAGCGCCGCCCTCGACCGTGTTGTACACTTTTGTCGCGTGAAAGGAGAGCGTGGACATGTCGCCCTCTTCGAGAATGCTGCGCCCGTGAACCTCGACACCGAAGGCGTGCGCCGCATCGTAAATGACCTTCAGCCCATGCTTGTCAGCGATGGCTTGGATTGCCTCGGTGTCGCAGGGCGTGCCATAGACATGCACAGCCATGATAGCGACCGTATTCTCCGTGATGGCATCCTCGATGAGGCTGGGATCGATATTACCCGTGCTCTCCTCCACATCGACGAAGACTGGGGTGAGTCCGTTCCACCAGAGGGAATGCGTGGTGGCGACAAAGGAATAGGGGGTGGTGATCACCTCACCTGAGCGTAGCTTGAGTGCCTGAAGAGCCGTGATGAGCGGCAGTGTGCCATTCGTGAAGAGGCTTAGGTACGGGGTGCGCAGGTAACTACTCAGGGCAGCTTCAAGTTGCTGATGGTAATGTCCATTGTTTGTGAGCCACTTGCGATCCCATATGTCGTCGAGGAGCTCTTTAAACTCGTCGAGTGGGGGCAGGAGAGGAGAGGTGACGGTGATGGGTTCGCGTGTCATGGGATTGTTCTTAAGTGCACCTTGCAAAATCCGAAGCTGCTAATTTTGCAAGGTGCACTTAATACTAGCAAGCGTGCTGTATTAAGTCAAGGCTGTAAACTATTGGTCTTTTCTTGAGTATACGCGGAACTTTTCCACAAGTTGTTCGTCGTTTAGATTTGTATCGGGGTTGAGAATGACGATGTAGGTGAAGCTGCCATCGGGGTGGCGTATGTAGGCGACATCGTTGTCGGCGGCCTTGTAGCCGCGTGCATCGCGTCCAGATGAGCCTGAGCGGTTACCGAGGATTGCGTTAGGGAAATTGCTTCGGATTTTTTCACCGCCCGTCTTGCAGTTTTCCATGCGGCGGCAGATCTCCGCACTCATGTGAGCGGAGAGGCGCGTGGGGCGCGTGAGTTCTCGCAGGAGGGCTATGAGTTGGCGCGGGGTGCCGCGGTTCTGCTTCGCGTGCTCGTGCGAGATCTGCATGCCGCGCTCGTTCTGACGCAGGTCGATGTGACCGAGCTGGTAGGGGGTGAGGATGTCTGCGACACGGTCTATGCCTCCTACTTGTCTGATAAGCGCGTCAGTGATGATATTATCACTGAGCATGAGCATCGCATCGAGGAGCTCCGCTACCGTGAAGGTAGCATCGCTTCCTCGGTGCTCTGCCCTAAGGGGACTCCATGTGTCCTGCTCCCATTCGCTGGCAGGGATGATGACTTCTGTATCGAGGCTGTACTTGCCAGCGTCGATCTCTGTGGCTACGGCGAGAGCGATGAAGAGCTTAAACACACTCATGAGGGGGAGGGAGTCGTCGAGTAGCTCGCCGCGGATCTCTCCTTGGGTGCTTTTCGTGTCTTTAGCGTACGCGTAGCCTGTCAGCTGCTGTTCTGCGTGTTTTACATTCTCCTCCGTGGCGAGCGTGATGCTGCTCGCACAGAGGATGTAGGCGAATGGGATGGTGAATTTCATGGATTTGTATTAGACATTAAACGCTCTTCATTCGTTCAACTTTTCACCTTTTTTAGCCATGGGGCGATGATGACGCTGGAGGCTGGTAGGACGAGGAGGTTTAATAAAGTCGCACTGAGCAGACCGCCGAACTGCACGATGGCGAGCGGGGCGAGCAGCTCACCACCGGGCTGGTCACCTGCCCAGATGAGGGGAAGGAGACCGAGGATGGTGGTCAGCGAGGTCATGATGATGGGGATGACGCGCTCCAGTGAACCATGATAAATGGCTTCATCGGGGCTGAGTCCGTCTTCCTCCAGATGGCGGTAGCGGTTCAGCAGGATGAGGCCTGAGCGTATGGCGAAGCCGATGACGGTGACGAAGCCGACGAGTGAGCTCACGGAGAGGATGGGATTCGTCAGTACCCCCTGCGAGATCAGCGACCATGAGTGGTTTGACGCGAGCCAGACGGCGGCTATACCACCGACGAGGCAGAGGGGCACGTTCACCAGTGTCAGCAGCGCGCGACCTATGCTGCGCAGGGAGCGCGAGAGTAGGGCAACGATGATGATGAGGATGATGGCTCCCATGAGGTAGAGCTTCCTTCCCGCTTCTTCTCGGCTCTTGATCGTGCCATCGTAGGAGACGCTGCAGTTGAGGGCATTCATCGCAGGATCAAGCTGCTCGCGGCAGGCTTTTGCAAGGTCTCCTAGATTCGAATTCGGGGAGGGATTGCAAGAGATCATCGCTTTTCGCAGTCCATTGTCACGCAGGATGAGGTTCGTGTCTTCCATGCGGTAGACGTGGGCGACATCACCGAGCTTCACGGAGCGTCCGTTCGGGGCGAGGAGCTGGAGATTCTTCACGTCGCTGAGTGATTGTCTTTCGTCGGCATCGAGTCGGAGCATGATTCTCCACTTGTCGAGGTTCTTGGTGATTTCTCCGAGTTCCTGTCCATTGAAGGCGGTGCCGACTTGCTTCGCGGCATCGGCGACGCTGAGTCCGTAGGCGGCAAGCTTCTCGCGCTCGTAATCGATGCTGAGGCTGTCGATGAGGATTTCGCGGTTCGCGCGGGCATCGGCGACTTCAGGCATGGAGTTGAGGATCTCAGAGGCCTTCTTCGCAGCATTGCGTATCTGGGCGAGGTCGGTGCCGTAGATGTTAATGGCGATCTCTGAGGCTGAGCCCGAGAGGGTGCTGCTGATACGGTGAGCGAGGGGGAAGCCTATCATGCCGCTCATACCGGGGACACCACGCAGGATTTCTGTGATCTCCCCTCTTATACGTGTCTGGTCTCGTGAGAGGTCGACGCGGACGAGGAGCTCTGCGGCGCTGACGGGCTCGGCGTGTTCATCGTTTTCTGCTCGTCCTGCACGCTGGGCGACGGTTTTCACGCCGTCTATCTTCTCGATGCGTGCCATGACCTGTCGCGCCATGCGCTCGGTTTCCTCTAGGGATGTACCGGGGACGGCATTCACGAATACGGTGTAGCAGTCTTCATTAAAGGGTGGCAGGAAGCTCGTGCCGAATCCACTCGCCAGCCAGACGAAGGCTGCGGTGACAGCGAGCATGAAGGAACAGACCATGCGCGGCCACTTCATGCAGAAGCGCAGGACGGGGGTGTACACCGCCTTGATGACGCGCGCACTGATCGAGTCACCAGAGTTGTGGGACTTCTTGCTCGCCTTAAAGAAGATCAAGATGAGTACTGGCATGATGGTGAGCGCGACGATGAGTGACGCGAGCAGAGCCAGCATGTAGGAGATACCCAGTGGCTGGTAGAACTGTCCTTCCACGCCCGAGAGGAAGAGGAGGGGGGTGAACACCAGCAGGATGATGACGGAGCTGTAGCCCATGGAGCTGAGAATCTCATTCTTCGCTTCGAGGATGACCTCCATCTTACCCTTCTGTTCGGCGGCAGGGAGCTGCGCGTTCGCATTCAGCTTACGCCATGCGACTTCGACGAGGATGATGGCATTATCCACCACGTCACCGACGACGACGGCGAGACCGCCGAGTGTCATGATATTCACCGAGAGTCCGAAGGCGGGGAACATCGCCATGCCGAGCATGATGGAGAAGGGCATGGAGAGCAGCGTGATCATGGCTGTTCTCAAGTTCAGCAGCGTGAGGAGGAGAACAGCGAAGACGACGATACCCGCGATGAGTAAGGTGCTCTTCCCATTTTCCAGCGACAGGCTGATGAAGTCTGACTGACGGTAAGCATCGGTGTAGATGGTCATGCCTTCGGGGAGGCTGCTCTCAGAGAACTCCTTCACTGCGGCATCGACGGCTGCGGTGAGCTGCATGGTGTTCGCACCAGGGGCTTTCTGGACGGAGAGAATGACGGCATCGCCACCCTTGAATCCTGCATTCCCACGACGAGGAGCACCGCCTATGCTGACACTAGCCACGTCTTCGACGCGTAGTACTTCGCTGGGGTGACTGCTGATGGGCGCGCGCTTGATATGCTCGGTCGTGACGGCACGGCTGCGCTGCTGGACGGGGACTTCGAGGCCAGCTACGTCTTCGAGGTAGCCTGCGGGGAGGGTGCTCTGTGCGTCCGTGACTGCTGTTTCGAGGTCGTCGAGTGTGACGTTCGCCTGTCGCATTTTCTCGGTGTCGTACAGCACCTGAAACTCAGGTAAACGACCGCCAAGGACGGTGACCTGACCGACACCGGGGATGGACATGAGGCGGTTTCGCAGGTGGTATTCTGCGATGCGGCGCATTTCCAATGGGTCGGTATTCTCATCGCCCGTGATGGCGAGTAGCATGATTTCCCCAGTCACGGAGACGATGGGCGTGAGCTCGGGGCTGATGCCTTCGGGGAGGGATTCGCGCACGGAGGCGAGTCGTTCAGAGACGATCTGTCGCGCTCGGTAGATGTCTGTGCCCCAGTCGAAGTCCACCCAGACGAAGGAGAGACCACCGCCGGAGGAGTCCTTCACCCCTCGCACGCCTGCAGTTCCCTGCATCGCGGCATTAATGGGGATGCTGATGTACTGCTCTACCTCTTCCGCGGTGAGGCCAGAGGCTTCTGTCTGTATGGTGACACGTGGTACTTTCAGCTCGGGGAATACGTCGACGGGTAGCTGGCGTATGCCCCAGATGCTGATAGCGGAGGCGAAGAGGCAAGCGACGATGATGAACAGCCTGTTGCGGAGGCAGAATTCTACTAATCTATTCATGTCTTAATGCTCCTCTCCTTCGTGGAATGTGCCATCCGCGTGGAAGTGACCGATGACTTTCTGCTGCGTGCCAGCACCCGTGAGAAGGAACTTCAGCTCGTAGCCACCCTTAGAGACGATGGTATTGCCTGATTTTAACCCTCTCACGGTGCTTCTGTCGAAGCGGGTGTCGAGGACTTCTACCTTCACGGCTTCGTAGACCTTCTCCGTGTGCTTGACGAAGACAATGTCGTCGACACCTACCTTCACGATGGCGGTGTTCGGGATGTTCGTCCCCTGCTCGTTCGCCGCCTGATCAAAGAGGTCGATGCGGCAGAGGAGACCCGCGTGCGCACCCTCGGGGAGCGTGCTAGGAGTGAAGTAGACCTTGCGCGTTTGCTTCACGGGGTCTATCTGCTCAGAGATGCGCAGGCTGCCCGTGACCTGAACCTGCTTGTTTCCGATGGGGATGCTCGCTGTCGCGTCGCGGAACTGAGGCGCGGCGCTGCCGTAGAGGCTGGATTCGATTTCGAGGCTGCTGGGATTCGTCGTGCTCAGCACGCTCGCTCCCTGCTCTGCCCAGCTGCCTTCGCGCAGCTCGATATCGCCGACGCGTCCGTCATTCTGGGCGTGGATGCCCAGCAGCATGCGATTCCCGTCGGGGATGAGTTCTGCTCCCATGGCACTGCTGACGAGGCGAAGGGCGGTGGTTTCTATCTTCGCGGACTGTTCAGCGGCTTCCGCCTTCTTGAAGGCGAGCTGTTCTTCGAGGTCGCGATTGCGCGTCTCTGCGCTGGCGAGTGAGGTGAGGCGGCTCTCCATGGTGGCGATGTCTTTCTGTAACTTCTGGAGGGCGGCTTCCGCTTCCTTTTGCTGAGCCACGAGCTCGGCTATGTCGGGGGACTCGACGGTGAAGAGGAGATCCCCCTTCTTCACGAGCTGTGCGGAGCGTACCTTCAGGGAAAGTCGCCCGCTGCTGGGCAGCGCGTAGCTCTCAAAGGCATGCGTCGGTGTGCTGAGAAATCCCTGTAGGCTATGAACGAGGGGCTTCTCTGCATTAAGGGCGCGCTCGGTCTGGAGGGCGATGATGTCGCGAGCGTGGGAGTTCACCTCAATGAGCTGAGGAGCTGTGCTGGTGGCACACTCAGGGCCGTGGACGTGCTCGGCAGGCTTAGCAGGGTGATCGCAGTCAGGGCCGTGGACGTGCTCGGCAGGCTGTGCTTCTGCTGGGTGG
>CAYJNX010000028.1:14210-18505 GCA_964371525.1 uncultured Akkermansia sp. | reverse complement strand
AGCTCCTTTCCCGCAAGCGCGCTCACGAGCATGATGAGTGTGCTCTGAGGGAGGTGGAAGTTCGTCAGTAGCGCGTCTGTGACGCGGAACTGGTAGCCAGGGTAGATGAAGATGTCTGTCTCACCTGATGCTTCGCGCAGGGGAAGCCCCTTCTGGGCAGCGACGCTTTCAAGTACGCGTACACTCGTCGTGCCGACAGCGATACAGCGTTTCGCCTGTTCGATGGCCATAGCCGTCTCTGCCGAGAGGAAATAGGGCTCTGTGTGCATCTGGTGGTCGCGAATGTCATCGACCTTCACAGGGCGGAAAGTGCCCACACCGACATGCAGTGTTACAAAACTGTGTGGGAACAGAGCAAGCATCTCAGGTGTGAAGTGCAGACCTGCCGTCGGTGCAGCGATCGCGCCTTCTTCCTGAGCGTAGACGGTCTGGTAGCGTTCCTTGTCATCAAGCTCGCTCTCGCGATTCATGTAGTGGGGGAGCGCGAGACTCGCATACTTCTCGTCATCCACTTCGCTGTCCCAGCGTATGTAGCGGTAGCCCTGCTCGTCTATCTGCTCGACAGTGCCTGTCGCCTCGCCTATCTGCACAGTGCGACCTATTTTCATCTTACGCCCTGGGCGCACGAGGCATTTCCAGACGAGCGCATCGGTGAAGCTGGTGCGCACGAGCTCGATGCTACCGTCATTAGAAAAGTAGCGCGAGGGGAGGACGCGCGTGTTATTCAGCACGAGGTGATCGCCTTCACCTATATACTGGGGGAGGTCCGCGAAGTTCTTATGCTCGATGAGTCCCGTGTCACGGTGCACGACCAGCATGCGCGACGCGTCACGCGAGGCGAGGGGGTGAGAGGCGATGAGCTCCTCTGGCAGATGATAATCAAAATCCGCTGTGCGCATGCTGGGTGTCCTGTGTGTTAAATGAGTAAATAACGCTTAAGCAGGGAAGACGCTGAGGCGGCGCAGCACTTCGTCCTTGCCCAGTAGCTCGATGACATCACCGAGATCAGGTCCAGCGTGGCTGCCCGTCAGCGCGATGCGAAGAGGGAACATCATGGCTCCTACCTTCACGCCAGCTTGCTTTGTCAGTGGTTTGATGAGGGCGGTGGCGGCAGCTCCGCTCCATTCTGGCAGCTCGGCGATGGCGGTAGCGAAGAGACCGAGGAGCTCGCTCGCATTTGGCTGGAGCTTGCCCATGGCTTCTTCTTCGTAGCTGAGCTCTTCTAGCCACTTCAACCAGGTGGGGATTTCTGCGAGCAGCTGAACCTTCGTTTGGATGGTGGGGATGGCTGCGCGCAGTGTCTCTGTGTCACTGAGTCCTGCGGCGGTGCAGAAGGGGAGCGCGAGGCTGATGAACTCTTCGCGAGGGAGGCGCATGATGTGCTGCTGGTTCATCCACTTGCACTTCGTGATGTCGAACTTCGCGGCATTGCGGTTCACATTCTCAAGGCTGAAGAGCTCTGTGAGCTGATCCTTTGTGAAGATTTCTTCGTCGTTCTTCGGATTCCAGCCGAGTAGGGCGATGAAGTTAATCACCGCATCAGGAAGGAAGCCGTCTTCGGGGTAGTTACCGAGCTGTGCGCCTACGTCGCGCTTGCTCATCTTCGAGCCATCGGGGTTCTGGATGAGAGGGATGTGGGCGTAGTGAGGGGGCTGCACTCCGAAGGCATCAAAGAGCTGGAGATGCTTGAAGGTGTTCATCACGTGGTCTTCACCACGGATGACATGCGTGATCTTCATCTCGATGTCGTCGACGACGTTCACGAGGTGGAAGATGTAACTGCCGTCCGTGCGCTTGACGACCATGTCAGGGGTGTTTTCCTCCTGTGTGTAGTCCACATTGATGTCGCCGCAGACCATGTCATGCAGGGTCATGATGCCGTCGCGCTTGAAGCGGAAACGCCAGACCGTGCCTTCGCTCGTGTCGGGGATCTCATTTCCATCGGTGTCGCGCTTGTTCGGCGCAGGGCATTCGTACACATGCCCTGAGGCGCGGAGCTGCTCGAAGTAGCGGTCGTAGATATCGTCGCGCTGGCTCTGGTAGTAAGGGGCGTAATCGCCGCCTACACCTTCGCCTTCATCCCAGTTCAGCCCGAGCCAGCTCATGCCTGAGAAGATAGCAGACATGGCCTCTTCATTGTGGCGTTCCTTATCGGTGTCTTCGATGCGTAGCACGAAGGTGCCTCCCATTTTCTTAGCGAAAAGGTAGTTGAAAAGGGCGGTGCGAGCTCCACCAATATGAAGGTAGCCCGTAGGGGAAGGGGCAAAACGCGTGCGAACGGATGTAGACATGCGCTTCTTATACACTCTAACCGTATTTTTTTCAAGTGTAAACATTCTTAGAATGATGACGGAGAATCATTCTTGACAAGAATAATTCTATATTGTAGTCTGCATTCATGAACTATTCCACTCAAGCTCTCTCCGTCTTCCGTCAAGAATATCAAGGCCTACGCATGAACTGCGCTCAAGCGGTCTGTCATGGAGCGCAGCGTGATGACCTCATCGAGCCCATGGCTGGCTGCGGTGGAGGAAAGGCTCAGGGCGGGACCTGCGGTGCTCTGCACGCCGCGATGGTGATCGCGGCAGAGAGAGGCGAGGAAGTAATGAAGAAATTCGCTGAGTTGAATCAGGCCACGACCTGTAAAGAGCTCAAGAGCGCGCAGAAGGTCTCCTGCCACGAATGCGTGAGCTCAGCCGCGCAGCTGCTCGAAGCCGAGCTCAAGAATTAGCTTATTTTTGTACGCAGGTGTCACATTTTAGATCGCGTATAGAAAACCGCGTTTGCGATAAATGTCACATACGGTGGTGCGAAAAAAGCGCCCCCTGTCTGTGTTTAGCCTTTTAAAGGGACGGTCTAGAAGTTATAGTAGGGGCATGGCTCGTATCTTAGTTGCGCTCAGTGGTGGTGTAGACAGTGCCGCAGCAGCGGCTCTCCTCGTGGAACAAGGTCATGAAGTGGTCGCCGCTTACATGAAAAACTGGGTGAATGAGGATGAAATTCCCGGTGATTGCCCGTGGGAGCGTGATATCGAAGATGCGCTCGCTGTCTGCCGCGTGCTGGGCATAGAGCTGCGCGTCGTAGACCTGATATCTCAGTATAAAGAGAGGGTGGTGAGCTATCTCATCGAGGGCTACCGCTCGGGGGCGACGCCGAATCCCGATGTCCTGTGCAACCGCGAGATGAAGTTTGGCGTGCTGCTGGATTATGCTCTGGAGCAGGGGTTTGAAGCCGTTGCCACGGGGCATTACACGAGACGCTTTGATGGACAGGATGGCTCTTACGTCCTGCGTGGGCTCGATGGGAATAAGGATCAGTCCTATTTCCTCGCCCTGATGCGCCCTGAGCAGATAGCGCGTGCTATTTTCCCAGTGGGTGAGCTACAGAAACCACAGGTGCGTGAGATCGCGAGACGCTTTAATCTGCCTAATGCAGAGAAGAAGGATTCTCAGGGGATCTGCTTCATCGGCCAGGTGAAGATGAGTGATTTCCTGCGTCATTACCTGCCTGATAATCCTGGAGACATCGTTGACTTAAACGGTAAAGTACTCGGACGTCATGAGGGATTGCACCTCTTCACGATGGGGCAGAGAAAGGGACATCGCATAGCCTCTCCTCGCGAGGGGGTAGCCTATGTCGTCATCGCGAAAGATCTAGAAAAGAATCAGCTCGTCCTCGGCTACGAAGATGAGGATACGCTCGGTCTCTACGCGACACGTGCCGTAGTCGGGCAGGTGACAAATACGATTAAGCCTCTACCAGAGCGCGTGCTCGCACAGCCTCGTTATCGTGCCCCAGCGGTCGCCGCTAGCTGCCGCTACATCTCAGAAGACAGCGTCGAGCTCATTTTCGATGAGCCTGTACGCGCGCTCGCCCTTGGGCAGGTCTGTGCCTTCTATGCGATGGGGAAGGATAGCGACGAGGTCGAAGAGGGGGCTATCATGCTAGGTGGAGGTTTTTTCCATACGGTGAATTAATTTGTCGGTTGTGATTGCGTATCTTTTCTGACTATGATATGCTTAGCTCAGAATGAACGAGATCAAATGCCCAAAATGTGGAGAGGCCTTCACCGTCGATAAGTCTGGATATATTGACATCCTCGCGCAGGTGCGCGATGCCGAGTTTCGCAAGGAACTATCGCAGCGCGAGGAGATGCTGCGTAAGGAAAAGCAGCAGGAGCTCAAAATAGCCCAAGCCGAGGCTCAGGTGCAGCTCGAACAGCAGCTCGGCAGCTCGAAGCAAGAAATCGAGCAGCTCAAAGCCCAGATAAAGTCCGCCGGCACAGAAAAGGATCA
>CAYJNX010000028.1:0-14110 GCA_964371525.1 uncultured Akkermansia sp. | reverse complement strand
AAGAAATCGAGCAGCTCAAAGCCCAGATAAAGTCCGCCGGCACAGAAAAGGATCACGCGCTGAAGCTCATCCAAGCTGAGGCTCAGGCACAGCTCGAACAGCAGCTCGGCAGCTCAAAGCAGGAAATCGAGCAGCTCAAAGCCCAGATTAAGTCCGCTGGTACAGAAAAGGATCATGCGCTGAAGCTCATCCAAGCCGAGGCTCAGGCACAGCTCGAACAGCAGCTCTCCGCCTCTAGGCAAGAGATCGAACAGCTCAAGGCGCAGATCAGCTCCGCGAGTACAGAGAAAGATCACGCGCTGAAACTGGCTCAAGCCGAAGCGCAGACGCAGCTGGAGAAAAAGCTATCCGAATCGAGACAGGAAATAGAACAGCTGAAAGCTGCTCAGCAGATTAGCCTCCGTGATGAGGATGCAAAACGCCAGACTGCCTTAGCCCAGAAAGATCAACTCATCCAGAAACTGCAATCTGATCTTCAGCAGGAGAAGCTAGGCACGGAGCTACAACTTAAGGCTCGCGAAGACAGCTACGCCATCCAATTGAAGCAAAAGGATGAAACGATCGCCTTCTTCAAGGATCTGAAGGCGAAACTCTCGACAAAAATGCTTGGCGAAACGCTAGAGCAGCACTGTGAAATCGAGTTTAACCGCCTGCGCTCTACAGGCTTCCAGAACGCCTACTTTGAGAAGGATAACGACGCGAGCACAGGCAGCAAGGGGGATTACATCTTCCGCGAGTCCACAGATGAGGGGATAGAGTTCATGTCCATCATGTTTGAGATGAAAAATGAAAACGACACGACGAGCACGAAGAAGAGGAATGACGACTTCTTAAAAGAGCTAGATAAGGATAGGAGTGAGAAGGGCTGTGAGTATGCTGTTCTCGTTTCCTTGTTAGAGTCGGACAATGAGCTCTATAACAATGGTATCGTCGATGTGTCTCATCGTTATCCGAAGATGTATGTCATCCGTCCGCAGTTCTTCATCCCCATCATCACCCTGCTGCGTAATGCGGCGATCAATTCGATAGAATACAGAAGGCAGATCGCTGAGTACAGAGCGCAGAATATAGATGTGACAAACTTTGAAGCGGAGATGAATGACTTTAAATCGAAGTTCGACTACAACTATAATCTTGCTAGCAAGAAGTTCAAGACGGCCATCGATGAGATAGACAAAACGATCACACATCTCATGAAGACAAAGGAGGCTCTTATCTCCTCGGATAACAATCTTCGTCTCGCGAATGACAAAGCGGAGAAACTTCTCACGATAAAAAAGCTAACCAAAAATAGCCCATCACTAAGGGATATTTTCGATGCGAAGTAGATCGAGGCGTACTTAAAGTGGCTTATATTAGATAGATAAGACTATAAAGTTCTTGCTTAATGTGGGAATTATGATAGATTGTCTTCAGGTAATTATAATTATTCTTACATATTAATCATGAAACTACAACTTCCTCGTACTTTAAAAAAAGCATTGCTTATCGCGGTTCTCGCAGTCAGTGCCCAGACTCTGCATGCGGGGAGCTTGGTGGACAGGGTGGGACTGGATGCTTACAAGGATCTCGCTCTGAATCTCGGCATCTTTGAGAAGGGCGCGACAAATGTCAGTGTCTATAATACGGATGGATCACTCAGCGGGGTGATCCCTGTCGTGCCTGATTTTGGGGCTCTCACCGACCCAGAAGGCCTTGCGCAATGCGCCTCGGCTGGTGGGCAGTCTTGGCTGATCGATGCGGCTCATAATGGTAATCCAACTACTCTGAGTTTTTCTGATAAGTATGGTGCAGAAGGGACGGTCGTAGAAGAGGAGTATAGTGTTGTCAAAGTAGTAGAGAATAATAGAGAGCATACTGGCAGTGATCATGCTGTCCTGCGTACTTCTAAGGTGATCACCGATGTCGTTAGCTTTGAATTACCAGGTGAGAATGATACCTATTATCAAACTCTATCAGGTTTATCCAGTATGAATCTTTACCGTGCTGGTAGTGGAGAGCAGGCTGTTTATGACGAGAGTGGTAAGCGTGTCGGCTATGTATCTGCCTTCAACGTATTCACTGCGGGTGATACAGAGGCTGCCGCCATGGCTCCAGAGGCAGACTATAGATCACACTTTCAGTCTACTGATGGGCGCACACGGGACGAAAACGGTACTCTAGAACAGGATACATATCGTAACTATTTGTATGTGAGTGATAATATCAGGTATGCGGGAGACGAGAACCCTATGCCTATCAATGCGACTTACGGTGATAGCGGTAGCCCTGTGATCGCATTTAATGAAGAAACTCAGAGTTTTCAGTATGTGGGGAATGCGACTCGATCGCCAAATAATTTTGAAGGGCGCACGCATTATTACTTTTCGCCCGAGTTCTATGATGCCGTCATCAGTAATTCCGAGAAGCAACTCACGCCATCGGTGAACCGCTGGACAGTGGGTGCAGCAGATGCGGCTGGTTTTGTCACCCTGAAGCAAGAAGGGGGTGATGCAGAGCTCAGTATTCGCGCGCTGAAGTCAGGAGAACGTGGCGATACGAGTACAAATGGGACGCGTGCGACTAATGCCGAGCTCTGGGAGTCACTAGACTGGGTTCTCAATAACGGTGACACCGAGCTCAACTTCACCGCTGACGTGAATACAGGCGCAGGGAGTATACAATTCCGCCGTGGTAGCGATAGTTCTGCCGAGAATCCTGCAAGCTACAAGCTTAGCTCTAGCGATGATCAGGTGCAGGTGAACTCTGCGGGCTACATCATAGACGAGCACGTGCAGGTCACGTCTACCCTCACGGGGGAAGCAGGTGATGAATGGCGTATCGTCGGTGAAAATGCACGCATCAAGGACGGGCAGTATGATATCTACGGAGGTAGTTTCCACTTAGAGGGCACGGGCGATAACCTTGCTAGCCTTGATCTGGGGGTAGGTGTCAGCGTCTTCCTTGATCGTGATGGCGGCTATGCTGCACAGAATGTGCAGATTAACACGGGGGCGAAGGTATTCCTCATGCAGGAGGATCAGATAAATGGTCTTATAGCCTATGGCACAGATGGCGGGACACTTCATCTAAATGGGCAGAATCTATCACTAGACAGCAGTAAGCTTTATGTACATGACCGCGATGCTCGTATGGTGAACGTCATTTCTGACACGGAAAGCACCGTGGATTACAGTTATGGTGCCGACGAGGATCATAAGTTATCTTACCTCGACGGCTCAGCTCTACAGACGACTAATAACGCGAAGCTGCATCTCAACTTCGCAGGGCAGAATGCTGATTCTTCCATCGCCTTGACAAATACGATTAACATCGCGGGTGACTTGACGGTGAATACAGGATCTCTCCATATCTCTGGCTACCAGGTCTCTCATGCAGGCAGCAGTGCTCTCGGGGACCCAGGTGACGAACTGTGCAGCTTTATCGAAGATGACTGGGCGGGAGTGAATGTACGAGTCAATGCACTGAATGTTAAGGATGCGAAGCTCTATCTTGACTCTTATTCTCACACGACTGCTCATAGCACGAACATAGACGCAAGCTCAGAGCTGCACTTACAGAGCCACGCCTCCCTCTCTAGTAATGTCGACCTACGCGGTATGGCTACCTTTGCTGATGATAGCAGCTACAGTGGGCATCTCACCCTGCGCGCTGGATCGAACCTGACCGCTGGTGCTATCGGCCATCATGCCATCGGTCTCACGGCAGAGGCTCACTCACAGGCGCAGTTTCATCACGCTGTCACGCTCACCGCAGGCAGTAGCAATGCTGGCACACTGAGCATCCTCTCGGGGGGTACGCTTGAAGGTAGTTTCTTTAACTCAGGTTCGCTGCATCTTGATGGTGAGCTCGTGATCAATGAGCTCTTTGTGAATACGGGGACTCTGAGTTTTGGAAATGATTTTCTTCTGAATATTAATGACTTTAGCCCCGTGATCGTAGACGCGACGACGCTTAGCTTCGATCTCTTCTCGGGGGTGGATAGTGCGGCGTTCGATGCTCTGGATAATAGCAATATCATCTTTGATAAGGTGGGTGATTATGTTTGGGATTTCTACAGCGATGGCAGAATCGTAGGCACGACGCTTTCGCATATTCATGATTTTGACGGCGGATTATTAAAACTCAGCATAGGCTCTACAGGCTTCGGGTCTGGTGATTTTGAGAATCATAACTCCATTGACTTCATTACAGCAGATGCAACCATGGAGCTGATGGAAGCTGATTTAGTTACCCAGCGTCTGCATGTATCTGAGGGGCTTAATCTCACGATACAGAGTAGTGCAGGGCATAGCATCTCTACGGAGCATCTCCTGTTAGAATCAGACAGTAGCGTGACCATTGTCGGTGAATCGATTGCAGAGGATGTTGTCATAGGCTCGATCGCGGGTACTACGAATACGACGATTATCCTCGACATGCAGGGGCTTAATATCAGTGGGAAAAGATGGCTCGATACCCACAATCAGGCTCTCATACTGCGTGATGGTTATTATAATAACGGTGACTTGCCCTTGCGCTTAGGTAGCGTCTATATCGAAGAAGATGCTGGATTCATCATCTCAGGTATAGAACGCATGTCCACTGAGCTAAAAGGGGCTGGCCTTCTCCAGGCTGATAATGTGAACACCTTCCGCCTGTCGCAGGCTAGTGAGTTTCATGGTACGCTGCGTACGACTGCCTCTGAGATATACTTCGAGGAGGTTACGGGCGCGAGTATCGCCTTGACTGCTGAGCAAAATCTTCGTATCACTGGAGCAGGTAGCTATGCAGGATCACTCAGCGGCTCGGGGGATATCTATACCGAGACCTGTGGTATTCTTCTACAGAATGTGAATAACTTCACAGGTGCGTTGATCATGAAAACTGGTACAGTCACGATCGGAGGTAGTAATATCCATCTTTCTGATTTCTCCTTTGAGTCGGCTTCGAGCATCACCTTGCTTGAAAACACGCATATGCTCTATAGCAAAGAGTCGACTTATCAGACAAATAATTTTGTCTACAATCTCGCTAAGGGCTCGCATTTTGAAATGCGAAATACCCAGTATCGCGTAGGAGAAGGCGCGATCAGTCTTACGGGAGGAGGTGCTGCTACGTGGCTAGGAATATCTCTGTCCGACCCGAACGGCAAGAGTAATCTTCGCGTTGAAAAAGACACGACTCTCCACATCGTCGGTACGAATGACTACGCCACCGCTGAAGGACGCGGATCATTCCAGCTCTCAGAGCAGAATGCGCATAACGAGATCTTCATCCATGGTACGCTCATCTCCGACGCGGCCATATCCTCATGGGACGGGCACGCCTCCATTTACATCGAAGACGGAGGTAAGCTCGAACTCAAGAAAGGGGCTCAGATACAGCTACGTCAGGATCTCACCTCGAATATATACGCGAAGTCTGGCTCTACGCTCGCCTTGGGAAATCAGATAGACGTAGACACTGACTTTAGCCATGGAGGTGCGGCAAAAAGCCTGCAAATCTCCATGGAGTCTGGCTCTACGCTTGCCGCCTCAGGTGAGGGGATCATCAGCACACCTCACAGCTTTAACTGGGAGGCAGGAGGCAGTCACACCATCAGCAGTGCTGAGAATCAAGACTTCACCGTGGAGCAGACGGTCGATAGTGCGCATCTCAATGTCACAGGTGAAGGTGTCACACGTCTCGGAAGCCTCACGACAGATAGCCTGAGCGTAGCCGCTGAGTCGACGCTGCATATCAGCGAGACCGCCTCGAATCTCCAAGCGGCTGACATTCAGGGACGCGTTTGGATGGATGGAACGAATGATTTAGACATCGCACTCTCCGGTGGAAAAGGGGCGGAGCTCCATCTTTCGGGGACAGGAACACAGCGCGTTCATGCGACTGGCATGTCAGAGTACGCAGGGGACGTCCACATAGGAGCAGGTAAGAATTTCGTGCTCGGATCGAGTGCTCACGCAGATACGAGTATCATCATATCCGCAGGGGGTATTTTCGGCTTAGCCGAGAATCAGCAGCATCGCTTCACTCAATCAGAGGCAAACGACGTGAGCCACCGCATTGAGCTAGGAAAAGACTCAAGCCTTAGTTACGCACATGAGCTGAAGGTATCTGAGGGAAACACTCTTTCCCTCAGCGGAGAAGGGAGTCTGAAAGCAGAGCAGAATATCAGCGTCAGCGGTACATTCTCCGCTACAGAGCATAGTGCGATAGCGGGAGACATCACCCTCGTGGGGGATTCCGCACATCTGGACTTAAGTGAAGGTGGGAATATCGCGGGTCGCATCACGCAGTATGACGGCGTGATCACGATAGGCTCTAGCCTCACGTTAAATCAAAGCATCGTCAGTCATGGTGGCAGCCTGAACTTTGCGCATGACACACAGATTAACGTTGATCATCTCGTGGCGAAGGAAGAGCATAATATTTACACCTACCAGATTTTCACAGGAAATGAGAGTAGCAGCTTTGCGACTCTTAGCTGTGGTAATATTGCGGGGCTAGGCTGCGATGATTTCATATGGGATTTTAATGCGAATGGCACGCTTATCGGGACACGCCTTTTTGATGAGCTCGCCTTCAGTGGTGGCGAGCTAAACCTCAGTGTCGGCGTGGGAGGCTTCGACGGTGATCAGACCTTCGCGGATAATGCGCGTATCAGATTCCAAGGTGAAGACGCAGTACTCAACCTCGGTTCTGAAGAACTCTACTCCCATCGCATCGTCGTCGATGGTGTCGAACTCACGATGAAAAACCAAGTTGCGTCACTCCACGCGCCACAAATCATCCTTTCAGAAGGAGCTAGCCTCGTCATCGAGGGGCGCGCCTTGAGTGCTGGGAGTCGCATCGAAGAAGCCCCAGATGTCCGCTCCTCTAGCGTCATTCTCGATATGCAGGGAGCTGAGCTCATGACCCAAGAATGGTTGACTGATTACAGTGGAAAGGTCGAGTTAAAAAATGGTATCTACCACTTCAGCAGTGCCGATGAGGCACGCGAAAGCACGATGCTGCATGCGGATGCTACGCTGGATCTTGATGATCGCACCGCGTTTAGCCAGCACATTTCAGGTGATGGTACACTGCGCTCCTCTGCGACAAGTGAACTCCGTCTGGATAATCTTGATAGCTTCTCAGGTCGCATTGAGAGCCGCGTCGCGGAACTGCATCTTCTCAGCAGCACTGCCGCCCAGATCGAGGTAGACTCATCGACTGCGCTGCATCTCAGCAGCGGCATGACCTACTCAGGAGCAATCGGCGGAGAAGGAAGTATCCATGCGACGGGAGAAGGGACTACGACAGTAGAACAGCTCAGTGATTACAGAGGCAGCATCCATACAGGTACAGGCACGATGGTACTAGGTGGAAGCAGTCATGCCATCGCAGGCATAGATATCAGCTCGGGCGCGACTCTGCAACTGCAAGAAAATACCGGACTGAGCTCAGTCGCGTCCTATTACGTGCGTAGCTCGACGGACTACAGCATCGATCTCGCGCAGAATGCCATCCTGTTTGAGCTCGGTGTAGACCTCGCACCAGACGGGGGCACGATCACGCTGAAAGGCGATGGCGTCCACCATGTCAATGGACTCTCTATAGGAGCGGGGAATGCTGACATCCTAGAAAACTCCACCCTGCATCTCTATGGTACAGACTCTTTCAACCTATCCACAGGAGCTCAAGACGGTGTGGTGAATGTGGAAGGAACGCTCATCTCAGAATCGAGAATCACCGCTTTTGGCAGTGGAAGCGGGACAGTCAACGTGAAGGCTGGAGGCACATTAGATCTGCGCGAAGGCGGACAGTACATCGGTGTGGCTGACTCCACGATTAATATCGAATCTGGCGGTACACTTCTCTTCGGGCAGCAGGACAGCAGCACGGACTACGCGAAGATATCGGGAGGATCACTGTTAATTACGCTCGAAAACGGAGCCGCACTCGGGGCTAGTTCAGCTGGAACGACACTCATCCAGCACAGCTTTGAAATAGAAGAAACGAGCGAGATCTCGATGACTCGCCATGCGGGGCAGGACATCCACCTCACGAAAGGCTGTCAGTTCGCTAGGCTGAATCTTATAGGTGAGGGACGCGCGAGCATCCACGTAAGCTCCATCACTTCCAGCTACTCTCTTTATGACGGGGAACTAAACTTCATGGAAAGCGTAGCTAGCCTGAATAACCTTAATCTCATGGGGCAAGGAAGGCTCGTTATGAGTAATGGCTTCGCGGGAAGATCCAGCACGGAGCACATCGGTACAGGAGTCCTACAAGTGGGGGAAATCTGCGTCGCACCAGGTGACAACGCTCTCAGTGTGGATAACAGCGTCGAGAGAATCGAGTTCACCCATGTGAAGTTGACGAACAAGGGAGGCATGAGCATAGCCGCGCTCGACAAGACAGAAAAAGGTATAGCTGTAGCCACCAGCTTTAGTAATGTACATGTGAGCAATGCGCAGCTCAGCAGTAATCCTATCCAAAGTATAGCGATAGAGAGCGCGCATTTTGAAAACACAGATATTTCCTCAAGCCGTCTTCACGTAAGCGATGAGCATAACGTCATCGAAGGCGGTGATATGGGGGCTGATCTTCAGTTCATCATGAATGGAGGCGCGACTCTTCGTTTTGAGAACACGCACTTTAGCTCCCTCGATGAATCCACATTCTCGAGCCACCAGAGAGCTACAGTCACGCTAGAAGATGTCATAACGATCAGTAACTCTAGCATGGATGTCGCCATATCACAGTCGGTGACCTTAGACGGTGAGCCACTGGACATCTACGCGATAGAAGGGCTGAACTATGTGCTGGGTAAGGCTACTATAGAGGGACGACTCTACTTAGAGCTTAATGGGGTAGACATAGGAAGCGTGGCAGAAGATGGCAGCTTCACGTTCAGCCTCACTGGTGTCACTAGTGAGATGGTAGAGGGGGTGGATTTCAGCAAAATCACGATGAGTAGCAATGGAATGCAGTTCGCGATGCAGAGTCTAGGAAGTCAAAGTGGAGGGCAGCTCTTGTTTAACGCCGTTGCCGTTCCAGAACCCAGTACCGCTAGCCTCAGCCTACTGGCACTCACCGCCTTGCTGGCACGCCGCCGCCGTCAGAGAACAGGAGTTCCCATAAGTTAAAAAGCGATAGATCAGGGGATAATAATCTTGAATAGCAGGCTACGCTTCTTTAGAGTAGCCTCATGAGTGAGCCCTTGATTAAGCCCAGCGAACGAATAGAAGTGATCGACGCCGTGAGAGGCTTCGCGATCGCTGCGATTCTACTGATACACTGCTCGAACCAGTTTCTCTATGCCGCGACGATGCAGTGGGCGCAGCCTGATTGGCTCGTATCGCTGAATGAGAGTACGAAGAGCATCCTTTACTACTGCTTTGAGAATAAGGCCTACGTCATTTTCGCCTTACTCTTCGGCTTCACTTACGCGCTGCAATGGGAGAAGCGCGCAGCGCGTGGCGAGGACTTCCGCCTCCGCATGGCATGGCGCATGGTACTATTGCTTGGCTTTGGCTTTCTGAATGCTGTGTTCTTCATGGGGGGAGATCCGCTCGTATTCTACGCGCTGGTGATGCTCCTCGTCATCCCACTCGTTAAACTGGGGAATAAGCTTCTACTGGTCTTAGCCCTGCTGGCATTCGCCCAGATTCCCGACCTCATTCACGCCTTTTATCCCTTCTACCCTGGACTCACTGACATTTACTATACCGAGCTCATCGCAGGGGCGAAAGAGGAGAACTTCTTCATCGCCGCTTATGCGAATGCCACCATCGGGGTGAAAGCCGCGCTCGCTTGGGCAGTCGAGACGGGAAGAATCAGCCAGACATTCGGACTCTTCCTCTTGGGGATAGTGCTGTACCGTACGCGTTTTGTGGAGAAGTCTTACCGCTACTTGCTCCGTGTCGGAGGAATCTTGGGACTTGTCTTCCTCGGGCTGAAGCTAAGCCTCCTGATGGGCTGGCTGGTTGAACTCACAGTATGGACGGTGTACCTCAACTTGCTCGCGGCTCTCGTGACCATGATCGCACTTGTACTACTGTTCCGTATATTACCAAAAGCCTACCTGACTAGAAAACTCAGCATCTATGGACGCATGAGCCTGACGAACTTTGTGGGCGCATCGGTCATCTGCTCGGTTTTATTCTACGCGTGGGGCTTTCACCTCGCTAGCTATCTCGGTACCTTCTTGAGCGTGATACTGGGGCTGCTTGTGCTTGTCTTCCAGATAGTACTGAGCGAGTACTACCTGAGAAGATTCAAGCAAGGTCCACTAGAGAAGCTGTGGCATCGCCTCACGTGGCTGCGTTAACAGCGACGCAGGCGCGCCACGATAGCGAGCAGAAGCATCGCCCCCACGCTCAGGCATAGATACAGCATGATGCCCTCGGGCAGCTGGCTCGAATTATACGAATGCATGCCACTCAAGAAGTAATTCACGCCAAAATAAGTCATGAGCACGGATAGGAAACTAAACATGGTTAGTACATTAAAACTATACAGGCTGTAGAGACGCGGCAGCATGCGTACATGCGTGCTGAGCAGGTAGCAGAGTATGGTGATGAGCGCCCATGTTTCCTTCGGGTCCCATGCCCAGTAACGCCCCCATGACTCATTCGCCCATATCGCACCGAGACAGCTGCCGATGATCATGAGGCTGAGACCTATCCATAGGAGAATCTCCTTGATGTCGCTGAGCCGTTGGATGTGAGCATCGGCATTTTTTCCACGCAGGCACATGAGGATGAGATTACTCAGAGCTAAGAGAAACGCGATACCGAAGAATCCATAAGCTGCGACGATGACGGCGACGTGAAACATCAGCCACAGCGACTGAAGCACCGGAACGAGCGGGCTCATATGAGGATCCATCCAGCTCAAAGAAGACACGAAGAGCACGATACCCGCGAAGAGCACCGAAATCGCCGCCACAAAGTGCGAACGCCACGCGGCGACGAGCCCCAGCACAGCACTCATCCATGCGATATAAACCATGGTTTCATAAGAATTACTCCACGGCGCATGGGACGCTATATACCAGCGCAATCCCATGCCATAAGCATGCAGACCTGCCACCACGAACACACAAAGCCATAGCAGAACAAAGAAAATACGGTAGCTACGCTGAGCCCCGAGCAAGCGCAGCCACGCGAGCAAGAGTATCGCGCCGCCTAAGATGAAATACGCCAACTGAGCGCGAGAGAAAATACGCCAGTCATTATAGCGCAGCTCCGCTTCTATCCTCGATCTATCCAGCCCAGACTGTTTCCCCTTCGCCTCCTGATACAGCGTGATGAGTGAGAGAATGTGCGTCGCCTCATCCCAGCTCCCAGTCCCCCCGAGAGCCGCGCGTACTTCTCCTAGGTACACGGGGAGAATCTTGCTGACAAACATGGCTTCCTTCCCCTCGAAATGCTCCTCACAGTCATCCCCCATCGCGAACCATCGCTGCTGAGGATCAGCTAATTTAGGAAACAGCTTCACCAGCTGGAACTCCACGAGCTGGTGGAAGAGATTCAGCCTCTCGTCGAGCTTCAGCATATCCTTGTCGTAGCGGCTGCGCTCGTTGGACTTCTTGAGATAAATCTGCTCCAGCTCCGCCTGAAACTTATAATCACCCGCAGCCGTGAACGCATCGGCAAAGGCGATCATGCCGTCCTTCCCCAGATCAAGCCCATATTGCGCTGCAATGTCGGGATTCGGCGCGGTGATGAACGGGATATGAGCCCATGCTTCGGGCATGAGCCAGAGACTGAGCAGGAACTGCTCCCCATTCCAGCCGTTCACCCGCTCATCACGATGCAGCTTTCGTAATAGCTGCGACGCAAAGGTCTCGACAGGGACGATACGCCCCTGTGTGTCCTGCATGGGGAGATCTGCGAATCGCTGAGCTTCCTCAGCAGGGACGATGGAAGAAGCGACATCTGCGAACTCAGCGCCTTCAGCGACAGTGAGTAAACCCGCGATGAAGAAACAAGAACTCTGCGCCAGCTTAGCAATCAGCTGCCTCACGCGCCCCTGCTTGCTCCAGAAGCAGAGCAAGAAACCCAGCGTCAGCAAGAGATAACCCGTATAAGTGATGCGACGGCCGAGCCAATCTTCGCTAATAAGCAGAATACTGCCGCGCTCGTCGGGGTCATAGGAGAGCTGGAACACACGGTAACCCTGCACATCCAGCGTGTGATTCATCCGGATGAGTACCTCGCGTTTCTGCCCGCCCTGTCCGCCCTCGTGTAGGATGAGCTCGCTCTCGTAAGAGGAAGGGCTGCTCGACCCTGGGTATCGCTTGAGGATGAAGTCTTTTAGTTCCAGCGCGAAGGGGAGATCCACGTTCTTGACTTCCTTGCCGTCTCGCTGCTGCATATAGGAGGCGGTCTGCCCCTCTCGCAGGTGCATGTAGCCCTCACGGCTCGTTACATGCGTCACGAGAGCTCCTCCGAGTATGACGATGATAGACGCATGCAGCAGCCATAGCCCATAGCGTCCCTGCCTGAGGTAGGGAGCGCGTAGCATCCCCAGTATCAGATTTAGAGCGATGAAGGCTTGGAAGGCGATGAAGGCGGGCGCGTGGTAGATCCACTCCTGCGCGAAAGCCGCCCCCTCCCTGCTCTCTACCCATGTCGCGATGGCTAGAATCAGCGCGTAGAGTGCGAGTAGGGCGTAGGCGAAGCCGCGTGAACCTAGAAATCTGATGCAGCAGCTAATCATTACTCGTCTTCCATAATCACGCGGAAACCTACATTAAATACAGGCTGATAGTGGAAATACTCCTTGCGGCTGTGTGCCGTAGAATACTTCGGACGCTCGAAGTAGGACCCACCGCGCACCACGCGATTCTTCCCCGAGCCCGAGCGTGTCCATTCCGCGACATTGCCGTGCATGTTGTACAGCCCGAAGGGGTTTGGCGTGTATCTCTTTCCTCCCACCGTTACGAGTTGACCGTCATCGACGGATTCATCCTTGGGCAGGTAGGTGTAGTGCTTGTACTTGTAGTTATTCGGGTGCATGGGGCGTGGGTTCACGCCTGACACCGCGAACTTGAGCGTGGTCTTGTCCGCGAGATTGTCGAACTTTCCAAAGTCACTTCCTCTGTCGCCGAACCAGAAATCCTTGTCACTGCCAGCGCGGCAGGCCCATTCCCACTGCTCTTCTGTCGGCAGAGTCATGCGTAGTCCTGTCTTTTCGCTCAGGAGCTTGCAGTACTCCATCGCCTTGTCATAGCTCAGGCGTATGGCTGGCTGATCATCCTTGTTTGCTGGGTAGCCTGCGACGACATGATCCTTCCACAGCTGGTCGACGAACTTGCTGTCATGCTCAGGCATGAGGGCGCGCAACTGCGCATTACTCACTTCGAGTTCAGACATCCAGAATGCCTTCTTGATACGCACGACGCGAGGCGTGGCATCGGGGTCTCCTGTCGCGCTCCCCATGATGTAAGATCCTGCGGGGATACGCACCATATCCATGTGGATGTCTGGGGCGATCTCCACGCGCTTGCGTGTCTCTCCTAGCTGTGCCTGCATGCGCTGCGCTTGCTCTGGAGTGAAAGGCCATGAGGCGACTTTCAGCTGTGGGGCAGGGGCTTTCTTTACTGAGGGAGGCTTCACCGCGACGATGGGCGGCGCGTCCTTGAGCGTCGCCGCGTAGTCCTCGATCTCCTTCTTCCAGTCCACGCCTGAGTCCAGAGCGTACTTATTCTTCAGCTCGATGCGTCGATGGTACTGCTCGCCTCCGTTGCGGACGAAGGGCATTTTTATCGTTTGGTTATGCCTGAAGCTGCCGCGATACGGGGCATTGTAGCCTATCCATTGGTAGATCTTGCGCCATTCTTTTTCTGTGAGTTGTACATGATGATGTCCCTTTTTAAGCATGCGGACGAGCTCGCTCGTGTTTGGGTAATACTCGTAGGGTGTCAGCACAGTCAGGTCGCCTTCACCGCCTTGGCGACGCACAAAGGGGTGCAGATTGATGTAGGATGTCCCGAAGCCGAGCTTATCCTTCTTTCCTCCTCGGAAGTCGAGCTCGGCACTTTCGCCATCATGACAGGCGATGCAGGCGCGGTCGAGTATAGGCTGTATCTCCAGATCGAAGGTGAAGGAGCGCGTCCCGCCCTCGGGCTGCTCTA
>CAYJNX010000027.1:0-18530 GCA_964371525.1 uncultured Akkermansia sp. | reverse complement strand
GCTCCTTCGGTGGTTCTCAGCTGAAGCGTACATTCTACAGCCGCGGTCAGACTGGCCAGCAGCTCCTGCTCGGATGCTACCAAGCACTTGAAAAGGAAATCGGCAAGGGACACGTGAAGATGTACCCACGTACAGAAATGCTCGACCTCGTCGTCGTCGACGGTCATGCTAAGGGTATCGTCGTTCGCGACATGGTCACCGGCAAGATCGAAAGCCACGCTGGTGACACCGTTCTCGTCGCTACTGGCGGTTACGGTCGCGTCTTCTTCCTCTCCACGAACGCCATGGGCTGTAACGTGGGTGCAGCACACGCCTGCTGGAAGAAGGGTGCGTACTTCGCGAACCCCTGCTTCACGCAGATTCACCCTACCTGTATCCCTGTGAAGGGCGACTACCAGAGCAAGCTCACACTCATGTCGGAGTCCCTCCGTAATGACGGCCGTATCTGGGTGCCTAAGACACGCGAAATGGCAGAGAAGATCCGTAAGGGCGAAGTAAAGGCTTCCACTCTTCCTGACAGCGAGCGCGATTACTATCTCGAGCGCAAGTATCCTTCCTTCGGTAACCTCGCACCACGTGACATTTCCTCACGCGCTGCTAAGGAAGCCTGTGATGACGGCCGCGGTATCGCGGGCTCTGGCTTCGGTGTCTACCTTGACTTCAAGGAATCCATCGACCGCATGGGCAAGGAATGGATCGACGGTCAGTACGGTAACCTCTTCGAAATGTACGAAGAAATCACCGACCAAGATCCCCATGAAGAGCCTATGATGATCTACCCTGCGTCCCACTACACGATGGGCGGTATCTGGGTCGACTACAACCTCATGGCTACAGTACCCGGTCTCCACGTCCTCGGTGAAGCGAACTTCTCCGACCACGGTGCGAACCGCCTCGGTGCTTCTGCTCTCATGCAGGGTCTCTCCGATGGTTACTTCGTCATCTCCTCCACCCTTCCTACCTACCTCACCAGCATCAAGCCCGGTAGCGTCACCACCTCTGCTCCTGAGTTCAAGGTCGCAGAAGATCAGGTGAAGGCTCGCATCCAGCAGATGCTCGACGTGAAGGGTAACAGAACTCCTGATGAAATCCACCGTGAACTCGGTCAGATCATGTGGGATAAGGTAGGCATGGGACGCACACGCGAAAGCCTCCTCGAAGCTCTCGAAGCCATCCCACGCATCCGCGACGACTTCTGGAAGAATGTCCGCGTCGCAGGTAGCGCAGAAGGCATGAACATGGAGCTCGAAAAGGCATGGCGCCTCGCTTGCTACACTGAGTTCTGCGAACTCATGTGCTACGACGCTCTCGCTCGTGAAGAATCCTGTGGTGCTCACTTCCGCTTGGAATACCAGCTCGACGACGGTGAAGCCGCTCGTAACGATGCTGAGTACGCCTACGTAGCCGCATGGGAGTTCACAGAAGTAGGTAAGCTGCCTATCCTGCACAAGGAGCCGCTCACCTTCGAAAACATCCACCTTGCCGTCCGCTCCTACAAGTAAAGACTGGAAGAGTAACACTGATTACAAACCCTTATCCATTATCACACATTTTATGGCTAAACTTAATCTCACGCTCAAGGTCTGGCGTCAAGAAAGCCCTCAGGCAAAAGGTCGCATCGAAACATACAAAGCGACTGACATCCCTGAGGAAGCATCCTTCCTTGAAATGCTTGACATCGTGAACGAAGAACTCGTCCACGCTGGCAAAGAACCCATCCACTTCGACCATGACTGCCGCGAAGGTATCTGCGGTATGTGCTCACTGACGATCAATGGTGTCCCTCACAGCGGACGCCGTGCGTCGAAGGTGACCACCTGCCAGCTGCACATGCGCAAGTTCAAGGATGGCGACACCATCTGGATCGAGCCCTTCCGTGCGAAGGCATTCCCACTGCTGCGTGACCTCGTGGTAGACCGTACCGCTCTCGACGACATCATCGCTTCTGGTGGCTTCATCGACGTGCGTACTGGCTCCGCGCCAAACGCGAACAACATGCCAGTGCGCCTGAAGACAGCGGAAGCTGCCTTCGACGCTGCTGCCTGCATCGGCTGTGGTGCCTGTGTCGCAAGCTGCAAGAACAGCTCCGCGATGCTCTTCACCTCCGCGAAGGCCGCTCACCTCAACCTGCTCCCACAGGGACAGCCTGAGAAGAACAAGCGCGTCCTCGCCATGGTACGCCAGATGGACAAGATCGGATTCGGTAACTGCACAAACCAGTACGAATGCGAAGCTGCATGTCCTAAGGGCATCTCTGTAGACAACATCGCTAAGCTGAACCGCGACTACATGATCGCATGCGCAGCTGAAGGCGTCGGCGTCTTCTCCTAAGAATTACATACGAGCACAGAGGTGGTTTCCCGACTGCCTCTGTGCTTTTTTATTATCCAGATATGAAGTTTTACATCGTTACCCCTACCTTTAACAGTCTTGCTTGGTTGCAGAATTGCATACGCTCGGTGGCAGACCAGTGCGCAGAGGGCGTGCAGGTGCACCATCATATCCAAGACGGTGGCTCGACCGACGGCACAGTCGCATGGCTCGAGCAGTGGAAGCAGCAGAACGTCGAGTCGGGAGACATAGGCTACGAGTTCAGCTACATCTCAGGAAAGGATGCGGGCATGTATGATGCCATCAACCGAGCTTGGGATGCCGCGCCAGCTGATGCCGATGTCATCGCTCATATCAACAGCGATGAGCAGTACCTCCCCGAGGCTCTCGCCGCGCTCGCAAAAAAGTTCACCGAGCATCCCGACGCAGAAGTCGCTCTCGGGAGCTATATCATCATCGACGCGGAGCAGAGGTACATCTGTCATCGTCGCCCAGTGCAGCCCTCGGCGAGGCGTAGCGCGACCGTGTGCGAGATCATCACCTGCTCTTGCTTCTACCGCGCGGATTATTTTAAATCGCTAGGCCTGCGCTTTGATACACGCCTGCGAGCACTCGCAGATCTGGTGTTCTACATAGAGCTGACGGGGGCTCGCGCGCGCTTCCTTGTCCTTCCCGAGCTTATTACGTCGAGCTTCACAGTGACGGGGAACAACCTAGCTTGGAGCGAGGTCTCGCAGCGCGAGTGGGACAGCCACATGGCAAGCCTCCCCTTCTACAAGAGCAAGATGCACGGCATTAATTTCCGCTGGGTGAACCTGAAGAGACTACTCACGGATAAGCTCCAGCAGCAGCCACGCGAATATTCAATCTATCGCGACAACAGCGAGCAGCGCGTGCGCTTCAGCATCAAGCGTCCTACCTGCCACTGGGGATGCCGCACAGAGGGCGAGCGTGACTAAGTAAGCGGCGGTCTCTATTTCTCACCGAAGAGAAAGAGGCGCACGAGCTTCACCTTCTTCAAGAGGAGGTAGAGCGCGTAGAATGCGAGCGTGAGCACGAGTGCGGTGAGAAGAGGCACGATCATCGCCTCTCCTCCCATCCCGAGCTTTGCCAAGAAGCCTCGCCCTACCCCACTGAAGAAGAGGTAGGTCTGAAGGACGTAAATAGCCATGGTACTCTGTCCGATTGACACCAGACTAGCGCCTTTAAACAGCCCTAGAAGCAGCTTAGCAAGCACGAGGAAACTCATCGACGCGACGATCGCTGTGAGCCCACGCAGCATGAAGTAGGTGAGTGCCGAGAGATCCCACGTGGTCGAAGCGTAGTACAGACTCCATTCTGAGCGATAGTAATACCATGCTAGCATGCTAAGCGGAAGAGTCCAGAGCCACGAGAGCCTGATATGCGCGTAGTGAAAGCCCTTGTACTTCAGAAAGAGCCCAAGTAGGAAGAATGGCCACAGGGAAATAAAATAGCTCCCATAGGTCAAGTAGTCTCCTATAAACATCATGGCGACACAGCCGAGTACGCGCCATATCCTCGACTTCAGGGCGAAGCAGAGCACGGCTGCGAGCACGCACTCCAGCAGCACCCAGAGAAACCACAGCCCTCGCACGCAGCCGAGGAGAGCCTCCACGCTGGGCATCAGGTCGCTATTCCACGAGCGGTATAGCACCAGCGCTACTTGCACGATGATGACGGTGAGGATGGGTAGCCCGAGACGACGCAGCTGGCTAGGGATTCTCTCCCATGCGCGTGGGCGTAAACAGGCGGAAAAGAAGTAGCCACTCAGCAAGATAAACAGGGGCATATGGAAGAGGTAAATCGCCTTGTAGAGGGGATTCTCCCAGTAATTACCCACGAGGTAGTGCTGGATGACATGACCGACAACGACGAGAAAGATCAGGAGAGCCCTCACCTGATCCCAGCCTAGATCGCGAAGCTGTGCTGTGTCATCTCGCACGATTTTGCTCGACTGCGGCTTGATAAATCTGCCCAAGTACCTCCATCTTACTTTCCCATGTGAAGTCTCCGCAGCGTCGACGCGCACCAGCTGAGAGCTGCTGTCGCTGCTCCTCATGAGTAGCCAGGTAGTCGAGGTGACGTGCGTAGTCGGCGATGACTTGCTTCTTGGACTCGATCGGAATCTTGATGCCACAGCTCTCGTCGATTACTGTCGCGAAGCCACAGTGATCGAGTGCGATGATGGGCATCCCATAGCGGAAGGCCTCGAAGACGACAGTAGACGTGTCTTCTCGAATACTCGTGATACAGAACACATGGCATGAGCCCATGATCTGGAATGCCTCTTCGCGCGGGACGAAGCCATGGAACGTCACCTTATCTTCCAGCCCGAGATCGACCATGAGCTTCTTCCATGCCTCGGTGCGAGGTCCCTTGCTCAGCACGTGTAGCTCCATAGGCTGCTGCGTCAGTGTCAGAGCCTTTAGAAGCAGGTCGAGTGCCTTGCGCGGGATATGCTCCCCTGCCCAGCAGATGCGCAGTGGAGTACCTACGTCGTGCACAGCAGGTGACTGGGGGCTGTGTCTGTCCTCGTAGCCTACCTCATTCATGAGAATGGCATCGCGTTTCCAGAAGGTCTTGATCTCCTTGAGAGCCATGGTCGTGCTGGTGAGAATGGTGTGAGAGTGCGCGGCGGCGGCGCGGGCATGACGCCCCCAGCGTTTCTGGAAGGCATTAATGATATTTCGCACGCCAAAGTGGAATGCCCCCTTCCAGCCGAGACTCGAGAGCAGACACCACGGCGCGTCCGTCAACCCGCCTAGTGGTCCCCAGATGAAGGGCTTCCCCAGCTTCCAGAGGAAGCCCGGTTCGCGAAAGCCTGAGATCGTCACCTGATGGACGATGTCGAAGTTCTCCTTCTTGTCCAGCTCGATCGCGAGCTTCAGCGCGTCGCGATGCCACTTGCGGTAGAACCAGTAGTAGCTCGGTGGATAGATAGCGCGCAGCGTGTCATAATGATACCGTCGCACGTAGTGGAAGTGCATGTGCTTCACCTCGTCGGGATTCTCCTCAGCGTAGCGCGTCAGTTTCTCCTTGAACTCGCCCTCTTCGACAAGAAGATGGACTTCATGTTCCTTAGAGAGTTGATGGGCAAAGTTCCAGCCCATACCAGGCTCTGAGCCATAGTTGGGATCGCAGGCATAGCATCCGAGGAGTATTTTCAGGCGAGGTGTCATCTATGGAATTGATTGTAATAAAAAAACATAGAATGTCAATCATTCTACTAAGAATTTCCATTGCTGCACCGCGTGAAATACCTTATAATCCCCTGCGATGCAGCACGAATCCACCATCCTCGCCCTCGCGACGCCACTAGGCACAGGAGCACTCGCGACCCTCCGAATGAGCGGAGCGCGCGCTCATGAGATATTTTCAATCTGTGCAGGAGGCAAGAAGCTAAGCCCGCGCATGGCGACCTTCTGCCGCCTCTACGACACGCAGGGGCATGTGCTCGATGAAGTCGTCGCGACCTACTTCGCCGCGCCAGCGAGCTTCACAGGCGAAGACGTGGTAGAGATCTCCTGCCATGGAGGCATGCTCGTCGTGCGCCGCCTCATGGAGCGACTCCTCACCAGTGGAGCGCGCATGGCAGAAGCAGGAGAGTTCTCCCAGCGAGCCTTTGAAAATGGAAAACTCGACCTCACACAGGCAGAAGCCATCATGGATGTCATCGCCGCAGGCTCAGACCTCGCCCTACGTGCCGCGCAGAACCAGCTCGGTGGCGCGATCAGCGAGCGCGTTAGCGAACTCATCGACCAGCTACTACACACCCTCGCCCATCTGGAAGCCTACATCGACTTCCCCGAAGAAGACATCTCGCCTGAGAGCATGGAGAGCCTCTCACAAGGACTCACGGCACTACGCCATGGCATCCAGCAGCTCCTCTCCACGGCAGATGAAGGACGACTCTTGCGCGAAGGCGTACGCACCGCCATCATCGGCGCGCCGAATGCGGGGAAATCCAGCCTGCTTAACTGCCTACTCGGCTTCCAGCGCGCCATCGTCAGTGACATCGCAGGCACGACACGCGACACCATCGAAGAACGCGTAAACATAGGAGGACTCAGCCTACGCCTCATCGACACCGCAGGCATACATGAAAGCAGCGATGCCATCGAACGCGCCGGCATGGAACGCTCCCATCAGGCACGCCAAGAAGCAGACCTCGTGCTCCACGTCATCGACGGCAGCATGCCAGCCTCGACACTCATCGACCTACCAGCCACACGCGCAGCGCATATCCTTATCATTAACAAATGCGACGAAGCACTACACCCCGACTGGAAAAATAAGCCGAAGCAAGAAGCCATCCACTTCTCCTGCCGCACCGAACAAGGGCGCGCAGAACTCGAAGCACGCATCACCGCCCTCTTCCTCCAGCAAGAGCGAGAGACAGACAGCTACGCCGCGATTAACCTACGCCACCGCCAAGCCCTCGAGCTCGCAGAAAGTCACCTGCAAGCAGCCGAAGTAAGCATCAAGGCTGGCGACTCCCCCGAATTTAGCTCACTTGAGCTACGCGACGCACTAGAAGCACTGGGCAGTATCGCGGGCAAGGTGGACACCGAGGAACTACTCGGAGTGATCTTCTCCCAATTCTGTCTGGGGAAATAACATCCCCCTCCCACGCACAAGCAACGCAGCCCCCAAAAGCGACACCTAAATGGGAGTCCAGAGGGCATTTTGCGGAAGAGCAAAATGAGACGAAAATAAGCGACGACACGAGCCTAGGGAAACACTGATTTAATCGTGCAAGATCAAATCTGATGTGGTATACTACGCGCAAGCCCCCAAACGCGCGATGAGTCAGAAAAGTTTCACCGATTTAGAGTACAGCGGACGCAAACGCAAAACGAAAAGAGAAGAGATTTCTTCAAAATTTAAGGGAAATTATGATACTAAATCTTCCCAAGCATCGATGTAGTTTTCTGTATTCATGCTATTGATATTTCTATAGCAGAATTTTAGCTAAACTTTTAATTCTAATCAAGTTAATTTAACACCTATGGGACTCCATCCCGCTCGGCCTGCCAGACGAGCGCGCCCCTCTGGACTCCCATTTAGGTGTCGGCTTAGGATATTGCGACTCTTTATCTTCGTACGCCCGAGCGTCGTAGGGTTTCTTCCCAGCTCACGCGCACGCGTAACAGAGAGTTCAGCCATTCGTTGTAGCCGATGCGACTCGCTTTTTCAAATGCTTTTGGCTTCGTGATGCGGGTGAAGAGGATGCGCTTGATTTTCTCTTTCGGGATGCTTTTTACATAGATGCCTCCGCGTCCCGTTTTGTCGCGGTCATGTGCGCCCCAGATGAGGATGTCCTGTTCTCTCACTGCTAGTAGTATGGCGAGGTGTCCGCGTTCCAGTCCACCTATTTCTTGTGTCCACCAGAGTTTCACGATGTCTAGTGGTCTGGCTTTTTCCCATTCTGTGAAGCTATGACCCGCTCCTAGTTCATGCACGAGTACGGCATAGCCTGCTCCGTTCGAGTTCGCCCAGCCCCAGACGCGGTCTCCGTCCTTCACGCTGCGAGGGACGAGGTTCTTCCAGTCGTCGCGGCGCAGGGTTATTTCACCAGGGCGTGCGCGTGACCAGTCGATGAGAGCGGCGAGTACTGCTGTGTGTACTGCTCCTGAGCAGTAGGAGAGTGTGAGGCTTTCTGGGAAGTAGTAGAGATGGTGGTTCTTCGTGAAGCCGAAGCATCGGCGTAGGGCATCATGGGCTTTCTTGCTCGTGCTGTAGGAGTGCTTTGTGTAGACGCCGTCTTGCGCGCTGAGTTCTTTCATCGCGGCTTCGAGTGCGGCGTTCCATGTGGGGGGCGCTGCGGCAGCTGGGGTAGCTGGGCGGTTCGCATAGCTTATTTTCGGGCTGAGGCAGGAGCTCAGTAGGCCGAGCGTGATGCATGCTGTGATGCGCGTGAGTCGAAGAGATGCCATAGGGGTATTAGGGTATTATAGCAAAGGCTACCTGAGTTTCTAGTGCTGCTTTTGTCATGCGAGTTCCCAGCGCAGGAGGAGGGCTTTTCCCGCTGGCACGCGGCAACGGAGTCCTTGCGACCCTAGTGTGGCTGGGGTGATGAGGATGTCTTCTCTGTCTCTGCCGTCTTCGAGTACGGGGATGAAGCGCTGCTCTCCATGGCTGCGTCGGCACCACTGCTGGGCGTGCTCGGGGATGTGGATGCTTACTTCTTCGTTGCGCTCGCCTGTGCCGAGGTGGCAGAGGGCGAGGTAGCAGCTGTTGCTCTTTCTATGGTAGCGTAGGTAAGCATAGAACCAGTGTCCCGATTGTGTGTCGCCGTCGCCGCGTCCGTAGTGGAGGGTTTCTTGATTTGCCCAGTTGAGCCCATAGAATTCGCCGTCTGTAAAGGCGGGGTCTTGTAGTTCGCGCAGGAGGCTGCCTATCCATTCGCGGTGCTGCTTTTCATCTGCTGTGAGTTCGCTTCCGTCATAGCGTCCATTGCATGCCCATCGCTGGAGGCGGGGGAGGCTGGTGTAGTCGAAGATGCTGGTGCGCCCACTGTCGCCGCCGAAGCCGCGTGGTCCTTCGGCGCGTTCGCCTACTTCTTGGCCATTGTAGAAGAGGATAGCTCCTTGGCTGCTCGCGTATTGTGCGAGCATGAGTGCTTCATGGGCGGCTTCGCCTTGTGCGTTCCAGTGCATGGGGGAGCAGAGGCGGGGTTCATCGTGGTTCTCCAGATAGCGCACGCCACCGCGGTTCAGTAGTCCATCGCTGCGGTGCTGGCTGTCGAGATCGTTCGCCCATGCGCCTCGTTCGTAGATGGCGCGCAGTGCTTCGTAGCTGGGGGCATCGTACACGGCATTGAATCCTGCCTCTAGTAGGGCTTCTTGTACGTCGCCTTGGCTCATTTTCATGTGGTCGTTGTAGGCTTCGGCTATGAGCAAGCAGCCTTCGTCACGCTGGCGGCAGCGCGATGTCGCCCAGGCCCAGAAGGGCATGGGTATCATGTGTGCCATGTCACAGCGGAAGCCTCCGACTCCCTTTGCTTGCCAGTAGGCGAGGATGCTGTCCATGATGCGCCATGTGCGTGGGGTGACGTCTACCGAGCTCATGATGGGGGGGAGCCAGTGGCTAGCTCCTGCCCCTCGTCTGTAGTCGACTCCGTAGTTGAGCTTCACGGTCTCGTACCAGTCGTAGACAGAGGGTGTCCATGTGGCGGCATTATTCCCTGTGACGCGTCCTTCATGTCGCTCGGGGGGGAAGATGGTGCCGTCAGGGAGTTCTAGTCCTACTCCATCGGGCTTCGCATCGAGGTAGTAGTAGGGCTGATCCCATTCAAAAAAGACTTTTTCAAAGGGCTCTCGCCCGTATTCCATGTCGAGCTCAGGGTATAGGCGTGATTGATAGTCGCGTGAGACGTGGTTGGGGATGAAGTCTATCATGGGTACCATGCCCCAGTGGCGTACGCGCTGTAGCAGGTCTTCGAACTCCTGCATGCGCTGTTCTGGATGATCGGCGAGATCTGCATCGACATCGAAGTAGTCGCTGACAGCGTAGGGGCTGCCTGCCTTTCCTTTCACGATAGCTGGTATTTCTGACTGCTGTCCACCGTATTCACTACAGGTGGCGTGGCGTAGCACACCTGTGAGCCATAGATGGGTCACGCCTAAGCGGCTGAGGGACGCGAGGGCGCGGTCATTTATCCCAGAGAATGTGCCACAGCCATTCGACGCACGATCGCCATAGTCAACTCCTTCTGTGTTAAAGTTAGAGAAATGACGGACAAAAAGCTGATAGATGACGGGGCGCATGACGATGATAGATAAGATGATGTAGTCTGTGTACTTTTTAAATAATAACATAACAGTGACTGCTTGGCAAGCAAGTCATTAGTGTTTTCTTCGTCTATCTGCGCTTATTCTAAATAAGATTTTTGTTGTTGTAAAACAAGGAAACGGCGCAAGCTATGAACTTGTGCCGTTTCGGTATCAGGAGTATTTTGTTTCGTTTTAGAAAAAATTTAAAACTGCATGCCCATGCCTAAGCGTATGGTATGGTACATTTGCTGTTCTGTCGATATGTAATAGCGCGAGTCGTAGCGGTTCTCTGAGTCGGGAGTTGCTGTGCTGCCGCGGAATTCATAGGCAGCGAAGATGTAGCCCCACTGGGAGTAATGGTACTTCACGCCTATTTCTGCGCTATAGGCGAAGCCTGCTTCTACACCATCGAATTCTGTGTAGCCTCCGCCATGTCCCGCGATGTGTGCGGATGCGTCGATGGAGTTTCCTACTACGGCTAATCCTGCGTTCGCTCCGATGAAGAGTTCTACAGGCGAGAGCCCCAGTCTAAAGCTCTGGCGCACGCCAGGCATGAGGGTGAAGGTGTGCTGGCGCATGTCAAGCGCGTAGCTGCCTACTCCTGCTGCATAGCCTGAGATGGAGTCGTAACCGTAGCCATAGCTGACGCGCAGATTAACGGCGGTGAACTTATTGAAACGATGCCCTACGGTGAACTCAGCACCCACGATGTCCAGATCGCCCAGTTCTGGTAGGTCGGTGACTGCGTCTGTGGCTCCGAAGCCGTAGAAGGCTGAGCCTTCGGTGTAGATGCCATGTTCCTTAACAGGGCGGTAGGGGCTAGCGTGGGTCGCAGCTGGCTGAATCTGACGGTGTACGACGGTCGTGTGTGGCATCACGTGGACAACGCGAGGCGGTGGCGCTACCCAAAGGGCTTCCGCGTAAGAACTGCTCACTACTAGTGCTGTGGTGGCGATTAATGAATGTGTGATTTTCATAGCCTTATAATAATAACATGTAATTCAAAGTTAGGCAACTGAATGTTTTGTCATTATTTATCATCGCAAAAAAAGCGGTACAGAGCTTTCGCTCTGCACCGCTACCTTTTGATGTGTGAAATCTTTTTATTCGCGTGTTGGCTTCTTGCGGATGATCTGATCACCAGGAACGATCTGTACTCCAGCAGGAACGTTATCAGGATTGTATTCAGCGACGACGTTGCTTCCGTTCACAGAGACGATACGAAGTTCTGCGATGGCTGCGTCTCCACGCTTCACGATGAGAGGTACTTGGTCGCCTGGGATGAGTGCGCTGGAAGCTGGTGCTTCGAATACGACGATGTTCCAGCGAGGATTGACTCCGCGAACGATGAACATGTCATCATTGCGCTTGTAGTCAGCGACGAAGTCTGCCTTGATCTGCTCTACGTCTGCGAGTTCACCTGTGGCGTCGGCGACGCTTGATGTCGCTGCTGCTACGAGTGTCTGCTGTTCTTCGAGCTGGGCTTCCATCGTCTTGATCTCAGCGGATGTTTCTTCCACGTAGGTGGAGATCGCAAAGACGAAGTCCTTGATCTCTGCGTCTGGTGCGACATCAGGGACGCTGTCACCGAGACCTGCTTTCAGGCTGTCCATCGCTGCTTGGATGTTGAGCTTCATCTGATCGACGCGTGCTGTTTCTTCAGCGAGCTTAGCCTGAGCGTCTGCGAGATCGCTCTTCTTGCCTTCGAGGATGGCTGCGGATTCTTCCTTGTTGTTACGTGCGTCGCGCATCAGGAGGCGTTGCTTATCGCTGGCGGAGACTGCGTCTGCGCGGAGCTTAGCCATATCTGAGGCCTCACTTGTGAGATCCTTGCGGAGCTGGCGGAGACCGCCACCTGTTTCGGCCTGATCATGACCACCGTGGGTGGCTACGAGCATGTTGAGAACTTTTTGCTGGTCGAGAGAGTACTTGATGCCGAAGATAGCTAAGCCAAGTGCGACGAGAGCCCAAAGGAGATGTGTAATTTTCATAGCAAATTGGAAAAGTGTGATTAGTTGTAACGAACGGACTTGACGTGATCACCGCGACGGATGGTTTCACCTGGGAGGAGTGTATCGTATACGATGTCTGCACTGGCACGGTTTCCTTCAACCATGGTGACGGCAAGTTCGCAAATCTTCACACCATCACGCATGACGGCAAGGCGTGAACCGATGACCATTCCCTTATTGAGACCTGCGTCAAGGATGATGTAGTCCCAGTTCGGATCGCAGATGAGGACGTGGCAGCTGAGGTCAGCTGGGGAGAGTCGGGACTGACGGTCAGAGTTAAGCTTGCGTCCAGCCTTGATAAGACCTGTCAGACGTGCTTCTTCTGCTTCGAGTGCGGCAAGCTTAGCCTTCTCGGCTGCAAGCGAGCCCTTAAGTTCGCTAGAGCGTGTGGCGAGTCGTACGACTTCTTCCACGATGACGGATACGTCGGCTGCCTGTGTTTCCAGACCTGCTGCTTCGGAGACATCCTTCATCATGTTCGTGATCTCTTCTTGCAATCTTTCGTACTGTGCGCGAAGCTCGTCAAACTGAGCATTCGTCGTGGCGATCTCTTGGCTGACGTTCGCTGCTTCTTCGTCGAGTGCTGCCTTCTCGTCGATGAAACGAGTTTCTTCAGCCTTGAAGAATTCGCTGCGCATTTCAGCGTAGATCTTATTTCGCTCATCAACGGCTATGAGGGTAGCCTCGTTAATGACGAGCTGGGTTTGGTTTTGGATGTTTTCTACTTCACCTCCATTACCTACCATTGTCTGGAAGGCATTATAGAAGAGATATGCTGCGAAGAGAAATAGGACGAGAGCTCCGATTAGAATTTTGTTCCACATGGCGTATGACGGCTGAATTTGAATGCGTTAGATTGCAGAAAGTTGTCCATACTTTTTATACTACTTTTCCCCACATTGCAATCAAAAAAAGCTATATCTCTATATTTTTTTTAAAAGCGCGGATTCTCTAGTATAAAAGTGCCTGTTCATCAACATGAACAGGCACTGGGTATATTTTAGCTTTCAGAGGCTGCTTTTAGCCTTCGTCGCTGCTGGCGGCGGCCTTTTGGTCGCGTACAGCGGCGCGGATGGACATTTTCACGCGTCCCTTGTCGTCGATGCCGATGCACTTAGCGGTCACGATCTGTCCCACCTTGACGATGTCTTCGGTGTTGTTCGTGCGGCCTTCGGCGAGCTCGGAGATGTGGATGAGACCATCCTTACCTGGGAGTACTTCCATGAATGCGCCAAAGTCCTTTGTGGAGACGATCTTGCCTTCGTAGGTTTCGCCTACTTCGATTTCCTTGAACATGCGGTCGATGAGGTAGAGTGCGCGTGCGACACCTTCCTGACGGCTGCCGTAGATGCGGACTGTGCCGTCTTCTCCGATATTAATGTCCGTAGCGGTTTCGGCTTGGAGTGCCTTGATATTCTTGCCGCCAGGTCCGATGAGCTCACCGATGCGATCCTGTGGGATCTTCACGGTTTCGATGCGTGGTGCGGTGGGGCTCAGTGGCTGTGGCTCGCTGATGGCGGCGTTCATCGTCGCGAGGACGTCAGCGCGTGCCTTTGTGGCGAGGACGACAGCTTCTTCGAGGATGTCGAGCGAGACACCTTGAAGCTTCAGGTCGAGCTGGTAGCCTGTGACACCTTCCGATGTACCGCAGAGCTTGAAGTCCATGTCGCCGTAGAAGTCCTCAGAACCGATGATGTCGAGGAGGGTCTTGTGGCGGGCTGGGTTGCGATCGCCTTCGTTTGCGAACTCAGTGACGAGACCGACAGAGATACCTGCTACTGGGCGCTTCAGAGGCACACCAGCGGCGTAGAGGGACATGCTGCCTGCGCAGACGGATGCCATGGAGGTAGAGCCGTTTGATTCCATGATCTCAGAGGAGATGCGGATGGCGTAGGGGAAGCTCTCGCTGTCAGGAATGACAGGAGCGATGGAACGCTCAGCGAGGGCACCGTGACCGATTTCGCGACGGTTCTGACCACCGAAGCGACCTGTGTCACCGACGGAGAATGGAGGGAAGTTGTAGTGGAGAAGGAATGTCTTCTCGTCTACAGCACCAGTGTAGTTGTCAAGATACTGCTTCTCTTCGATAGGAGCGAGTGTCGCAAGGCAGAGTGCCATGGTCTCACCGCGTGCGAAGATAGCAGAGCCGTGTACGGAGGAGGGAAGGGTGTTCACCTCTCCGACGAGCTGACGGAGCTGGTGGATGTCACGTCCATCAGCGCGCTTGCCCTGCTCCATGATGGAGATGCGGAATGCCTTCTTCTGGATGTATTCGAAGACCTGCTCGACGTCGAAGTCTGTGGACTCTGGGTGAGCTGCCTTGATCGCGGCTTCTACTTCCTTACGGAGTGCGCCGACTTGCTTCTGGCGCTGGAGCTTGTTAGGAGCGTAGATAGCTTCTTCGATACGATCACCAGCGATCTGGTAGCCGATTTCGAGGAGTTCTGGCTTAGCGAGGACGAGTTCGTACTCACGTGTTTCCTTACCGCAGAGACCGCGGAGCTCTTCCTGAGCGGCGCAGATGATAGCGACCTGCTCCTGCGCGTAACGGAGAGCGGCGATGAAGTCAGCTTCTGGAAGCTCCAGAGCAGAACCTTCGATCATGATAACCTGATCCTTCGTACCTGCGTAGACGAGGTCGAGGTCGGATTCTTCGCGCTGTGGGTTCGTGGGGTTCACGACGAACTCACCGTTCACACGACCGATGCGTACAGCACCTACTGGCTCGGCGAATGGGAGGTCGGAGATCACGCATGCTGCGGAAGCACCATTGATGCTGAGAATGTCTGGCTCGTTCACGCCGTCAGCGGCGAGAAGAAGGGAGATGACCTGCGTGTCGTAGAGGTAGCCCTTCGGGAACATGGGGCGCAGAGGACGGTCCGTCATGCGGCAGGTGAGGATTTCCTTCTCGGTAGGGCGGCCTTCGCGCTTGAAGTAGCCACCGGGGAATACGCCAGCTGCTGCGGCTTTTTCCTTGTACTCAACGGAGAGAGGGAAGAAGGTCTGACCATCTTTAATTTTTGTTGCGCTCACCACGGTGACGAGGACAACAGTGTCACCACAGCGAACAGTAACTGCACCGTCAGCGAGACGTGCCATCTTACCAGTTTCAATGGTCATAGGGGTTGCGCCGACGGCGCAAGTAACGGAATGAATACTCATTTTATATTGTTTCTTCTATTTGCCAGCACCTTGACTTCACGTTTGAGAATCGGTGCCAGCGTGTGTCTTCTCAAATGTGCAGAGTGCGAACAAGCCCTCTATACAAAGAGGCATCATGCTCAGAAAATAAACTCTGCGAAGACATCTTAACAGATTATGATTCTCGTGACAAGATTATATTTTTTCTTCACCACACATCACGCATACAAAGTCTAACAGAGTGCTCTAAAGTTCTTTTAATAAATATTATTATTGTTGGCTTTTATGCGGTTACTATGGTAGAATGACGCGTCGCGCAGAATAGACGATACGTAATAATATGAAACTTAAAATATCTTCAGGCTTAAGAAAAGCTGTGCTCGCCGCATTCGCGCTGCTGAGCGTCACGACAGGCAGTGTGTACGCAGCTGACTTGACCTGGAATGGTGGCGATGGCACGTGGTCGACGGGTGGCGATGGATGGGGTGAAGGTAATACCTTCGAAACCTTTGATAGCGTAACGTTTGATGCTGGCGACGGGAATATTGAAATCGAAATTACCGGCAATGTGTCACCCACATCCATCACGATCTCAGGAAGTGATAGGGTAACCTTCAGAGGGGAAGGCACTATAACTGGAGCCACTAGTATCACAAAAACAGGAAGGGATACCTTCAGTATCTATAATGATGGTAATAATATTTCAGGCGATTTTGATATTGATGGCGGCATCGTTAATATTCGTTCAACCGATAACACCTTCTCTGGGCTTATCACGATTGATGATGCCAACTTTAGTATAAATCAGACAGGTAATGACTTCTCAGGTAATATAGCAGTCAATGACGGTGGCGAACTCTATTTTTCGATCCATGATGCTCTAGGTACAGGCACTGCAAGCATCGCATCAGGAGGAAAAATAATTTTTATTGGTGTAGGGTACGCGGATAGCACGACATTCGCCAGCGAAAACGGCAGTAAAATCAGGCTGACTCATGTCTCAAATAACGAAGCTTTAAACAGGAATGACTCCTTCAAGATCACAGGCACTCAGCTGGGTGCAGGCAGTACGCTTGAGGCAATCACTTACGCAGAAGATGCTGCCATCAGCATGGGCGGCACGGTGAATGCAGCAAGCTCCAGCGATCGCTACACCCGAAGCGGTGGAGGCTACACGGTGGATATTGGCGAAGACTTGACTCTGACAGACAATGTGCGTCTGGAGCTCAATGAGGGCACCACCACGATTAAAGGTGGAGGCACGTATGAGATTCATAGTCTCGTATTCGGGTTTACTAGTGACTCGACAGACGCGATTCTGAATATCGAAGCTGGCGCGACGCTGAGAGTGCTAGGTACGACGAATAGCGATGGTGGAAGTCTGGGCGCATTCATGCTGTCGAATTATGGCAGAACCAGCCAGACAACGGTCCATGGTACACTGGATCTTGCTAGTGGTATCTCAGACGGAGATGGCACTGGTAGCATTTCTGTGAAGGATACAGGTACGCTTATCATGCGTCAGGGTCTTACAGCAAGCACAAAAGGTTCGACTGCGATCGATATCGAAGGTGGTTCGCTCAAGCTCTACGACCAAGGAGATGGGACAAATCACGCCGCTAGTCTAGGTGTCAATATCAAGACAGGCTCTACGATACAAGCCGCCTCTGAGGAGACCTATGTCAGAACAGCTCTGAACTTTAACAATGCAGCAGACGAGACCTACAACTTCGCGTCTGCTCCTACAGCTGATGGGGCCGCGACGTCGAACAAGCTTAGCGTACGCCAGACCATCACACTGAGCAATGCGACGGCAAACGTGAACTCAGGCACGCTGGAACTAGGCGGTGGGAATAATACCTTCGGCACGGTGAACATCGCGGCAGGAGCCACGCTGCGCACGGACATGGCTGCAAACGCAAACATGACCATAGGTACAGCCCAGCTCGCGCAAGGTGCTACAATCAACTCCAACAATATGAACGTCGGCGGTGTCGCCATGACTGGCAAGGATGGGCTCGCCGCGACGATCAGCGGAAATGTGGCAGGAGCTAAGGTGGAGAATGCCACATTCAGCAATGTCACCGTCACGAACCTGACCATCACTGGTACCGCGCTCGGACGCTCGGTCTCGAACCTGAACATGGATGGCTCTAGCCTCGATAATGCAAGCCTGAGTAACATTCAGCTCACGGCGACGAACTCCGTCTCGACGCTGACGAGCGTGCAGCTCACAGGGGTAACTCTGGCTCAGCAGTCGGGCGGCTCATTCCAGTTCGACGGTATCTCCACCCTCACGGATATGACCATGGATTCCGCCATGTTCAGCGCGAAGGACGGAGCTACAGTGAACCACGTGAACACGAAGTTTACAGATATCACCGTGACGAAGCAAGCGACAGACCTGACCTTCATCCCTACTGGCATGACGAGCTCCGTGTCCGCGCAGGCATGGACACTCGGCGGATCAACAGCCGCCATCCTAAAGAGTGCGACGGGAAGCCTCACCCTCGATTTGGGAACACTCACAGGCTACTCTGAACTTCTCGATGGTGTACACGCAGCATTTGAAGTCGACGGACTGACGCTCACCGATATCAGTGACCTCTACTACAACAACATCACGCTGATGTACAGCGCGAATGGCACTGATTACACCCAGAAGGTACTCGGTGTCGTCGCAGGTAGTGGTGGTAATAGCCTCATCTTCTACATCCCTGAGCCAAGTACGGCTACGATGAGTCTTCTCGCACTCGCAGGACTGCTCGCACGCCGTCGTCGCAAGACAGCGTAAGACTCATACCGAAAATTATATAAATCAAAGGCTCTCCACCTAGCGCGGAGAGCCTTTTTTCCTAGTACAACGGCATCGAAGCGTAGCGCAGTGTTCACCGCGGCAAAACGCGATAAGGTCATGGCTGTGCGCTTTGCGCCGTTGACCTGACAGGTGGTTGAACCACCTGTACCGCCTTGATGGTGGGTGTGGCAGATGTTTTGATATTGTGCTACGCCCTTATATAGCGAAGCCCCGAGCGCATAGCGTTCGAGGCTTCGTTGTGTGTATTTTCTGTGCGGGTCTCTTACTTCAGTGCGTCGTACGCGCCCTTGAAGAAGTAGTATCCCCAGCCCCAGTCTGCGTCTCCGCTCCAGTCTGGATCGTAGTGGTGCATGGGCTTCAGGAAGCGTTCTGGATGGGGCATGAGTCCCATCGCGCGTCCTGTCGGGTCTTGCAGTGCTGCGATGCGCTGCT
>CAYJNX010000026.1:0-18561 GCA_964371525.1 uncultured Akkermansia sp. | reverse complement strand
GAGGCGCGGGTGGTAATTCCTCCGCGACCTCTTCAATAGGAGGCGCGGGTGGTAACTCCTCAGCGATCTCTTCAACAGGAGGCGCAGGTGGCAATTCCTCCGCGACCTCTTCAACAGGTGGCGCGGGTGGTAACTCCTCCGCGACCTCTTCAATAGGTGGCGCAGGAGGTAACTCCTCCGCAACCTCTTCAACAGGAGGCGCGGGTGGCAATTTCTCCGCAATCTCTTCAACAGGAGGCGCGGGTGGTAATTCCTCAGCGGCTTCTTCAACAGGAGGCGCGGGTGGTAATTCCTCCGCGACCTCTTCAACAGGAGGCGCAGGAGGTAACTCCTCCTCGTCATCCATGGGAGGAAGCGGCGGTAAATCCTCCTCCTCGTCATCCATGGGAGGAAGCGGCGGTAAATCCTCCTCCTCGTCATCCATGGGAGGAAGCGGCGGTAAATCCCCCTCCTCGTCATCCATTGGAGGAAGCGGTGGTAAATCCCCCTCCTCGTCATCCATAGGAGGAAGCGGGGGGAGTTCGTTGTCTGTGATAGGCGGCAGATCATGATTCATTCTTCTAGAAGAATGATCCGAGCTGTATGAAATAGAGTTCGTTTTCATTGAATAAGCAGCAAGGTACTGGCTAAACGAGGGGGGGAGATTACCGGTGCGGGCTTTGAAAAATGAGCAGCAACGATCTTGCTGTCACCTTCCTTTTTTAGATCCCTGTGTTGGTCTGACCTATATGGTAAGAGCTGTCCTGATGGGTATCTTGTAAAATCCGCAGTTGCTAATTGAACAAGAATCTCTTATGTATGATTATTTATTTGAATCTTCCTCGGATAGTTCATCTTCGGGGCGACGCTGCTTTCCATTAGACATGAGGCTAGCAATCACATCGAGCGGTACGGATCCACCAAACAAAAGAACGAGATTAATAAGAGGAAGAAAGAAAACGGCACCTTCCGAAGAAAGAACACCCGTTATAATGCTGTCATCGTCATCCTTATAAGAGCTATGGCTTCTAAAGCTCCTATCTTCGCTATAGCGCGTTGAATACTTCCTCTCATAGGCGCTCGTATCAAAGGCATTTTCTTCCTTTTCAAATTCAGGTATCGCCGTTGAAATGATATAAGAAAATAATAGTAATGGTATAAGTATCTGTATTGTCGTCGATACGGTGTTAATTAGATAACGCAGCATATTGACGAAATACAAGCCAGGTGTCAGAGTCTTCTTGACCACTTCCGCATTAATTATAGGAGCGTTTGCAAAGATCGTGGCTAGCAGTATAAAAACGAATGCGCTTACTAATAAACTAAAGCTGGTAGAAGCTACGCCTCCTAGCAACTCATCCTTGAGTCCTACTTCTTTACCAATAAATAATACCGCGAGGAACATGAAAAGTAGGCAAATACCCATCATGAGACTTAGTACCATACCTATGCGCGGGAAATCAAGTGACCCTAGCTGTACTTTTTTGGCACTGAGTGCCTCTGCCGTCATCTTGTAGCAATGGTAAAAAAGCTTCTGTATAAAGAAACCTACTATTAAGCTGATGAAGAAGACCAGAAGATAAGTACCAAAAGCAGTACCGTCAGGCAGACTAGAGCAGGAGAAGAACACAAATGACATCCAGCATAGTATACTTCCGGCATTTGCGCCAAAAGTGTAATAAGTCGATCTCGCTTCGTCTGTATTCAAAAAAGGAGGTAGGCGTAAGATCTTCGCAAATATCGGATCAATGGATCGATTGTAATCGAAGGCGGTGATTGTTTCGGCATACTTTGCCGACTCCTTGGAAATCTTATTGAAGACCTCCTTGTACTGGATCGTAGCCGCAGTTTTAGCCTCTGATGCTGCTGTGTCTGCTGTAGTAGAAGCCGTTGAAAATACCTCCTTGTACTTCACCCACTGCTTTGTGCCTACTTCCAAGATATGCGTATTCGCAGAGATCTGCCCCTCTGCAAACAGCTGCTTCAAATCAGCCTCCGTGACCGGTCCCTGATTCGCACCGTTGTTATAATAGTACTTTTTCATTCTCAATGATATTAGTTGAGCATGGCATTGTAATTCTGCTCCTGCTTATTAAAATCGGCGAGGAGTTTGTTCAGATCCTTTTCCTTATTAGTAAGCTTCTTCTGCTCGGACTCAAAGGAATTGAGCTCTTTGATTAACTCATCAAAGGTAGCTTGCTGCTGTGGAGATGCTTTGATCTGCGTCGACTGCGATTCTGGTACTGGGGCTATAGAGCGAAGAGTCTTTTGCGCCTGCGATGGCATACTGCTTGTGAGCGAGGCTAGCACGGGTGCGGGGATCTGAGAGCTCAGCTTCGCAATCTGGGATTTTCTTCTAGACTGATCTGACTGGAGCTGCTTTACATCTGATTGATAAGATGCTAATAATGCTTCTTTCTCTGCTAACTCGCTCTGCATACTAGCGAGTCGCTTTTGCGCGCCGGCTTCGCTCCAGAATATACCTCCTTTTCGAGGATCACTGACGCAGGAAAGGAGTAAAAGTGACAGCGATAGTATGCTTGCAGTTTTGATATGTTTTGTGACATTCATGGTGGTACTTCTAGTTATACGGAGAGTTGATTAATGAGGGCGAGATTTGCTTCTAAATTGCTCTTCTGCTGCTTGAGCTGCTTCGTCTGGGCTGCTAGTTTCGACTTGTTTTTTGCGTTCGTCGTTTTACTGCTGCTAGCAGCTGTCGAACGAATGGCAGTATTTACGAGGCTTAATTCTTTCACCGCCGCGGACTTTTGGGTTTTCAGATGCTGATTGTAGCTTTTCTTAGCAGTCGAGTCCGCATTAACAAAAGAGCTACGCTGCTTTTTAAGCGACGAGATCGAATTACTAAGCGTGCGGATCGATTTCTTAGACTGCGTTATTCTCGCATCAACCTGTGCGATCTGAGCCGTGATGGCATCTTCTGCCGTAATGTACTGCTGCTTCTTGTTAGCCTGAGATTTTCCATAGCTTGTACCAGCTGCTGCGCCTAATCCTGCGCCTGCTACGCCCGCCGCGACGATAGCAGTCGGGTCGTCAGTGAGCAAGAGAGCTGCACCAGTTCCGGTGATCGCCCCTAGCACACCTCCTAGTATGCCGCCCTGCTGTACAGTTTTTTGATAATCTGTCGAAGCACAAGAGCTTAGAGAGAGTGAACCGCATGTGAATAAGACGAGTGATATCTGCTTGAGATTAGCTGTTGTTTGTTTCATGATGTATGTGTGGTTAGTTTTTTAATATGGTGTTTAGGATTTGCTTTAATTCAGGATTTTTGATCATTGTGCGGTAGCGCGCCATGTTCTCGTATGCGCTCGAGGCGAGTGCGAACATCTCAGTGGCTTCACCACTCTCAAGAAGGCTGATGAATATAGCTTCTTGCTCTTTCACGCTCTCTTCATCTGAGTTGAGATCATAGTAATCTTCGCGTAAGTCATCGATGTCTTCGCTGATCTGTGATAAGATAGATAGAGCCTCTTTCTCGGAAATTCTATTTTCATCTAGTGCTTGGCATATAGTGGCAGCCTCCACCACGAGCATGAGTGCATTCGCTCGTAGCTTTTTGCTTTTCTCGACTGCGCTCGTGCAAGAATTAACTAAAAAGAGCGAAAAAACGGCGAGCAAGACTGCTGCTATTCGGGATGATAAACGCGACGTAGTAGGACTCATAATTGCAAGAAAGGCCATGGTTTAATATGAGAAATAATGAGACTTATGCCTCCTGGTTGCCGAGCTACTATTGTATAATGCGCATTATTGATCTTAACCCCATTCGCAGATCCGTTAAGCGTTAGCTTTTCAAAATGAGGAAGATCTGACGCAATAAGAAGCCTGTAGTTCGATGACTCGTTAGGATCGAAACTCGCAAGAAGCTCTTCTGAAATATTAATATTAAGCTCCTTGTTTTTAACAGTGCCTACTATAACAGTGGGGAATATCGACGACCTGCTAGTAAGCTGGAGTAGAGTCAGATCTGACACATCCAGCGTCCCACCTTCGATTTTAAGAGTGCCGTCTACGACAAGCTTCTTCCCTTTAGCCACAGTAAGAACGCCGCGAGAAGCTCCAGATAGTGAACTATTTACAATGAGATCGCCATTCACGGTTAATGCCTTACCAAACATATGATATTCACGACCTCTTAGTTCTAATTTCCCATCGACGATCAAACTAGCTGTACTATTCGAGCGCAATCGCTTAATGGCAGTATCGCCGATGAATTTAAGCGAAGAGCCCTCCATATCCAGTCTAGCACCACTGAGATCTACTCCGTGAGAAAACTCGCTGACTGTCGTACCTGTGTGGAGCCGCTCTAGCACCGTTACAGCCCCCCCTGAGAGCTTATAAGAGGATTTATTCTCTATAGTGAGTGTTTCGGCTCTTACGCCATACTTTGGAATCTGAATGCTCGTACGACTACGACAGGCGGGTAATCTCACGTTTTTTGCTCTGCTAAAGTCTATATCAAGGTCGGCACTAGGCGCGGCCTCCTTGAACGTCCATGCATCGCGGGCTAACCATTCCCCGTCTCGCCCAGCCCACGTTATGGTGAGTGGTTTAAACTCTAAAGTATTCGTTAAAATGAGTGCATTGTTCTCCCATACGATCCAAGCATCGAGTAGATGCGGCACTCCTTTGATAGAAGTGAATAGCATAGTCGCGCGTATTCCGTATTGACCGTTCGGTAATAGAGCCAGCTCGATATTCGTGTTTGCGACGCGAGCTTTGTTCGAGGGCAACTGCTGTAGTTTTACATTACGTAAGAGTGCTAGTTTGTACTTCTCGGGCAGTGCTTCTGGTAAATCGAGAGCAATGCGCGTGAATTTATCTTTAAAAAGCAGTTTTCCTTTTGATCCTAACCTAAACGAATGAATAGAATCGCGGAATTTGAGTACGGAGTCTGGATGAAGATGTAGCTCTCCGTCTAACTGTAGCCCCCCAATGATCTCCAAAACTGACCGAGCTTTTAGCTCCACATCGCCTTCAATTCTGCGATACGAAGTTTTATCATTCATGATGCTTCCTAGAGCGAGGCTGCCTTCTTCTACGATGATGCCTCGCCCACGAGCTAAAGCCAAGGCTAGCCACGTGCCCTCTCCTAGCTTTAGAATATTGCGATCTTCCTCGTAGATATTTTGAATACGTAGACCGACGAGAGAGCCCTTTGCGACGCGCACTCTGTCATAGTTTAATGCGGTTATTTTTAAATTTGAATAGTTCGCATTTTCTGACGTAAAGTCAAGCGTCTGGTGTTCTGTGCTTCGCATGGAGCCATTGATGTACGCACCATTAATTTGTAGCGTGCCACTCACTTGGTCTGTTATTTCCGTGTACACCTCATTTGTGCGCGCTGACTTTGTATTCTGTACGAGACCCGCCATGCAGATATGTGCATTAGCGACTGTTCCTTTCAGAAGATGCAGTGCGACGCGTTCTTGACGTATATCACGATCCTTTTTACTTTGTGAGCCTACAGAGAAGATTTTGTTTTCTTTATTTACAAGCTTCCCTCCATTAAGAGTGACTGTTATATTTCCAGAAAAATCGCTTCCTGTCCCTCCCGTAAAGTAGTTTACGTCTCCTCCGTTAATATTAATGGAGATATCACCTTCGAACCCATCTATCGTAGAGCTATCATCATCATCTTGAAGATTACCCCCTACGATAAATGAAATGTTACCATCGAGTACATCTATTGATACATTCCCTTTAAACTCATTGAAAATGTTACCCCCTACGACTATTATCTCATTGCTTGAATCCTTCGCGTCGACGACGATTTTAGCGTTTCCTATAAATTTCCCCTTATAATTACCTCCCACAACTGATTTTGTCGCTGAGCCTGTGAGATGGATAAAGCTATTACCTCTGAATGTGCCGCTCGTTGACCCACCTGCTGCACCAATTGCTTTTCCTCCTTCAAGTTGGATCTTTGTATTACCGACGAATTCTCCTTTAGCACTTCCTGCAAAAATCTGAGTAACAGAGCCAGATTGCAGCGTTAGTTGCGAATTCGCCTTAAACACACCCTCTTGATTCCCTCCATAAATATCCGAGTGCATGATGGCACCGCGTATGAATACCTGAGTATCAGCTCCACTGTACTTCCCTTTGCGTATGCCTGCGTAGACTCTATCCGCGACTACTTCATTATCTTTCTTGACCGTCACGACACCCTCTTCCAGATAGAGTGCTTCACCATTCGCAGCTAGGCCGCCTTCGAGTTTGTTGATCTCGCCATCCGGTAGCTTTCCTAGGTGGATAGCCCCATGCAGAGAGGGTTGCAAAATCAAAAACTTTGCAAAAAATAAAACAGAGAGTAGTAAGTAAAAATTCATTAAGTCAATACTTATGTAAGTATGTTTTAAATATATTGAACTGATTGAGTGAAGTCAAGATTAAATCAACTTGTCTTTATCGTAACCCTCATGCAAAAAACACCGTACCCCTAAAGGTACGGTGTTTTCTTGAATTTCTGATTAGGAAACTTTTATTCAGCTGCTGGGGCTTCCGCAGGTGCGGTGTTGCCTGTGCCTGCGGTAGCTGTAGGTGCTACTGCTGCTTGGAGCTGAGGAAGGTCGATGATCTCGATGAGTGCCATAGGTGCACTGTCAGTCTTACGCTGACCGAGCTTCACGATGCGTGTGTAACCACCCTGACGATCCTTCGTGGCTTCAGCGATGACGGTGAAGAGTTTTTCAACTGCCTTTGGCTGAGGAAGGGTAGCAAGTGCTTGACGACGTGTGTGAAGTGTAGCTGTCTTACCGAGGGTGATGAGTTTTTCGATGTAGGGGCGCAGTGCCTTTGCCTTAGCAAGCGTGGTGGTGATGCGGCCGTGGAAGATAAGGCTGCATGCTTGGTTCGCGTATAAAGCCTTACGATGGGATGCCTTGCGCTGAAGCTTAGGCTTTTTAACTCCGTGTCTCATGATGTTATATGATGTTTAGTTTGTTAATAGTGAAATGGTTTTTATGGGGGGATGGCTCTTTATTCGTCGTCGTCATCGAAGCTGTCGATGTTATGAGAAATGAGTGCCTGAAGTTCGGAGGAGCGGATCTCGTCGCTCTCTGCGCGCATCTTAGATGCTGGTGCAGGTGCGGCCAGAAGCTTCGCGTCGAACTGCATGCCCAGGGAGAGACCGTGCTGGACGAGCTTGTCCTTGATCTCGTTGAGCGACTTCTTACCGAAGTTGCGGTACTTGAGCATTTCTGCTTCTGACTTCATGGCGAGCTGACCTACTGTGGTGATGTTTGCGTTGTTCAGGCAGTTTGCCGCACGTACGGAAAGTTCGATTTCGTTCACGCTCATGTTAAGAAGCTTGCGAAGCTGTGCTGTGTTCGCGTCCTGATCTGCTCCAGATGCCTTGTCGAAGGCGATGCTGCGCTCGTCGTCTTCGACGAATACGTCGAGGTGGTGGCGCATGATGCTTGCTGCTTGGAGCATGGCGACGTTAGGGCTGACGCGACCGTCTGTCCAGATGTCGAGAATGAGCTTGTCGAATTCAGTCATCTGACCGACACGAGCGTTCTCTACGTCGTACTTAACACGGGTAACAGGGGAGAAGATAGAGTCGATAGGAATGACGCCGATGGGGCGATCCTTCGTGTTGTTGTCGTCTGCGGTGTAGAAGCCACGTCCGACGTTGATTTCGAATTCGCAGTCGAGGATGGTGTTCTGGTCGAGTGTGCAGATGATCTGATCCTTGTTCACGACAGAGTACATGGAATCTTCCTTGATGTCTCCTGCGGTGACGACACCTTGCTTCGTGACACGAAGGGAAAGGGTGCGTGGTTCTTTTCCATTGTGGGAGAACTTCACCTTCTTGAGGTTGAGGATGATTTCTGTGACATCTTCGACGACGCCTGGAAGTGAGGAGAACTCATGCTGAGCACCTGCGATGCGTACGCTCGTGATCGCTGCACCTTCGAGGGAGCTGAGGAGGACGCGGCGGAGGGAGTTACCCAGTGTATGACCGAAGCCTGTTTCGATAGGCTCGGCGATGAAAGTGACGTGATTCTCGTCATTAGGATCCGCGATGCGCTGGAGGCTGCTAGGGATTTCGAAATGAGCGAGTTGGATGACTTCCTTATCTTGTGTTTCTTCTGACATGTTTGTGGTGGGGTTGATCGGGTTTCCCTACGTTACGAGCTCAGCTTCCGTAGAAAACGAGGACCGACGATCAGTTTTTTAAAAAACTCGTGCGGCGAAAGAATACTACGCAACACCATCTTTGACAAGACTTTTCTTCTAAAATGCAGTATTTTGTTCTATTTTTCCCTAAAATAGGGGTGTGAAATGTGATTTTTATGCGATTTGACCTCGTTCTACTACACAGAAAAGCCCGCGATTTCTTCGCGGGCTCGCGGGCTTTTCGTAGTTGAATTTTTGGACTGATTTTATTCAGAGGCTGCGACTGCGTCAGAGCCCCCTGTGGGGTACTTGGTAGAAGAACCGTACTTGTTTGTTCCTCGCTGACTATCACGGAAAAGAACAGTAAACAATAACCAGAGACCCGCTAGACCAGCGATGGAGATGCCAGCGACTCCGAGCCATTCCATGATGACAAAGTTACTTGGTATGCTATCGATTACGACTGCAAAGCTAAACGTGATGCCATGGAGTGTGCTGCCCGCGATAGCGAGGACGGCCACAATGCTTGACTGACCTACGTCATGACAGCGACGAGAAAGTACGCCTAGGGTAGGGATGGCTATGAGGATGGTGACAAGTATCTTAATTAATGCGATGAAAACGCATGTGAAACCAAATGAAAAAACAGTTACGTTTCTGTTCATCACATCAGTTATGAACTGCGCGTTTCCCGCCCTCACTTCATCTGTTAGGACGGATTCTATGATTCCCTCCTGAACTCCATTTAAGGCTGAACTTATAATGATATTGAAAATAGCGATGAAGAGAAAGAAGGACCAGTATTCCTTACGTGTGGCGCGGCCACCGAAGGATGCGTAGCGCTTGAATGCGCTTACGAAGTGAGTCCAGAGACCAGACTGAGGACTTGGTGGTACGTCTTCACCAATAACGAATTTAATGGGACATGTTTTCGTGTTCATGATACACTATATCATATGCGCTTTGAGCGATGAGTCAAGTGAAGTTAGTTTTGGCAGCGATCAACTAGCTTGCGTTTTGTGTCCTAGGGGATGATGAAACAAGCGGTATATTGCTGGCTTGACGCTTCTTGCGTGTGAGCTCGCGTATGAAGGACTTTTGCGAACAGGTATCTATCAGTACAGGTGTGCCAGGCTGCACGATGCGGTAGAGGTCGATGATGTCTTGACTGCGCATGCGTATGCATCCATAGGAGGCTGGTGTGCCTATCTTGCGCTCTTCCGGTGTACCGTGGATGTAGATGCGTCGGTACTTGGAGTTCTTGTTGTCTGACTCGTGACCATTCAGGAAGATGACGCGCGTGACGATGGGGTCGCGGCCTTTGGCGTTCACTGCGACGACTTCGCCAGTAGGGCGACCGCCCTTGAATACAGCACCGACGGGGTGGCCTTCACCGACCTTGGAGCGTACGGTGTGCAGACCGTAGGGGGTGTGGTAGCTGTTATTCTTACCGCTAATGCCGTACTTCGAGGAGCTGATGGGGTACTCGCGCACTTTCTTCCCGTCCTTGATGTAGGTGAGCTTCTGGTCGCGTAGGGTGATGGCGACGCCATTGTTGACGAGGGCTCGTGGTTTTGTGTCTGGTCCCGAGATGTAGCCCTTGTTACTACTACAGGAGACGAGCATGGTGAGGGAGCAGACGAGGAGGAGAAGTGAGAGAATTCCTGTGTTCGTGCGCATAATAACTGTTTGGTGTAAAAAAAGGAGTGCGCGCGGGTGTCGAGTCCGCGCGCGCCTTGGGTGAATGAGTGGTCGCTATGTTTAGCTTGTTGCCTTCGCTTTCTTGCTCACCGAGACGGAGTCCATGAGGCGGCGCAGGGAGCAGATGCCTGTGTAGAAGAAGCCGAGGAAGGGGAGCATGAGGACGAATCCGAGGTAGTCGCCAGAGATGAGCTTCGATACTTCTATGCTTGCGAAGAAGAGGGCGAAGCCGAGTTCTAGGATGGGAACGATGATGGACTTGATCGCCTTGTAGCCCTGTGCGCGCTTCTCAATGGAGAGCTCACCCTGTGCGGATTCGCCGAACTTTGGCGTGCGTACGAACTCACTAGGCTTGCCGAAGACGGCTTCGAGTACTGCCTTCGCATTGTTCACTGCCATACCGACACCCAGTGCGAGCAAGGGGATGAGGTAGAGGAATACCATACCCCAGCGGCGTGGGCGCACGATGTATTCTGCCGTGATGTAGAAGAGGCATACGGAGAATGTTGCGAAGAAGAAGAGGGAGAATGTCACGAGCATCATCTGCCATGACTGCCAGTCCCATGATCCTGTAGGGGCGACGAGGTTCGTCGAGATAGGCATCACGAGGAAGCAGAGAAGGATGAGGGCGAGGTAGGAGTAGTTACAGGTGAGGTGGGTGGTAGCCTCCATCTTCGCCTTGAGAGGTGCTTTTGAACGCCAGATGTCGAGAAGCATCTTCTGGCAGACCTGTATGCAGCCCTTTGTCCAGCGGTGCTGCTGCGCCTTGAAGCCATCCATGTCTTCTGGAAGCTCAGCTGGGGTAACGTAGTCGTTCAAGTACACGAAGTTCCAGCCCTTCATTTGCACGCGGTAGGATAGGTCCATATCTTCTGTGATGGTGTCATGTTCCCAGCCACCGCCATCGACGATAGCGCATTTACGCCAGATGCCAGCTGTGCCGTTGAAGGTGAAGTAGCGGCCGGAGCGGTTGCGAACAGTTTGCTCCAGTGCGAAGTGGCCGTCGAGGAAGATGCTCTGGAGGCGTGTGAGCATATTCTTATTGCGGTTGATATGACCCCAGCGTGTCTGCACGAGTGCGACCTTAGGATCGGTGAAGTAGTCCATACATGCCAAGAGGATGTCTGCCTCAGGGCGGAAGTCAGCGTCGAGGATGAGTAGGAACTCGCCCTTCGCGTGTGGAGTCGCCTCTTCGAGAGCGCCAGCCTTGAAACCTGTGCGGTCTGTGCGGTGGATGCAGGTGATGTCGTAGCCTTCTGCGCGGTAGTGGGCAGCCCACTTTTCGCAGATCTCGGTGGTGTCATCGGTGGAGTCGTCGAGGAGCTGGACTTGGAGCTTATCCTTAGGGTACTCGATTGCCATGACGGACTTCAGAAGACCTTCGACAACGAACTTCTCGTTGAACATAGGCAGCTGAATCGTCACAAGCGGGAGCTCATCCCACTTCTTTAGAGGCTTGGGTACATCCTTGCGGTAGATGAAATAGAGAAAAACCAGCATTAAGCGGTGAAAGCCATACCCAGACATGCCGAGTAGTACGAGAAAATAGGAGACAAGCCAGAAGAAGTTAAACCATTCCATATGCTTTTGTGTGTGTTAGAGGGTGGGCGACGTTTGTTATTGTGCGTCATGAATTGTAGAGGATAGTAATACTTGCCATCATCTTAGATATTGCATCTGAATAGGTATGATTAAGCCGTGTAATAAACTTTTTCTTCCCCTCTCGAATGATTACCTTGACGCGTGCGTCATATTAGGATAGAGTAGTCCTAAAGTCAAGCCATAAAAATACTAAAAACACCAAAAATATTAATTTTTTTTCCTATGCACTCCTTCTACTCTATATTTGGCAAAGCAACTGCGCTCAGTGCGTTAATCACGCTTCCCTCTCTCGCTAGCACTGAGGATAAAGAGCCAGCGATGGAAATCATAGAGGCGACGGACGGTATCCCTGAGATAGCCGAAGAACTCTCAGTGGAAGAAGACCGCCCCGAGGGTGCTGTCCCTAGCATGTTCCGCGATGAGGCTTATCTAGATGACTCCCATGCGAACCAAGAACTGGGGATTAATGTCTATACCGCCCCCTCTATTAGCAAGATCTTTGACCAGCTCGACGGACTCCCCATCATCCCAGACGACTACGTCCTGCGCAAGCGTCCCGAGCAGCTGCCCACCATCGCGGGGAAGCTCTCGATGGAGCTAGGCTTCCTGCTCGCTGATGGCTTCATCGCCGTGCGCAGTGGACGCATGAATGACATCAAGCCCATCGCGCTGGATCTCTCGCGCTACGGTAAGGCACTCGGAGTAGGTGAGCGCATGGACAAGCACTCCGCCAGCCTCCTCGAACAAGCAGAAAAAGGCCTGCAACGCCAGTTTAAAGACACCCTCACCGCCACACAACTCGACGTGAACGAAGAGCTGCGCTCCCTGCGCGACCCCGATCTCTCACACCTCATCGCCCTCGGTGGCTGGGTGCGTGCGCTGACCGCATCCTGCGCGGCACTTGAAGCAGAGTTCGACTCAGAAAAGGCCGCCCCCATCTTCTACCCCGATGGTCCAGAATACTTCGCCGAAGTCCTCCAAGGGCTCAACCCCCAGACCGCGAAAAACATCGCCGCGGATAACATGATCATCGAGCTGCTGAAGATAGAGCAACTCATGCAATCCCGCAAGCCCACCCTCGAAGAGATGAAGCAGCTGCGCGCCGCCGCAGAACGCCTCTCCACCCTCTGCGTCGGTAAAGAGTACGCCTTCTAAGAAATAATTAACGACACAGCCTCGCACCATGAAATACACACTTACACGCCTCAGTCTCCTCAGCCTCCTCAGCTTCGCAAGCATCCTCCCCCAAGCCATGGCAGAGGGGAGCTCCCAGCCTGCCCCTGTAAAAAAACAGGAAGCCGCGGCTCACTCAGACCTCGTCATCCCCCAGCATCCTGCTGTGCGACGCATGATGCTCGAAATGATAGCCGACGGCATGGACGCGGTGGCCGATAAAGTCGAGAAAAATACCAGCGGCACAGCGCCTGAGCAAGATAAGATCGCTTCAGAACTTGACTTCTTACAAAAAATGAAGGACTCCTACAGCCGTGTGAACCGCACAGGGCTGCCCAGCCAGTACGTCGCCTACCTCGATGCCATGACAGCATGGCTGACGGAGGAACTCCCCCCCCTCATGGAAAAGGCGAAAAGCGAAGGCTCAGAAATCGTCCTCGCCGCCTATGAGAAAAAACTCGAAGAGCTCTCCACCCAGTACCCACGCGCCCATGCGACACTGACGAGCAAGAACAATGAGTTCAAGAACCTCCTCGTTGAGACCGGCATAGACGCGCAGATGGAGCAGTCCTTCATGGATAATCAAGAAACCTACATCGATGACCCTGTGAAGTTTATCATCGACCATTCAAGAGCAATGAGCAAGCTCGTACGCGCGAAAGCCGCCGAGCAGGAGCAGGGAGAGCTGGGAAACACCGAAAACTAGCCTAGGCCCCCGCCTACACCCAGACGCGCTGCTTGCCTAGACCGCGCGCCTGTGCTATGATAGCTCTGATACGATGATTCTTCGCACAGACTACCATACGCATACCCCGCTTTGCCTTCATGCAGAAGGTGAACCTGAAGCCTTTGTCCAGCGCGCCCTTGAGCTGGGGCTAACCGAGTACGGCATAGCCGACCACGCCCCTGCGCTCCCCGACATGGAGCCCTTTGATAACTGGCGCATGCGCTACGACGAGCTCCCCCTCTACTGGGACTGGGTTGAGCGTGCGAAAGCCGCAGCTGCCGGCACAGACCTCACGATACGTGTCGCCTTAGAATGCGACTGGATCATAGGAAAAGAAGACTGGATAAAGCACCTGCGAGGACTCTACGACTGGGACTACCTCATCGGCTCTGTCCATTACCTCGCCATCGGAGCTGCCCTCGACGACCCCGTCTACGCCGACCGCTGCACGACAGGCTCAGTAGAGAAAGACTGGGAAATCTACTGGCAGAACGCCCTCACCATGGTGCAGAGCGGACTCTTCGACCTCTACGGACACATCGACATCATGAAAATCTGGGGACGCGTCCCTGCCGACCGTGACCTCTCCCTAGACTACGCCCCCCTCCTCGATGCCCTCGCAGGGCAGGGCACAGCCGTCGAGCTGAACGCCGCAGGCTGGTACAAGCGCTGCGCGGAGCAATACCCGAGCGACACCCTCCTACGCGCCCTCATGAAGCGCGGCATCCCCCTGTGTATCAACTCCGATGCCCACCACCCCGAGCAAGTCTCGCGCGACTGGGACAGAGCACTCGCGCTACTCACCGAGCTCAGCCCCACAGGCAGCCTACGCCAGTGCCCCGCCAGCACCGCCCACGGTGGACGATTCCTCACCCTCCTCGCTTAAATAGTAACCGCCATGGATCTCTTTGAATTTTCTGATAAACAGGCACAAGACCCACAAGACCCACAAGATGAGCCGCAAAGCCTGCTACAACGCTACGCCGAACTCATCGACAGCATCACCCATCACAACGCCCTCTACTACGCGCAAGCCGCCCCCGAGATCAGCGATGCTGAATACGATGCACTCTACCGCGAACTCGAAGACATCGAGCGCGCCCACCCCGAGTGGCTGCGCGACGACTCCCCGACCCAGCGCGTGGGCAACGACCACAGCGAAGGCTTCAAGCGCGTCCGCCACGCCCTGCGCATGCAGAGCATCGACGACATCTTCGAGCAGAAAGACGGAGAAGACGGCGTAAGCGACGTCGAACTCATCGGCTTCTACACACGCCTCCAGAAAAGCATAGACAGCAGCGAACGCCTCAGCATCGAGCCGAAAATAGACGGCTGCGCTGTCACCCTCATGTACAGAGAAGGGAAACTCGCCTACGCCGCCACCCGCGGCGACGGCGAGCAGGGCGACGACATCACGGGGAACATCCTCACCATCCCCAGCATCCCCCAGACACTCCCCGAAGGCGCACCCAGCACCCTCGAAGTACGCGGCGAAATCTTCATCCGCTGGGCAGAATTCGAAGCCATGAACACCCAGCGCGAAGAAGAAGGACTCCCCCCCTTTGCGAACCCGCGCAACGCCGCCGCAGGCAGCCTGAAACTCCTCGACAGCAGCGAAACCGCAAAACGCCGCCTCGACTTCCTCGGACATGGACTCGGACTCTACGAAGGCGAGCCCATCCCCGACACGCAAGCCTTCCACGACCTGCTCCAGCGCATGAGCATCCCGCACAACAGCCCCATACTCTACGCCGTCGGACTAGAAGAACTCCAAGCCGCCGTCGCCCACATCGCCCAGATACGCCATGAGCTCGGCTACGGCACAGACGGTGCCGTCATCAAGCTAGACAACTTCGCTCTTCGCGACACCCTAGGCACCACCGCACGCGCCCCCCGCTGGGCAGCCGCGTACAAGTACCTCCCCGAGCAGCGAGAAACCACCCTGCGCGCCATCACAGTGCAAGTCGGACGCACAGGAGTCCTCACCCCCGTCGCGGAGCTCGCCCCCGTCCTCATCTCAGGCTCTACCGTCTCACGCGCCACCCTGCACAACCAAGACGAAATCACGCGCAAAGACATACGCATCGGCGACACCGTCCTCGTCGAAAAAGCAGGCGAGATCATCCCCTCCATCGTGAAAGTCAACCTAGACAAGCGCGCAGCCGACGCCCCCGCCTACCAGCTCGACACAGCCCTCGGAGGGAACTGCCCCAGCTGCCATGCCCCCATCAGCCAGCAAGACGGCCAAGTCGCCTGGCGATGCACGAACCTCACCTGCCCCGCACAAGCCGTCATGCGCAGCGTCTACTTCTGCCGACGCGATGCGCTCGACATCGAAAGCATGGCCATCAGCGTCGTCGAAAGCCTCGTCGCACAGGACTACATCCACAGCCCGCTCGACCTCTTCACCCTCAGCCTAGACCAGCTCGCACCGCTCAACCTCGGCACAGAAGACGAACCACGCCGCTGGGGGGAGAAAAATGCGGTAAAAGCCATCGCCGCCCTCGAAACCGCGAAAACCCACCCCCTCGCACGCTGGATCGTCGCCCTCGGCATCGCCCAAGTAGGAGTCACCACCGCACGCGAACTCGCGAGCATGCACCCCGACCTCCACGCCCTCATGGACTCTAGCTACCTGCGAGACTACGGGAAAATCAGCCAACTCGTCAGCAGCTACAACGCCCTACCCACCGCCACACGCTACGAAGACGGTGCCGCACTACGCGAAGAAATCTACAGCCTCGCTGCCCCATGGCAAGCACGCGGCTATCTGGAATGCAAACCCAGCGGCACAACCACGAAGAGCAAACTCGCCCTACGAAACGACCTCGGCCCCGTCGTCTCCGCCGAAGTCTACCGCTACTTCAACTCCGAAGCCGGCCAGCAACTCCGCACGCGCATCGAAGAACTCGGCATCAACCCCGCATCTGACAACTACATCGAAGACAAGAACGCCACCCCCGAAGGCGCGCCCCTCGTCGGGCTCAGCTTCGTCATCACAGGCAGTCTCAGCAAGCCCCGCCCCGAATTCGCGAAAATGATCGTCGAAGCAGGCGGAAAAGCCATCACCAGCATCAGCGCGAAAACCTCCTACCTCCTCGCAGGAGAAGGCGGCGGCAGCAAACGCGCGAAAGCCGAGAAACTCGGCATCCCCATCATCGACGAAGAAACCCTCTACAACATGCTCAGCACAGAACCATGAACACAAACAACACGCAGCCCCACGCCCTCATCTTTGGCACCATCGCCATCGACACCCTCATCGCCCCTAGCGGCACAGTAGACTCCACCCTCGGAGGCTCAGGCGTATTCGCCGCGCTAGCCGCGCGCCTCATCACCGACAGCGCACGACTCATCGGCGTCATCGGCACAGACTTCCCAGCAGAATACCGCGCCCAGCTCGAAAGCCAGAACATCAGCATGCAGCATGTCGACACCATGGAAGGACGCAGCTTCGCGTGGACAGGAAAATACGAAGACGACATCAACATACGCGAAACCGTAGAAACAGTTATCGGCGTACAGGAAAACTGGAAACTCGAACTCCCAGACACACTGAAAAACCCCGCCGTCGCCGCCGTCTGTAACACCTCCCCCGAGCTACAAAAGCAAATGATAGAGCAATGCGGAGGCGACAGCTTCATCATGCTCGACACCATGAAACTCTGGCTCACCCTCGATAGAGAAGCCGTCTGCGAACTCCTCGCACGCGTGGATCTGGCACTCATGAACGAAGAAGAAGCCGAATACTTCGCGGGCACAAGCGACGTGACAGAAGCCGCGCGCGCCATCTTGGCAGCGGGCCCGAAATACGCCATTGTGAAACTCGGAAGCAAAGGATCAGTACTCGTGTACAGAGACGCAGCAGGAGAAGAACACATCATCGAATGCGACGCGTGGAAACTGGAAAACGCAGTCGACCCGACAGGCGCGGGCGACTGCTACCTAGGCGCACTTGCGGCATACTACAGCGAGCACTTAGTAGACGTGGCACAGCCAGATGAAGAACAACTACGCACAGCCATGAACTACGCTGCCACCGTAGCCGCGAGAGTATGTGAAGACATGGGAACGAGCAGCATCATGGACTTCACGAGCGCGGAGATGGAAGAACGCGTGAAGAGATACACAAACTAAACCGCCGCCCAGCGCGCCAGCGTTAAATGGATTTTTAAGGGCCACTGCCCTTAAACAGGATGCAAGGACGGCGTCCTTGCTGGGGGTATGGGGGCAAAGCCCCCAAAGGAAAAGCCGTGGCGCAGCCACGGCAGCGTCAGTTTCCTCATAGGTGAAGCCACACACGCCCGCCTAGCAAACCCAGCATGGCTATCCGCGCCAGAAACTGACGCTCCCCTTTACCGCGCGCGAAGCGCGACACTTATCTTCCGTGGCAAACGCGACAGCGTCCACCGCCTTGTTACGCTTCGCGTTGGTGACGGCAGAGAACAGCTGCCTAGCGCGCCAGCGTTAAATGGATGTTTAAGATCCACGGTCCTTAAACAGGATGCAAGGATCGCGTCCTATATACGTTAACCTGATTGATATCCATTAAGAAATTGTGTAGTATAACTTAAATAGTACACAATATGTCCATGAACGAAATAACTGGATGGGATGAATTAGTAGAGCAATTTCCAGAAAACTTTGAAGAAATCGCCCAGAAACACAATGTAATGAAAGGGGCTAGGCAAGATAAAGATCTCTTGAAGATATTGATAGTTTTGATGATACATTTAGGTTTAGGCTACTCATTAAAAGAAAGTGCCCTAAGAGCTAAAAAGGAGGGGCTTTGTAATATGAGTTCGGTAGCAAGGAGACCGCATTAAGAGCAAAAGAAGCTAATCTAGGTACGATATCTTCAGTGGCTCTCTTTCATAGATTTAAAAAGTTTGGTCCATTTTTCAAAAGCATGTGCCAAGAATTGATGCTGGAAAATCAAAAGTCGACACTTAAGGGGACCTTGCAAAATTAGTCTGAGCAGAATGGTGATTACGAAAATGAGCAAAACAGCACGCCTTTTGCCGCATTTTGGCGAGAATTTACAGCTTTTTGGGCTTACATAGCTCGCTATGCGCGCCCAAACGCCGTAAATTATCATCCAAACTGCGTGCAAAATCCGAAGCTGCTAATTTTGCAAGATCCCCTTAAGGGCACCTGCAAAATTAGTCTGTGCAGAATGGTGATCACGAAAATGAGCAAAACAGCACGCCTTTTGCTGCATTTTGGCGAGAATTTAC
>CAYJNX010000025.1:0-19410 GCA_964371525.1 uncultured Akkermansia sp. | reverse complement strand
AATTAGCAGCTTCGGATTTTGTATGCAGTTTGGATGATAATTTACGGCGTTTGGGCGCGCATAGCGAGCTATGTAAGCCCAAAAAGCTGTAAATTCTCGCCAAAATGCTACAAAAGGCGTGCTGTTTTGCTCATTTTCGAGGTCACCTTTCTGGACGAACTAATTATGCAAGCGAGAGGTCGCCTATACAGCAAAGGACAGTGATCCTTCGACCACTGCCCCTGCGTTTTGTATGACTTTGTTTTAAACGTATCAGCCCAGTGCTCCAGCACCGAAACGTGCTGTCGCGCCGAGGAGTTCCTCGATGCGGAGAAGCTGGTTGTACTTCGCGAGACGTTCACCGCGTGACATCGAGCCCGTCTTGATCTGACCTGCCTGTGTCGCCACGGCGAGGTCAGCGATGTAGTCGTCTTCCGTCTCACCGCTGCGATGAGAGATGATAGCACCGTAGCCGCTGCTCAGCGCGAGGCGTGTCGCTTCCATCGCTTCGGAGAGTGTACCGATCTGGTTCACCTTCACGAGGATGGCATTCGCGCAGTCTTCATCTATGCCGCGCTGCAGCAAGGAAGGACGAGTGACGAAGAAATCATCACCGACGATCTGTGTGCTCTTGCCGAGCTTCTCGGTGAGGTACTTCCAGCCAGCCCAGTCGCCTTCGGCGCAGGGGTCTTCGATGGAGATGATAGGATAGTTATCCTTCAGCTTGATGTAGTAATCAGTGAGCTCGGTGAGGTTGAGCTCTTCACCGCCGCCCTTCTTGAAGACGTAGAGTTCCTTTTCTTCATCGTAGAACTCGCTGCTCGCGACGTCGAGAGCGATAGAGATGTCTGAGCCTGGCTTGTAGCCTGCCTTTTCGATGGCTTGCATGATGGTGCTCAGCGCGTCTTCTGTGCCGTCAAGCGCAGGAGCGTAGCCGCCTTCGTCACCGACAGCCGTGCTCAGGGAGCGGCCGTGCAGCACCTTGCCAAGCGCGTGGAATACTTCTGCGCCAGCGCGGAGAGCTTCCTTGAAGCTGGAGAAGCCATGAGGAACGATCATGAACTCTTGGAAATCAATAGGAGCATCGGAATGCGCGCCACCATTGATGACATTCATGAGGGGGATAGGCAGGATGTTCGCATGGCTGCCACCGAGGTAGGAGAAGAGGGGAAGACCGACGTGCTGAGCCGCAGCACGTGACGTGGCGAGGGAGACACCTAGGACGGCGTTCGCACCGAGCTTTTCCTTATTCTCCGTGCCATCGAGATCGAGCATAGCGAGGTCTATCTTGCCCTGCTGAGTCGCGTCGAGCCCCTTAAGAGCGGATGCGATCTGGTCGTTCACGTTAGCTACGGCCTTGAGTACACCCTTACCGAGGTAGCGAGCCTTGTCGCCATCGCGGAGTTCCAGAGCTTCGAGCTTACCTGTGGATGCACCACTAGGCACAGCAGCGCGACCGATAGAGCCGTCTTCTAAGCGTACCTCTGCTTCAAGTGTAGGATTACCACGGGAGTCGATGATCTCGCGAGCCTTGATGCTCGCAATCTTTGGGGAATGGTTAATTGACATGAGTTAGTTTTATCAAACATTCAGACGGATGTCAACTTGTTAGTTTGGCATAGATTTTTTTAACTATCATTGAAAAACGCGCAATTCCCATAAAACACGGAAATTCTAGCTCTTTCGCCTGACGAAAAATTGCTAGAAATAAAATTCTCGCTTGACTTATAGAGAGCATCATGTATCATAAAGGAAATTTTCTGATGCACAGCATTCGATTAGCGTCATTATATGAGAAATCGTATAACAACCATCACTCACTTATAAACATCGCATGAAACTCCATCTTAGCTCCACTCTTCGATCAGCTCTACTAGCCTGCTATTCAGTAGCTACTCCCCTGACTACTAGCCTACCTATGACGACACTGGCGATGGGATTAGTGACATTCACCCTCCTGACTGAAGAGGCGAAAGCATTACTGTCTATCACGGGCACAGGACTTTATACTGCCCAAAATGATGATACAGAAATCATTGTCAGCACGACTGGAGGCTGGGCTGGGCATGAACAGCGCAAATGGGAAGCACCCACGATCTATATAGATCAGTGGAATTATAGTGGTGACTCAGCTGGCGGCTATGTGTACGCTAAAGGTAATTTGTCAGACATCACGAATTACTCTGGCTATAACCCAGAAACTTATACTGGGCATGGCAATATTACATTCAAAGGGAATCCAGGCAGCGTTCTTCGGCATGATCTCATTTTTGATGGTAATCACGCCAATTTCTCAGGTGACTTCATCTTGTCCGTTACGGCGTATAACGGTAACGTAAATGGACGCGACTTCGTTTTCACGAATTCACAAGACTATGGCGATACGGTGCAGACAAATGTGACAGGCACAGGAGCTATCGAGATGGCTACGCGTACAGGTGTTGAAGGATTAGATGACAATCTCCATGACGGCAGTGCTCATTTCTTCTACTCTGGAAACGTCACTATAGGTAATAGTAAGATTACTGCGTACACACTCTCTCTTAACTCAAAAGAGGTGGCAGACGCGTCAGCAAGCGACTCCTATAAAACGAATCGCGCCGCAACGACAGGCACAGGTGGTGCGAGCTACACCATATCTTCCGTCCTGACATTAACCACGCTTGAGGTGAATGACGGCAGCACAGCCATTCTTACAAGAGGAGGCTCTAGCGTAGATTCGGTAAGTATCGCCAGCGGTAGCTCATTACAGATAGCCGATGGCGGGTCACTTACTGTCAACACCGCTATAACGGCAAACAGCAATGTGAGCGTTGCCTCAGGTGGTTTACTCACTGTCAACGGTACTATGACCGCAGGCAACAGTCTGAGCATCGTCGCAGGCGGGCAGCTGACAATGGGTGGCACCCTGATATTGACAGACGCGATTACAAATACTGGCACACTCAGCTTCACGAACTCTGCTATTCTTAATCTCGGTGACCTCACTGGCACTACGAATGGCGATAGCATCAGCTACCAGATCACGACTGGTGGTACCGTCGATATTACTGCCCTGACATGGGAAAGCATCCGAGGCGTAGCAGGCACGGTAGCCACTACAACTCTCAGCTATGAGAATGGCATTCTTACGCTTGATGGGATTCAGAACGATCTCGACTTCACAGGTGGCGCAACTACAGCTGAGACTAGAACACTGAGTTGGAATGACGCAGGTGCATTCGATGGAAACAGCAGCTACAATGCGGGACAAACCGTGAATTTCACTGGCTACACCTCTGCCACGCTGACAGAAAGCATCAGCATGGGTAATCTAAACATCGCCACGGACTCGGCTCTGTCACTTAACGCAGGTGCAGGTATCACATTTAAGGCTATTGGCGTCACGATGGACACCAATACGCAGTTTTCCATAGCCGTCGCGACTCTTAACACCGATGCTGGTCCACTCAAGGTCACGGGTAACCATGGATCGACCCTCCGCCTCGACGGTCATGATGGAGCGGCATATAACTTCGCTGACATGCTGTCGCTGGCTGATTACACTGGTGAAATCAGTGTGAACAACGCTACGGTCACGATAGCTAGCATGGCGGATGTCGGTTCCATGGAAATTCTCACGCTGGGAGATGGTGCGATACTCAACATTTCAGGTATAACATTCGATGAGCGACTGCACATCGGCGGTGGTAATGCGACCGTGAATGGCAGCCCCACAGTAACTAGCTCGGCCACCCCCCCCACAGACGCTACCTTTCTAACAGAAGTCACTGGTGTAGGTACGCTCACGCTCAATAATCAAGTAGCCATAACCAGCAATATGGCTTTCACAGGTGCTATTGTCGTGAACTCTGGAACCATGTGGTTTGGCGCAAATGAGAATGATTCTAATACGCTAGCAGCCTCCTCTATACGAGTGAAGTTAGGTGCACAGTTCCGCATCGCGCACGCCAGTCACGATTTCGCCACCACGGACATCATCTTAGAAGGCGGCACGCTTTACAGCGGTGATATTAATAATAATAGCCTTGGTGGTTTAAGCTTCAAAGATTTAAATGTCATAGGCGGTGGTACGGTCTCTCATCGCTACAATGGTGTTTTCACCTTTGATAATCTGACTGGTGATGGCACATTAACATTTAACTGCACAGGTGAGTCTGGCGAGTTAAGATTTAATGCCGTTACGGATTACAGCGGAACGATTAACTTCAACCAGAGTGATGATAATGACAAGCTTCTTCTCAGAGGCGCTATCAGTCAGGCCGCAGATCACACGCTGACTCTCACAGGTCGCCGTGCCGACGCAGAAGGCGCGACCTTCTCTGGAGCAGGTGCAGTGAACTTCAGTTCCGGTGTCAGACTCACAGGCACGAATACCCTCAGCAGCGGCACGCTCTCCCTCACATCTATCGAATTCGGGAATAACGAGAGTAACCTCACCGCGACGGGTGGACAGCTGAACTTAAATGGCGCAAGCTTTAATGCCTCCACGGACGGCACCTTAAAGCTGGGTGCTACCACAATCACAAGCTCAGAAGCCAGCGTCACCATCGCGGAGAAGATGGAGCTCGGTGCTGTCAGCACAGGATCTGCTGTGGGCACGGTGGAATCTCCTGTTCTCACCACGCTGAGCACGACACAGAACGACGGTGGAGGGAATGTCGCCCTAAGCATTACGTCGAGTATTTTCGATATAGCTGGCTCAGTCGGTGGGCTGAAGGTCACAGGTGCAGGCTCTCTTGATCTCAATGCTGCGAATAGCTTCTCAGGTGGTTTAGAAATCGAAGGCGCGAGCGTCACACTCGGCACGGCTACGTCCGCTGGCTCTGGCGCGATCACTGTATCTAGTGGTAGTCTGAGTGTAGGAGGACATGCTATTAGCAATGATGTCCACTTCACCAGCGGCACAATCACGGGTATGTCAGCCTTCTCTGGGACGCTGCAAGTGGATGGCGACCTGACACTCACGGATGGTATCTCGGGTACTATCAATGTAAGTGCTGGTGGTAGCCTCACTCTGGGTGGAACATGGACATACGATTCCGCTATCCAGAACGAAGGCACAGTAACCTTAAACGCTGACACGCTCATCGACATCACAGGCTTAGTCTTCACCGATAAAGGCGATGGCACTTTCGGTCTGGTACTCGTATCAGGCGGCGCTCTAGAAGATAGTGCATGGCTAAACGCTGGCACTCTCAACCCAGAAAAGCTTATAGGCACAGTAGCAGGACGCACGTACAGTTACTCGAACGGTGAGCTCCTCTACACGCTATCGGCTAGACTTCTCACATGGAATGGTGGCAAGCTTAACCTCAATGGAGACACAGAATTCCACACGGGCGGCAGCTACGAGGCGGGAGCACTCATCACCTTCGGAGCTGGTGAGTCTGAAATCGAAGTACTCGCAGATGTATCCGCATCTTCTGTAACGGTGAGCACGGGTGCTACAGTCACGACGACGGGCACGGCGCATACGTTCACGATCGAAGACTTAATCCTCAATACAGGCTCCTCATTCACAACGAATGAGAGCGTGGATGTCGCCCGTATTCTGCTGAATACAGATAGTAGCATGACAATCGATTCCCTCGAAGGAACGACGTCTGTCCTATTAGAGGGCACAGCTGCCATCACCGTCACAGGAGCACTCGCGGCTGGGGCGAATACGCTGGATATCATTGAGGGTGGATCTAGTTCACAATTAACATTAGCCTTAGCAGGTGAAGGCTCCACCGTGAGTGCGGCGAACTTCACAGGACATCTCACTGTATCCAGTGGAAAGATGGAGAGTGCCCTTACCGACATTAATGATTTCGCATCTGTCACTCTCGGTGCGGGAGCTAGCTATGAAATCACAACGGAACTGCCGAATGCCATCTCAACGCTCACCTTCCTCAGAGGTGATGCGGACTCCACCCTCTACATCGATGCTATAGGTGTTGCTGTGGGAGATGGTCCGAAGTCATCCATCACCTTGGCATCAGGTTTCAATGGAACTGTCGAGCTGACGAACGGTACATTAGGTACGTTGTATACATCGCTTGGCGGTGCTAGTCGCCTCGTCATGCATAATAACACCGCCCTCGTAGGCGATGCTTTAGCATATCAGACGTCGACGTTTGCGAAGGATGTCGAGATAGCATCAGGTACAGCCTACGCTCGCGTCTGGGGCACAGAACGTGTGCTTGATATCACAGGTGCGCTCATAGGCAGTAGTGACACGACCTTTGCGAAGGTCGATGGTGGTACTGTGAAGTTATCAGGTGATATGACGAACTTCTCGGGTAATCTGTCCGTACAGGTGTTCAAGATGGTTCTCGACACGAATGCTGCTAGTATTAACACGATCAGTCTCTCGACAGGCACGACATTTGAAGTCGCAGCAGGTCACCATGTCGCGACGATAGGCGCGGATGATGGGCTCGGATACTACATACGCCGAACGAATTACGACTACAATATCGTGGTAGGAACAGGCGCGACGCTGACAGATAATGTCCATATGCAGCTTTTCGGTGGAACTGTGAATATATCAGGTAACGGTACCTACACCATTGATGGCTACCAAGGATCTGATGGCGGCGGAAGCACACTGGTGATCGCAGCTGGCACGAAGCTGCATGTCACCGGTACCACGACATCCGCAGAAGTAGGTCTAGACGACCCTGCCTTTGCTATCGCTCACTACGGCGGAGCAGGAGCAGTTACGGTCGCCGGTACACTGGAGCTCGAATCAGGCATTTCTAATCAGGACAGTGCGGGTACCATCACGGTACAAGATGAGGGTGTTCTCATTCTGAATCAAGGCCTTTACGGCGAAATGAAGAATCAGTACATCACCATCATTGCACAGGAAGGTTCACTCGTGCAGCTGGGTAACCAGACCACGGCATCGGATAAAACTATTGGTGATAATGCTGATGACAACATCATCACGAACTTCGCTGCTGGCTCCACCATAGAGGCTATCATAGCGGATAGTGATGTCTCCAATACTGATAAAGTAGTAAACATCCTCAATACAATGGCACTGAGTGGTACAAACGCGAATGTCACGCTGACAGCTGCATCTGATGTCAAGACCGTGAACGTGCAGAATGTGATCTCTAACGTCGAAGGAAACAACGCAGGGCTGACCATCGATGGTACAGGGACGCAGAACTTTAACCTGAACGCGGCTAACACCTATGAAGGAGGCACGGTCATCGCAGGTGGCATCGCCACCGCAGGGCATGCCTCAGCCTTCAGCACAGGTGAAGTAAGCGTCGATGCGGGAGCGCAGATGGCTATCGCAGAGGGTATCGCAGTGAGCAATAATATCGAGCTTGCGAATACAGCAGTCCTCAATGCAGGTGTACTTAGTGCGACAGGTAGAGACACAGGCACATCCGCCATCACAGGTGTGGGCAAGACGATCGAGCATACTGCAAGTAATGTGAGCTCGATCCAAAATGCGACCATTACCGACATGAACATGATGCTCGATACAGACAGTACAGCACATATCAACGACTCTGTTCTTTCTGGTACAAACATCCAGCTCGGTGGTGGTTCTACGATGAATATGCGCGGTACAGTGCAGGGTCTAGGATCGACGATTCAGAATGCTGACGCGAGCCTCGTCCTCACAGACCACACGATGCAGGTAGCCACGGGATCTAACTTAACCATCAAGAATGCTGAAGTCCAAACTGAGGGAGACAAGCATGACATGATAGTCTACAGCCTGACCTCGATCAACGTCGCAGACGTGACCATGGAAGGTTCTCTGGAGTTAGATATCGTGCTCTCAACTGCGGAGTATGCGGCATTCGCCGAGCAATACGTCACGAACAAAGGCTTCGTCGCCTTTGAACTCCAGAATATCACGCAAGCGGATCTGGCTGCCATCTGGTACCACACGGTAGAAATTAACATTTACCTTGAAAACCTGGAGCCAGGCAGCGTGCAAGAGACACTGAACCCACTGGGAGTAAGCTCCCTTGATGGAAATGCGCTATTCTACGTCCCTGAGCCTAGCACCGCGACACTGAGCTTACTCGCTCTGGCTGGTCTACTCGCACGTCGCCGTCGTAAGGATGCCTAAGAGGTATTTTCATCGACGACAACATAGTGAATCAGTTACAATTGACAAAGGGAGGGGCGTAGAGCCCCTCCCTTTCTTACCTTCACACGCCGCCTATGAATCGACACGACCGCAGCCTGATCGTCCATGAGGAGCTACTAGCCGCCTTCCCTGAGCCAGAAGTGCCTCTCGACCACCGAGACGCGTTCACGCTACTCGTGGCGGTGGCACTATCAGCCCAGTGTACGGATAAGCGGGTGAATATTGTGACACCAGCTCTCTTTGACTTCGCGCCCGATGCCGCGACGATGGCGAGGAAAGATCCGGCCGAGCTGCTGGACTATATCAAGACCTGCGGACTCGCGAAATCGAAGGCGACACGCCTTGTCGCGATGTCTCAGATGCTTGTCGAGCGTCACGGCGGCGAAGTGCCCGAGGACATGAAGGCTCTGGAGGCTCTCCCTGGTGTGGGGCATAAGACAGCGTCCGTCGTGATGAATCAGGCCTTCGGGCATCCAGCCTTTCCTGTAGACACCCATATTTACCGCCTAGCGCGTCGCTGGAAGCTGAGTCGAGGTACGCCAGTGGAGCAGGTGGAAAAGGACCTGAAACGCTGCTTCTCGCGCGCGGACTGGGGATTCCTCCATATCGCCATGGTGCTATGGGGGCGTGCGTACTGCCCTGCGCGAGGCTGTAAACCAAGCTGCCCCATCTGTACGAGACTAGATGGGGCGAGATGAGGTTTCTAAAAGCTTTCTGTTTAAAACTTTTCAGTCGTTCTTAGCGGCGCACCTGTCCGAGAGGTCCTAGCATGGCTTCCTGTTCCTGCTGTGTAGGGGCGTTCCATGACTTCTCGATGTCGGATGAACCGCGTGGGGGTGTCGCAGCGCGCTGACCTTCAGGGACGGTTTCTAAGCGTGTGCAGGAGCTGAGCAGTGCCATGGACAGACCTGCGAGGATGGTGACGGTATGGAGTGTTCTTTTCATATCAGCGATAGATGGTTTCTTATAAGAATATTCTAATGGATAGAGGCGATACACACAAGCTATTTTTACGTCTTAGGCACGTAAGAAACAGTTTAGCCTTGTTTGTCTCTTGGGTAGCTTCTGCGCTTGTTCTCGCGTCTTCTCTGCATGGACGCTATCGCGTTTGCCACGGTAAGCAAATCGCCACCCAGTCGCAAAGGACTGGGTGGCGATGTTACTTTGTAATCGAGGGCTTCTCTTAGAAGCTGAAGCGGTAGCCGACGCTGCCGTTGACATTCGTCTGGTTCTCGCGCAGCTCGACGCTTGTGTCGATGAAGATAAGCGACGTGTCACCCATGACAGGGATCTGGAGTCCAGCTCCGAGTTCGAGGGCGAATTGTCCGCGTTCCTGACTCTCGACTGTGACTGTATCCTGAGTGGACATGATGCGTACATCTGCGCTGGAGCTCGTGTCTCCGAGGTCAGCCTTTGCCATCGCACGCAGGGAGAGTGTGGAGGCGCGGTTGTAGATGCTTTCTCCGATGACGGTTTCCACGCGTGCACCTACGGCGAGTGTCGCGTAGCTGACTGTCTGCTCTCCTACTTCGAGGGCGGCATCACTGCCAGTTTCCGTGTAGCCATCCACCGTGCTGCTCTGGAAGGAGATGCTGGCGAGTGGCTGCCATGCGGTGCGTCCGCTTTCCGACATCGCACAGGTGTAGGCGACTTCATAGAGTGCACCATAGCTCATACCGTTCGTCGATCCATTCGCATCGTAGCTGCCCAGTGTGTGGGTGACGGTGCGTGTGGAGCTAATATCGCTCATACCTGCCGATGCTACGAAGCTATGTGACCAGCGACCACTGTAGGAGCGTGCGAAGAAGCTGAGGTAGTTCGTATTAATATCACCGTTCTGCGAATCGACATCCGAGCTCGTGAAGCTTCCGTAGAGGGCACTGAGTGCGAGACCGATGGTGTGCTGGGAGTTCAGATCGAGCTCTGCTCCTACTGTACCACCCCAGCTGCTGAGGTCGTAGCCAGCCAGCGTGCCTTCGCCGCTGAGCTCGCTGCTACCGCCTTCTGCGCTGATCCAGCCCTTGAAGTTCAGCTCACCTTCCATGTCCATTTCTGGATCGCTGCCCATGTTTATCGTGCGGTTGCGTATGCTTCCGAGCTGGCGGCTCATGTCTCCACTCACTGCCATACCGATGCTAGCGGTGCTCGCACCTGCGATGGCAGCGGCAAGCTTGTCTGCGGCGGCAAAGTTAGACGCGTCGTAGAGAGCGTCAAGGCTATTCATGACAGCTGCGAGATCTTCATACTGGTCGGTATTGTCCTGTGGATTCAGTTCGATGAAGATCTTATCCAGGAGCTTATAGCCAGCCGTACCATTCGCGGACTGACTTCTCTGTGAGTAGACATCCGAGTTCACATCAGCGACGATCTTACCGTCCTCGTAGCGCACATTCGTGAAGAGCTTTTCGAGTCCTCCACCCAGTGTGATGTCATCGGTTCCCACACTGAGTCCCGCGGTGAGACCTGCAATGACGACATCCGATGTACCCGATCCGGTAGGCATGGTGAGCAGTCCGGTAGGATTGTCCACTGTGATATGCAGCGCGCTAGAAGCACTCAGCGTGAGGCTGCCTCCATCGGCGAAGTTGAGCGTCTCCTGCACCTCGCCTGCTTCAAAGAGTGTCTTATTGAGCACGAGGGTGAGTGTACCGCCTTCCATGCTAGAAGCCTTGTCGATGGTCAGAGCCTGATCCGCAGCGGTCGCCATGGAGAAGTCGATGGTGACGTCAGCACCAGTCGTCTTGATCTGATCCATCTCCTCGTCTGCCCCGCCTATGATGTGGGCATGTCCTCCACTGCCGCTGACGGTGAGACCATCACCAGCCTTGAGAGCTTGATTAGCACCCTGCATCATGTTGAGCGTCGCACCCTCGTCCTCTGGCTTACTCTTGTACGCACCCGTGTAGATACCTCCAGCACCATTGATGCTAAGCAGGCCTTCGACAACGGAGGTGATCACCTCGTCGCCCTCTGCATCGACATTGGTCAGCTGACCGACGGTGAGCCCAGTGGGAGCACCTGTTACCGCACCGCTGCCAGCTGGGCTGATGACCTCGAGAGCCGCGTTGTTGAGGTTGAGCGAGCCGAGCTCGAGTACGGAGCTAGAGCCATCGCTGAAGGACTGAGACGTGATCGTGGCGTCCTTCACATCGAGAGCATTCTCCGCGAAGCTCGCCTCGGTGTTTCTCAGCGCGACGGTGTCCTGATCCATGCCATCACCGACGATGGAGAGTGTCTTGCCCGCATCACCTGTGAGATTCTGCACGAGGAGAGGGTTACCCGTACTGTTGGCAACGCCGACGAGGTCGATCGTGAAGTCGGCATCGACATAGACGCGGTCGACGGTGTCGAGGATGTTCATATCCATCATCTTGCCTTCCTCATCGTAGATGGGCTTGAGCACACTGAGATCGGCTCCCTGCTGTGCGGTGACGGCAAAGTTCTCCGATACCTTCCACAGACGGTCGGTCGACTCCTGCATCGTGAAGGTGAGCGAGTCACCTGTCGTCGTCAGCAGGACGTCGTTGCCCTGGATGATGTGCGCGTTGATAGCGACCTTCGTCGCATCAGATAGGGTGATGGAGGACCAGTTCGCCCCTGCTTGCTCGTAGACGTAGTAGGTCTTCGCAACACCATCCGTGCCTGTCGTCATCTCGCCTATCGACGTGATATCGAGGGTGGGAGCGGTGCCGCTGTTCGCGAAGTCTCCGAGCTGTGTCGCACCGAGGCGCGCTGCGTCAATAGCAAGATCACCGTTGATGACGATCGTATTGACCGAGAGCTGGGTGAAGCGAGCCGATGAGCCTTCCTCAAGTGTGAGCGAGTCAGCGTAGAGCGTGCCGCTGGTGATGCCTGATGAGCCAGCCGCGACCGTGAGTCCCTTGCCATCGGCACCTGTACCGATGGCAAGGCTACCGGTACCACTCATGGTGGAGAGTGTCGTGTTGGCTGCCACCTTGAGCTCTGAGCCCGCAGCGAGGTTGAGTGCCTGATCGCTCATCGTACCGATGCTGACCGTGGCGTCCTCGACGAGAGCGAGCGTGCCGCCTGCTCCTGTGAGTGTGTCGATGGTTGAGCCGTCTCCAAGGGTGAGCGTGCCTGTATTGGCCACCGTCCCCTCGGCCGCGGTGAGTGCGTCTACGGTCAGAGCACCAGCCGATGTGAGCGTGCCATCCTCATTGAGGGTGAGCTTCGTCGCATTGAGGTTCGCACCTTCTTCAAGGATGAGTTTGCCATCTTCTGCAATGGTGACGAGACCGCCTGAGCCATCGTTATTTCCATCTGTGATGGTCACAGTCGCATCCCCCTTCAGGGTCAGCTGACCGACGACTATACTGAGTGTCTCCGCGGTGAGGTCACCACCCGACAGGTTGTAGTTTCCTGTGTCCGAGGTCATTTCTACGCGCACGTTGCGTGCGATCGCGTCATCTCCAAGGGTGATGTTGGTGTTACCCGCATCGGCAAGGACGGCATCACGGTCGGTGTCAGGTACGTCCTCCACCCAGTTGTCTGCGTCACTCCACGCGCTGCTGACATCGCCTTGCCAGTCGTTGCCCTTCACCACCAGTGTGATGATGATGTCGTTGCCATCTAGCGAGATGGTGTAGTTGTTAAGCGTGTCGACATAGAGGCTTGCTGTATCCGAGTTGAGGTAGAGTCCCGTGATGGTGCTCGCCATCTCAAGGTCGGCGAGTACGTAGCTGATTCCATTCCTGAGTCCCATGCTGAGCAGCACATCGTTGGACATGTCAAAGCGCAGAGCCTGTGAGTTGAACGAACCACCTGTGATGGCGGGACCTGCACTCAGAGGCATGTAGTTGATCGAGATCGTGCTCAGAGCACTGGCTGTTGTGTTGATGCTGTTGGCCGCGCCGACGCTGAGAGCTCCACCCAGATTCATATGATTGGCCGTGAGGTCAGTCGTGACGCTGAGGACACCTGCGGTAGTCAGACTACCGCCGACGCTCAGAGCATTGATGGACTGAGCGTCCGTGCTGGTGAGGGTGAGATCACCCGCCGTGCTGAGGCTACCTCCACCAGAGATGCTGGCGAGTGAGGTTTCAGCGATATCGGTGATCGAGAGGCTGCCAGCAGTGACGGCGACTGAGCCTCCACTGATGCTCTCCAACTCACTATCACCCGAGAGGACAGTGAGTGTCGCGTCGGCGGTCTGTGTGACGGCGTCAGCGGTGAGTGTGGTGAAGGAGTTCGCCGTGCCCCCAAGCGTGACATTGCCCGCATCGAGTACACCGCCTGTCGCGACATTCGCGCTGAAGGTGACGTCTTCTATCGTCGTGACTGTACCGTAATTGGTGAAGGAGGCCAGCGTGCCCATATTGTCGATCGTGACAGCACCCTCTGTGATGGTGAGGCTGCTACCGCTGAAGGTGGTGATATCTGAGCCTCCAGCGATGCTAAGGCTATCAGCGGTGACGGTCTGCGCGGTCAGTGCTGTGAAGGCATTCTCCCCATCAGCGAGGCTGAGGTTGCCCGTGGTGGTGAAATTGCCACCTGTGGCGACGGTCTCCGTGATCGTGGTGTTCGCCGCGCTGAGGCTCACGTCACCTCCGCTGGTCAGAGACTTGATGGTGAGATCAGTCGTCTGTGTGCTGGTGAGGATACTGTTCGCTCCGAGGCTGACATCGGCGGTGCTGAGGTCCACGCTGGTGTTGAAGGTCACGTCCGCGCCACTCTCAAGGGAGAGTGATCCTGCGACGGTGATGCTGTTCGCAGCGTCACCGGTGAAGGTGTAGGTCGTGTCTGCTCCACTCACGCTCATCTTGTACACCTCGACGGCTGCGTCCATGGTGATGGTCGTGTCTTGCGCCGCGGTGAAGAATACATTATCATTTCTCTCGAAGTCGATGAGATCACCTACGCCTTCCTTCTGCCAGACATCGTTGTCCATGCCCCAAGTGCCAGCGTCGCCGCCAGCCCAGTGAAGGTTGCGCGAAACGGTGCTGACGAGGACGAGGTTACCATCACGCAGCACGAGGAACATGTCTGCCGCGGTGTAGCTAACAGTGTCGCCATTGTCGATAGAACCAAAGAGTGCGTTAGCCGAGACACCGAGCTCGCCGTTGTCCAGCTCTTCGAGGGTGATGCCTGTCAGATTCGTAGCCGCAGCATCGACACCGGAGAAGATCACCTGCTCGATGTCTTCGTCCGCGACAGCACCGATGATGCTGAGGTCGAGTGTCGAGCCTGCGTTCAGGGTCAGGCTTGCGTCTGTGTCCAGGGCGATGCCTGTGTAGCCCTTGTTCATGCTGAGAGCACCGCCTGTGATGCTAAGCTCGTCTGTGACGCTGATGCTAGGATCAGCCGCCAGTGAGAGCGTGCCTCCAGCCATCGTGAGGTTCGTCAGGGAGGAAGCAGCTTGCAGGGCGAGGGTGCCTTCGCTGGCTGTCAGGTTCTTGCCATTCTGTGCAGCGGTGAGCGTCAGTGTGCCCGCGCCTGTCTTGGTGATGGAGTCGGTACCTTCAACACCTGCGATGGAGACCTGACCATCAGCGGCAGTGACCTCGACGACGTCAAAGTTTCTGTAGCTGACGTTGTCAAGGTTACCATAGGTCGCATCGCTGAAGGCAAGCGTGCGATCGCCTGTGACGACACCCGAGGCAGCGGCTGCACCGCCGAAGTCACCGTTGATGATCTGGTTCGTGCCAGTGAACTCGATGCTTGAGCCCACGGTGACGGTCGTCGATGCGGTCGTCGCTCCAGTAAAGGCTGTCGTGAGGTGACCTGCGGCGTGGACATCTGCACCGATGCTACCGCTCATGAGGTTGATCGCGACATCCCCCATGCTGACGGTGGCCGCAGTAGTGCCAGTGGTACGGATATGACCGCCGATGATGTTGCCATTCATCGTAGCGCCATCGACATTGATCGTGACACCTCCGTCTACGGTGGTCGTGCCTGCGTAGGCTGCACCGATGTTAGAGCCACCTGTGATGTAGGTGCTGAACGTACCTCCTGTGAGGTTCATCACGACGGGACCTGCTGTGCTGCTTATGCCTGCGTTGTTAATGTCGATGCTACCGCCGTGGACATTATTCGTAAAGCTACCGCCAGAGATGTTGACGATGGTGCCAGCGGTGTTGGTATTAGTACCAGCAGCGTGAACGCTACCGCCGAATACCTTGCCCGTGAATGTACCGTCGGTGATGGTGAGGCTCGTGCCTCCGACATTGAATGTACCGCTGTGCTGGTTCACCCCACCCATGACGTGACTCGTGTAGGTGCCACCGTGGATGGTGAGATTCGTACCGCCTGTGATCGTGCCTGTGCCTGCGACATGCTCGCTACCTGCGACGACGCGGTCGTTGAAGGTACTGCCAGTGCCGTGGATGACGACATTGGTACTGCCTGTGAGGATGCTTGTCGCACCGCCAGAGGAGTAGTTCGCCCCGATGATGCCGACATTCGCGGCAGAATCAAAGGTAGCGCCATTGCCATTAATGGTTAGGTGGGTGCTACCGCTGTGCGTCAGCGCTCCTGTCGAGGTGCTGTAGCTGCCACCGAGGATCTCTTTGCTAAAGGTCAGATCCGCCGTGCCTGTGACGGTGACATTCGTGTCCCCTGTGTGGCTCATCGCCCAGCCGCGGCCTGCATAGGAGCCGCCGATGATGCGCTTGGCGAAGCTCGCCGCCTCAGCAAGAGTGACATTTGAGAGGTCAATGGTGACATTGGAGGCACCATTATGCACACCTGTACCGGCAGAGTTTGCCCCCCAAGCGTTGCTACCAATGATCTGGTCTTCTCCGAGGTTGCCACTTCCATGGTTATGAATGTCGGGAGTAGCTGTCGCATTCAGAACCGCGTAGATGAAGATATTCGTATCCCCATTGAAGGTTGTGGTCGCATTGTGCATGTTGGTGGAACCACCGATCACGGAGCCCAGCAATGTATTGCTATAGATAGAGATGTAGCTATCACCTGTGAAGGTGGGCGAGCCGCTGTCTTGGTTATTACCCCCGACGATGTAGTTGACGTTGCCTTCTGTCTGGTTGAGGATGATGTGGGAGTTCCCCGTGAAGCTCTGGGAGAGACCACCACCACCGATGGTGAAGAACTCGCCGCCCTCTACCTGAATCCAGCTATTCGTGGTCGATGCCCCCGCTGTGGAGCCACCGTAGACGGAGACCGCATCTGCGTTTGCAGTGACTGTCGCGCGACCGCCACCTGTGAGGGTCACGGTGGTCGTGCCGTCTACTGTGTAAGCCTCGCCGTCTGTGGATGTCTGCCCGTTGAGGTAGAAGTTATTCATCGTGCCAGCTGTGCCGACGAGACCGTCCTCGGCGACCAGCGCGAGGGGTGCACGTGCTATCTCTTCCGCGCCCCAGTTGATATCCCAGCCGTCGAAGTCGAACTCAGCGTCGGCATCGAGCGTGAGCTTCCATGTGCCTGAGCTGTTGTCCAGTGAGTATCCCGCATCGAGGCCTAAGATGGAGAAGAGTGCCTGATCAATCGTGCCTGCGAGACCGAGATCGTAGCCACCCGCCGCAAGTTCAAGCAGCGTACGATCGACATCGACAACATTCAAGATAAAGCTCTCTACTGTCGCAGCCTGTGCCTCAGTAATGGCGAGTACATTGGCTCCTGCAGAGTAGCCGAGAACGATATTTGCCCCAAGGGTGAGCGTCGTGATATCCAGCGTACCATTGTAGTTCATGGTGAGCGAGCCGCCATCAGCGATGCTGAGGCCTGTGAGGTTAGACGTACCTGTACCTGTCTGAGCAAACGAGTCCGTCGTCAGTGTCTGTGTGATGGAGAAGTCACCCTCCTGCTTGAGTGTCACCGAGTCAGCGGTCATCGTAGTACCGAGCGTCAGAGAGCCCGCACCGCTCATGGTGAAGTCAGTCGCGTACACAGGGTCGCCCGTAACTTGCGCGTCCATGCCTGCGCCTTGGTTGACATTATTAATGTAAAGGCGTTTGGCGAGACCTGCGGCAGCACTATTGGTGATTGTACCATCGTAGTCAACGAGATTTTCGATATAAACAGCTCGCAATTCGGTACCATACTGCGTATTCGGGAAATTAATCGTAAGGTCACCCGTGCCCGTCATCTCATTGAATACCTGCTTACCCTTGAACTGGAACTCAATGGTACCTCCAGCGTCGCCGACGACCAGCTTGCCCCAGCGCGCTGAAACGGCAAGATTCTCCGCATCAGCCTCACCAAATGCCGAGTTCATATCATAGCTCAGCAGCTTGCCTCCATCGAGGGTCAGCGTCGCGCCCGTCATCTGCTCGCCGCCATGCTGCCAGCGCAGCGTCGCGCCTGTGCTGACGCTCACGGCTGTGAGGCCTGTAAGATCAAAGTTTTCATTATTCGCGTCACCGATGGAGAGCTGGCCTTCGGTGATATGGATCTCACCATTGAGGTCAACGTTTCCGCCACGAATGTGGACTTCGTTCGTCCCTTGCTTTGTGAGCACTCCCGAAGTCGTGACACCTCCATCGAGGTAGACGATGGCATTCCCACGCAGAGTCGTGTGCCCACTCGTCGTCAGCAGACCCGCGTAGGTAGCGTCCTGCATGGTGAGTAGCGTCTCAATACTGGCATCAGATGCACCTTCGAGCGTGATGCCGATGGAGTTGAGAGAGACTCCGACAGTGAGACTAGCGCCTTCCTTGACCGTAAGACTGTAAGTCTCCGTACGTGAGGTGCCCGGTGTCGCATACACGAGAGTCCCTGACTCCACGATGACGTCGCCTGTGTAGCCGAGGAGCTGCAGCTCATTGTCGAGTGTATTGCCTGCACCTAGGTCATAGACCACGCTGCTACCATCCGCACCAGTCACGGTGCTGGTAGCGGCGAGCGCACCATCCTTGAGGATGAGAGAGGCCGCGCCCTTCAGCTCTATAGTAGATTCCAGTGTGTTGCCATCACCTGTGAGAGTCACAGCGACACCGTCGATATCCACGTAGCCTGAGCTGATGTCCTCCGTGAGGGTGATGGTCGAGGGCGCGGTGGTGAAGGTGAGCAGATCGCCATCCCCAAAGAGAGTGCCATTGATATCTGTGCCAACGCCCAGATCGAGCACATCACCTGTGATGGTGTGCAGGTTCGCCGTCAGGACACCTGTGAGCGTGCCGTCGGTATTCAGCGTCCATTCGCGTCCACTCGAAGAGACACCTGCGATGTTCGCGGCTGTGAGATCCATTTCGGTGACTGTCATGCCGTCGGCGAAGAGCTGGTAGCTCAGGTCATTTCCCGCACCTGTGCTGGTCATGCCGCTGAGATCGAATATCGTATCAGCATTGACCGTGACCGTGCCTGTACCTGCCATCGTTTGGGTGAAGGCGACCGTGCCGCCGAGTGTGAGCTGACCGTTGTTGGTCGTGTTGCCCAGAGCGGTGGTGCCGAGCATCGAGAGGTTCGCGCCATCACCGATGGTCAGTGAGCCTGTGACAGTAGTCGTCCCAGCGAAGGTGCTCGTGCCGCCCGTCAGGCTTGATGTGCCCAAGATTTGCTGGGAGGTTGTGCTCGTGATATTTTTAGAAAAGTGCGCCGTAGCTCCCGTATCGACAAGCAGCTTGTCAGCGATAATTTCAGAGCTCACGGTGTACGTCGCCGTCGAGGAGAACTCGAGCGTGGGGTTGAGAGCCTGTGCAGCACCAGTGTCCACGGCATTGCCATCGATGGTGTTGGAGACGGTGATCTTAGAATTGTTCACCGTGACATGGCCTGTCATTTCGTAGCTGACGGTGCGACCGCCTATCTTGATCTCACCTGAGCCTGATGCGGAGAGTCTGCGATCAGCATCAATCGCGTCATCGTCAGTCAGGGAGTAATCTAGGAAGGTGAGATAGGCAGCACTATCCGTGCTGATGATATCACCCGAGAAGTCCTTCATCACGCCTTCAAACGCGAGTTGTAGAGGGATATTGGTACCTGGAACCGCCGTGATGTAGATAGAGCCATTGGGCTTGGGACCCGCTGAGCCATCGGGCAGCGTGTAGCTCTGAAGAGCTTCGTCGGTGGGTACGCCCTCCATGGCGAGGTAGGCGTCCTTGTCCGCTAAGAGATCGAAATCGACCACCGCATTTCGGAAAAGGTAGGTACGATTGCTGGAGATGCCTGCGATGTAGATGTGGCGGATATAGCTTGTAGCGACAATGCCGTTACCACCGTCTGGCGCGACCCAGCCGTGACCTGACATGTTGAAGATAATATTATCATCTTGCCCAAAACTTGTGAGTGATTGAACTCCATCCGTATCTGGATCAAAGTCTGGGTTGGCACCAGTGTAGGAAATATTCTCCGCCTGCGCTTGCTGCTGTGAGAGAACATAGCTGACAGCACCGACGGTGAGA
>CAYJNX010000024.1:0-19643 GCA_964371525.1 uncultured Akkermansia sp. | reverse complement strand
TCAAATTATTTCTTCCTGCTTAGCAAAGGTCGATATAGACCTTGAAGACGCGGAGGAGTATTGCAGTTATGATGAGGATGATGGTCTGTTCTCATTAAATATAGCTAGCTCTATTACAGGGCAAGAATCGCTGTGTCGAATGAAATCTTTTTGCGAAGAGCTCAAGAGAATGAGGGCTCAGAATAAAAAATTATTTCTTCAATTTGATGTTCTAGAGCAGCTCCCCCTGCATCACACTCGCTTGCATCTTGATTCCAGCACAGCTATAAAGGCATTAGCGGAGTCTGAAGCTGGTTTACAATATATAGCCTTTCCCGATGCTAGAAGACGATCTACGAGACGCGTTTTAGAGAGTTTTTTTCTTATTGGCTTATCTGTCAAGAATGAAGAAACGCATTGCCACTTATGGGAAGAGTTAGCTAGAGAAGGTTTATCCGAAGATGAGCATATAGATTTTGTATGCTATAAGAACCTTCGCTTTATCTTGTTGTCACACGATGTTTGGAGTTCATATAATACATTTATTATAAAATGGCTCAAGCGATATAATGATAGATTTAAGCATTCAGATTATGCCACATTATACTTATCATATTTTATGAGTTCTCATTACACGGAGGTAACTATCAGCGCCCAGTGCCTCAAAGAGCTTTATCGCGCTAACTTATCACTGAATATAGATATTCATAAAGCCTTTTATATAGATGAAGATGGTTATTCAGCAGACGCGCAGCTAGCTCGTTATATCTTCGCCAGTAAAAAGTGGAGAGACAGAATAAATAACAAGAGGTAGAACACCTTAGTCTTTATAATATTCTCCTAATAATCAATTATGTTTAATCAACAGTACAGCGAATTCACGCTTAATGCGCGTCTTGTCCACAAACTGAAGAAGGGCATTCTGTATTCCTCGTCTTTCACCTTGCTATCATTAGGATGGCTGCTTTTTGGACGTGGGGCAAGTACGTGTAGCCCCTATCAGGTCTATGCGGCAGGTGCATTCTTACTTGCGGGCGCATGCCTCGTGGCCGTAGCACCCTACTTATTTATTATGCTCATTCAGTTGAGACGACTTTCGATAGGAAGCTACGAGTTATCTCTATCGAGCGAGGGTATTGAGCGCATCCACCGACGAGGGGCAAGTCTGGTATCTCAGGAGCAATGGCTAGTTTCAGACATTCAGCAAGTATGTATCAGCCGTAGTGCAGTGGGGCGCGAGCAAGCCCTAGAGACGCGTATGCGTTATTTTCAAGTCCTATTCTCAGATGAGCACTATTACTCTGTTTACCTCGTAGATGCTCATCATCAAGAACACTGGCTACTGACGAGCTCAGATAGCGAGGAAATACGCAGGGTATATCAAAAGCTAAGCTATTTATTACCCCATATCCCTACTCAAGACTATGTCGATGAGCCTACCCGCATCCTTCGTCCACCCCTATGGCTCTCGGTTTGCGGCACGACGGACACAGGAATGAGAAGCATAGCTATGCTTCTCTTCTTCGCGGGTATGACGTTAACGTTCTTTAGCATTATGTCTGGCATGTTAGCCTATAATACTTATATCAATGGAGAGGCAAGCGGCGCGTGGCTTCGCAGCACAGGCACGCTACAGAATCAGCGAGTGGTGACGAAAATGACCGATGGCGAGGAGGAACGAGAAATACATGCTACGGTGCTTTACCCGCGCCACCAGCAGATGACCGCCAAACGAGTGGAACTATCCGAGGAGCGCGTAAAGGAACTAGGGATAGCGCAAGGCGATACTTCTTGTGAACTTGCTGTCTATTGGCAAGAGGAGTATCCTGAGAAGCTGCGTTTAAGCCCGCCCCTACCAGCGAGTCGCCCCTTTTACTTCGCCCTTCTTTCACTTGTTCTATTTACATCGCAAGTCATACCGCTTTCCATGCTAAGGGTCTACCCAAAGGCAGCAGCGAAGCCAGCAGCATAGCTACGTTTACCCTCTGAAAATCACGTCACGCAGCACTTTCAGGAAGGTCTGCGTGTAGTAATTCTTGCAGATTAAGCGCTTATATTCTGCGCCTTTTGACGTTTCTGGTGCAGCTCTTCGGCTTCTTTCTTGTAGCGAGCTACTCGCTTATTGTCTTTCTGACTCCCCTTGCTGAAGTAGTCTATCAGGAGTCCGTAGGCATCGGGATAGCCTCGTTCAGCGGCTTGTTCGAGTAGAGTGACCGCCTTTTTCGCATCGGCTTTTACGCCTGCGCCTTCCATATAGATGGTAGCGAGATTATAGATTCCTCTTGGCGAACCTGTAGCAGCAGCGCGCTCTGCCCATTGGAAGGCTTTTGCAGGATCTTTTTCCGCGCCTACTCCTCTACTATAGAGAAAGGTCATGTTCGACATTGCATCGGCGTGGCCTGCTTCTGCGGCTCTCTTCGTCCATTCGTAGCAGAGCTGCTCATTCTTCTCCACTCCGAAGCCGTCTATGTAGAAGATCGCCACGGTGGACATGGAGTCTACGTGTCCGAGTTCGCCAGCCTTTTTCGCGTATTCAAATGCTTTCTGCGGGTTAGCTTCACCTACATGTTTCCCGAGGCGGTAGAAGGTGGAGAGGTTCGCAAGCGCGTCGACGTCGCCCAGCTCAGCGGCCTGGTTCATGTATTTCAGGCCTTCTTCCACATTCTTCTCTCTGCCCAGTCCGTCGATGAGGCAGGCAGCCATCACATTGTAGGAGGAGGCGTCGCCGAGCTTCGCCCCTTTTTCTGCCCATTCGTAGGCTTTTTTGTAATCTCTCTTCAGCTGTGGTGCGCCTGCCATATACATGAAGGCAAGGTTACCCATCGCTCCTGCAATTCCCTGGTCAGCGGCTCTTTTCGTCCATGTGACTGCCTGTACGATATCAGCCTTCAGCCCCTTGCCTACGAGGTAGCGGTAGCCTAATTCCATCTGGAATGGGGCGAGTCCTTCCGTCGCGGCTTTCATCAGCAGCTCATTAGCTAGTTTCATGTCAGCAGGAATCTTCTCACTCCCGTTGCTATAGATATTCACCATTTTTCCCAGCGTTCCCACTGCGCCCTGTTCCATCGCCTTTTCCATCCAGTACAGGGATTTCTTCTGGTCGGGCTTAAGCCCGCCTTCTCCAAAGGCGTATGCTCCTGCAAGGGCGTCCTGAGCGCGCGCTAAGCCCCCTTCGGCGGCCTCCGTGATGAGGGCAAAGCCGCGATCGGTGTCGAAAGGCACGCCCATGCCTTCGACGTACATATAGCCGAGGCTGTGCTTCGCGAGCAGGTTTCCAGCCTTCGCGGCTGGGGTGAGCAGCTCGATGGCTTTTGCATAGTCCTGCTCCACGCCATCGCCCAGTACGTAGCGGCGCGCGAGATCGGTCTGCTCCTGAGCTTTTTCTGGGCTCAGTGCTAAAAGGCAGCTCGAAGATGTGATGAAGAATGAAAGGCTTAGTAGGATAGGGGATTTCATACGCGCTCCATTCTAATAAAAAACCTAACGTAAATCAAGCCTTAATAAAGGAACTTCATAAACATCAAGCATTCTTAATGAATATTACTCTTCAAACCGCCCACCTGCCTGCGTCTTATAGAACTCCACACGCTCGGGATCATTGAACTCATCGCTCGTGAAGATCTCCAGCAGCGTGTCATAGGCATCCTTCTCACCGTTTCCTGCGGCCTGCTCCAGAAGGGACACGCCCTTTTCCATATCGACATCCCTGCCAAGGCCATTCAGGTAAAGGAGAGCTAGATTAAAGGTGCCCGCAGGCAAACCTCGGCGCATCGCGCGCTCAGCCCATATATAGGCCTGCTCGTAGTCGGTCTCGACCCCCTCACCTGTGCGGTAGAAGTAGGAGAGATTTGACATGGCTAGGGGATGACGGAGCTCGGCAGCTTTCTCCATCCATTCAAAGGCTAGCTCTTTGTTCGGCACTACGCCCACCCCTTCGATATAGTGTATGATCGCCAGATCCACCATGCTAGAGGGCGCTCCTGCCTCGGCAGCTTTCAGGCAATAAGAAAATGCCATTTGTGGATCGCGGGGCAATCCATGCTCACCGTGGAGATAATAATAGGACAGGTTAGAAAGGGCACCAGTATGCGTCATATCCGCCGCTGCGCGCATGTGGCGCAGTCCCTCGTCCACATTCTTCTCTGTGCCTGTACCTAAGAGATAGCAGAGAGCGAGTAAGTTCGTCGCTGAGGAGTCGCCTAGTGCCGCTGTTTTCTTCGCCCATTCATAGGCGAGGGCAGCGTCTTTCGCGATACTTTCATTGCCATTGTAGTAGGTATGAGCTACATGCCTCATTGCGACGGCATTGCCCTGCTCGGCGGCTTTCAAGAACCAGTCAAAGGCCTTTTTCTCATCCGCCTCGACATCCACTCCGTGCATGTAGCGCAGCGCGAGCTCTAGCTGGTACTCAGGCAGTCCTTCGTTCGCGGCTTTTTCCATCCAGTAGAGAGCCTTACTCGCATCAGGTAAAATATCTTTATGACCAGCGGTGTACAAATTAATTAAATCACCATAGGCTGATGGGAGTCCCTGATTCGCGGCTTGTTCTAGCAAGTTCATCGCTTTCTCCACGTCTTCCACCTTTCCATCTTCGTGATTAATCAGGTGGTCAGCAAGAGTGGCTTGCGCGCGTGCAAAACCAGATTCTGCCAGTGACACGAGAAGGGAGAGTCCCTTCTCTTCATCGACAGGGACGATCCCCCCCTTAATGTAGTGCTTCGCTAGATCCAGCGTCGATTCCTGCTTCGCGTGCTCCAGCGAGGACATCTCAAATAGCTCTGCATATCTTTCTAGGTATTTCTGTAGCAGTTCGTCATTTCTATACTCTTCGCTTGCATATATATCGATGATCAGTGCGCATGCCATTGATGCTCCCGCATCGAGGGCTTTGTCGAAATAGCTGATCGCTTTTTCTATATCCTTTTCTCCAGCTAATCCGTAGCGGTAAATGAGGGCGAGATTAAAGAGACCTGCGGTGCCACCTTGTGCTGCGGAGCGTTCAGCCCAGAGTATGGCCTGCGACATGTCCACGGGAGTACCGTTCCCATTCATGTAGCGTTTTGTCAGCGTGTCCATGCTCTCGACATCGCCCGCTTCCGCCGCTGTTTTCTGTAGCTGATAGCTGAGCTTCTGATTCGCCTCGACACCATGACCTGTCTCATAGTAATATGATAAGGTCTTCATCGCTTGCACATTACCTCCTGTAACGGCTCTTCGCAGATAAGTGAGGCACTGCTCCATGTCGGCTTCTAATCCATATAAGCCGTCGCGGTAGTAGTTAGAAAGAGAAAGAAGAGAGATGGCAAAGTCCTGATCAGCAGCCATGTGCATGTAGCGCAGACCTTCTTCTTCATTCTTCTCGACGCCATCGCCCTCGAGGAGACAGATGGCTCTCAGATTATGCCCCAAGGGACTACCCAACTCCGAGGCTTTCTTCGCCCATTCATAAGCGAGAGCATCATCTTTCTGAACCAGGGAGTTTCCATGTTTGTATATCATGGCGAGGTTTGTCATCGCTTGGGTTTCGCCCTGCTCGGCAGCCTTCCTTGTCCAGTACATGCCCTTCTCGGCATCGGCTGGAATAATTTCACCTTTCAGATACTGGTAGCCTAATTCCTTCTGAAGACTCGCATCACCAGCAGTCGCGCCTTTCTCAATCCAGTACATGGCCTTTTCATAATCCTTAGCTACCGCGCCCTTTCCTGTCATATATTGACCCACGAGTGCTCTAATGGAGTCGATCTCTCCCTGCTCGGCAGCCTTCTGCATCCAGTACTGGGCCTTCGCCTGATCTGCCTCGACGAGATTATTACCACTCAAGTAGGCGGCAGCCAGAGACTGCTGAGAGCGGGAGAATCCCGCCTCTGCCGCTTCCATAAGGAGAGCTAGCCCCTTCTTCGTATCTGCGTCAACGATATGTTCATTGACATGGATGATGGCGATCGTGTGCTTCGCGAGCAGATTACCAGCCTCAGCGGCAGGGGTGAGGACTTCAATCGCTTTTGTATAGTTTACCTCCACGCCATCTCCTGTGGCGAGGCGGTAGCCTTCCTCGGCTTGTACCTGAGCTTGCTCTGGAGTCAGAGCGGGCTGGGCAAGGAGGGAGTTCGTCGTGAGGGCAAGTGTGATGCCTAAAATCGTGGGAATTTTCATAGCTAAATTATATATGAGGGGGGGGGAAATTGTTTTAATCCTATTGGGGATCTATTGGAGATCTGTTGGGGACCTATTGTTCTCCGAAGATCTCAGCAGCAGCTTTCTTGTATAACTTCACGCGTTCGATGTCATAGTACTCATCACCTGTGAAGATCTGTAGCAGCGTTTCATAAGCGCGATCCTCTCCGAGTTCCATAGACGTCTCGAGAAGAGATACACCTTTTTCTATATCCTCCTCCACGCCTAGGCCATTGACGTAAAGTATGCCTAGGTTAAGCATCCCCGTAGGATTGCCTTGTATCGCGGCGCGTTCCGCCCATTGGTGAGCGAGTGCGAAGTCGACTTCTGTGGCTATTCCTTCGCGGTAGAAGGCGGAGAGATTTGACATAGCATCAGTATCAAGCAGCTCTGCGGCCTTCAGCATCCACTCAAAGGACAGCTGCTTATCCGGCATCACTCCCGTACCTTCGAAATAGCTTATGGCGACATCCATCATCGCCTCAGCGGAGCCTAGCTCGGCACACTTCATCATATAGTAAAACGCCTTTTCTAGATCGACAGGAAGTCCATATTCACCTTCGCGATAGTAGGTGGAGAGGTTTTCAAGCGCATCTGTGTGCTGCAGCTCTGCCGATGCGCGCACATAACGCAGCCCCTCTTCTATATTCTTCTCCGTGCCTTTAGCATAGAGGTAACAGAGACCCAGCAGATTCATCGAAACAGAATCACCAGCAGCGGCTCCCTTTTTTGCCCATTCGTAGGCTAAGGCATCATCTTGTGCGACCACTTCATTGCCATTAAAATAAATTTGTGCTATATGTTGCAGCGCGGCAGGCTCGTTCTGCTCCGCGGCTTTCATTAACCACTCGAATGACTTCAATCCATCAGCCTCGATGCCTATCCCATGCTGATAGCGCAGTCCGAGCTCTAATTGCATGTGAGAGAGTCCGCTGTTCGCGCCTTTCTCTAGCCAGTAGAAAGCCTTATCTTCATCAGCTTTTACACCTTCATAACCTGAATCATAGATATTAAAGAGAATATCAATAGCTGGTTTAAAGCCCGCATTAGCCGCTGTCTCAGCCCAGAATAAGCCTTTCTCCGTATCAGCCTCCGCGCCTCCCACTGGTTTCACGTAATAGGAAGCTAAGCTCAGCTGTGCGGGCGCATAGCCGCCCTCTGCCAACTGGGTGAGTATGGCGAGCCCTTTCTTGACGTCGAATGGCACACCGTCGCCTCGGAGGTAGGTGAGGCCTAGCTCATTCATCGCGTCTAACTTCGCGTCCTCGATGCTCGAGATATCGCTAAGCTTCGCATACTGTTCCAGCCGCTTTTGCAAGAGCTCTTCATTTCCATGCTCTTCGCTACTGTATATTTCAATGAGAAGCAGGATGGCAAACTTAATATCGACATCGGCTGCTTTTTCAAAATTTAAACGAGCCTTTTCTAAATCAGTTTCACCATTCATTCCATAGAAATAGATGATACCAAGATTCAATAGCCCCAAGGGACAATCCAGTGCAGCCGCTTGCTCTGCCCAGTAGAAGGCCTGCTCAACATCCTTCGCAATGATATCATTACCATTCAAGTAGTCGTAGGTCAGTGCAGTCATGCCATCGCGATTACCTGCCTCAGCTGCGGACTTCATAAACTCGAAACTCAGTTTGTTATCCACCTCGATGCCAGAAGAGCCATTCTCATAGATCTGACCTAAGCTCAGCATCGCTCCGACATCATCCAGATCAGCAGCCTTATGCAAGTAGCGCAGGGCTTCTTGCTCATTTTTCTCGACACCATCGCCATATAAGAGACATAAGCCTCTCAAATGATGACCTCTAGGGTTATTCAGATCCGATGCCTTTTTCGCCCATTCATAGCAAAGTTTTTCATCTTTAGCGATCTGCGGGCTGCCTTCACGATACGTCATAGCCAGGGTCACCATCGCATCGGCATCCCCAAGATCGGCAGCCTTCTTCGCCCAAGAGAAGGCCTTCGCATCGTCCTTTTCTACATCTATTCCTCCGGCGTAACGTCTACTGAGTTCCATCTGTAGCTTCGTGTCACCAGCTGCAGCCCCCTTCTCCATCCAGTAGAATGCTTGTTTTAAATCGGCGGGGATTGTATCTGCTCCTATGAGATAGATAGCAACGAGCTGTCTGGTGGCATTTGTTTCTCCCTGCGCTGCTGCCTTCTCCATCCAGTACACAGCTTTAGTCAAGTCTACAGGCACCGCGTCCGAGCCATTCATATACTCAAAAGCGAGCCCTTCTTGCGAACGAGAGAACCCAGCCTCAGCGGCTTCGGTAAAGAGGGCTAAGCCCTTTTCATAATCTACAGGCACGCCCATGCCCTCGCAGTACATATAGCCGAGACTGTGCTTCGCGAGCAGATTACCCGCTTCCGCGGCGGGGATGAGTAACTCAATGGCTTTTGCATAATCTTGCTCCACACCATCGCCCGTAACGTAACTACGAGCGAGCTGGGTCTGCTCCTCTGCCTGCTCAGGAGTCAAGGCAAGGAGAGCGTGTGAGGATAAAAGACAGGAAAGACTGAACAAAATGGGGGCTTTCATACGATACACTATAAACAAAATTAAACTTTCTTCAAGAAAAAACAATCATCAGTATTACTGAGCACTGGGAAAATGCTGCTTCATCATGCGCTCCGCTGCGCGCTTGTGTATATTCTCAGGGAAAAGCGTAAGAATGCGGTCTAGGGAGACCTTCGCCTCGTCTTTTTTCCCAGCCAGCAGCTGACACTGGACGACACAGAGGGCGGCACGTATCTGCTCATCAGGATCTTTAGAATTCTTGACTATCGTTGCAAACTTCAGTGCCGCGCTGTCGTATTTCTTTTCGACAAACTCCACACAGGCCTGCATGCCTATATTCAGCGTCGCTGCTTTCGGTGCTGTCGGATAGGGGCGGTAAAGGGGATCACCTATGACAATCCCCTGCCATGATAGCACAGGCGTCGCCATCGCAGAAGCTTCTGCTAGGGTGAACCCCGAGAGCAACCTCTTATAAAATATATCCAAGTGCAGTGAGCCATGAAGGAAGGGCTCCCAGACATTCCCCGCACTGACATCAGCCCCTCTCGCAAGAAGTGCCCCTACCCAGCCTTCATCACGCGAGCGCACATTCGTCGCACTAAAGGAATGTAAGTGTACGGCAATCGCCCCCGAGCGGAAGCGGAATGTCTGTACACCACCTCTAGCACTGGCAGTATGGGAAACAAAAGGGCCATTCGCCTTCCCCTCATACCATCCGAAGTACACCGCTGCTGGCTGAGGAAGAGGATAATACTCGACGATGGAAGGACGCAGAACATCTACGAAGGTAGGCTGCCTGAGCTCTATAGCACGCGTGGCTATAGCTTGCAGCCACTTATCGCCATCAGGGTAAGGTCCCCCTTGATCGACGATGACCCAGCCTGCCAAGCCACCTTCGCGCTCCACCGCGATGGCGTTATTAATCATACGCTTATCAATGGACGGATCAGGAGAGTCGATACGGCAGACAGGAAGCATACGAAAACCACTCAGCGCGATATCCTCATCGCGACCGAAATAAGGATTCGGCTGCATGCCATCTATCGTATAATCACCCGATCCGATCAGAGCGAGCTCACTGTCGACACTCGCGGCTGTCGTATCCTTCCATTCTGGAGTCTTCTCTCCAGCTACCACCGGTCGAGCTTTGATACGAAGCGGAAGATCGGGCATAAGCACCATGGCATAGATGGGGTGAATGCCCATCTGACGAGAGGCGGGAAACATGAGCTGACGCTGCGACGCAAGCTTCATGAGAGGATCATGAATATCCTTCACGTAGTCCTGTGTCGTGATGTCTCGGTTTCTCACTGGAATGGAGAGAGGGAGGAGATTGCGCTCTGGGATAGCTCGCTTCATCGCGTAGAGCTTCGCGCATTCGCGGCTATGCTCGGACTGGGCATTGTAAACCACAGCGACATGACGTGGCTGGAGCTGCTGCGCACGAAGAAGGGAGCTTGTCAGGCATAACAATGCCGTGATAATAACAAAATGACAGGTAATGAATCGTTTCATAGGCTAGGTATTAGTAAGGTAAGAATTTCTTTTTCTTCGGCGGAGTACACGGCCTTCGCGCCATGAGCATTGAGGCGAGCCGTCACCCAAGAGACACGAGCCGCGACGGACTTCTCCCCCGATATGATGAAGCTCCAGTGCAGGGAGCTCTCACCTATACGCTCCAGCTGAGCTCTGACTTCGTACTCTTCCCAGAAGCGCAGCGGAGACTTATACTCCACATCTAGCTTCACACGTGGCATCCCCATACCTTTCTCCATCAGCGACGCGAGCAGACCACAACCATGGAGAGCCTGTGTCTCCGCAAGCTCGGCGTAGCGCAGGTACTGAGCGAAGTGAACGATGCGTGCCGCGTCCGTCTCATGGAAGGCGACGCGCGCGCGGTAGGTGCAGTAAGGGGGGAGATTGTTCACAGAGAAGATGCTTAGGTGTTAAAAAGCCACGTTCTGGTAGCGCGTGCTCAGGATACGCCGCGCCTCGTCGACGCGCGGATTCCAGCCCTCCTCTTCGAGTTCGGCGAAGTTGATCGTGTCCTTATCCGCCCCGAGGCGTAAGTAGAGGATGAGGCGGCGCGTGCCGTCTTCCAGCGTAAGGAAGCGCGTACGTCCTCCGTAGAGCACGCCTGCGGACTTCGTATTAATAGGAGTCTCATCGCGCAACTGGGCGATCAGAGCGGGATCTAAACCTGTGAGTCCGAGATACTTCTCTGCCTGCTTTATGGTCATACCGCGCAGCTTATCCTCGCTTGCAATGGGGGCAAGCACACGCATAGCAGCATGAAGGGAGGAAGTCGTGAGCAGGTGGCGACCACCCTGTACGCCCGCGACTTGGTACATACGCTCACGGTCACGCGCGAGACCATGTTCCACCGTGCCGACGAGCTTCGGATAAAGGTAGAACCACAGCCCTATGAAGGACAGAATAGAAGTGATTAAGTAGAGGCGCGATAGCTTCGCGAACATCATCGAACGCATCGTCGCATAGAAGCGAGCGACGAGCCCCTTGTCAGCCTCACCGAAGAGGAAACTCGCGCGGACACGCCCCTTGCTCGCCGCGATCTCACGCACCGTTCGCGCCTTACTGACATCCAGCCTATCGAGCTCCACCTCATTCCCCTCATGCGGGGCGAGTGGCTGTGGGAAAAGGAAAGGCAGCAAGCCAAGGCGCAGCACCATGCTCGCTGCGACGAAAATCGCCGTGTAGAGCATCCCCCATGAGAGCCCCGCCTTCAGATAAGCCACAGGCGACCATAGGTATTCAGGATACCAGACCTGTAGAAATGGCCAGAGAAGCGCACCGAGCAACAGGGCTGTGAACCATCCAGAAAACCACACAAGATTCTTTCGCTGCCCCATAGCACTCACGATATAAAGACCGAGCAGCGAAAGCATCCACAGCTTATTCGCATCGAAGTAACCACCTTGTTGAAAAATATCTGGCTCTGGTGCGCCATGCAGAGGCATGATGGTCGCCGGAGCGGCGAGGTGAGGGAAAGCCCACGCGAAGAGAAAGAGCAGCGAGAGTAGCACAGACAGGGTGATACGAATCATAAGCGTGACGGCATTCATCATGAATACATTCTAGATCATCCACTCTCTCCTGTCAAGTTCTCGCTTCGTACGCAGTAACAAAAAAAACTCCCTTCCTCGACATGAGAGGAAGGGAGCGTCGTGAAGATTATTTCACTTCAATAAATTATTTTGCCTGAAGGCGTATGCGGATGACCTGCTTGCCACCATCTGTCGTGCAGACAGCGTAGATACCAGAGAAGCTCTCGGTGATCGCAGTGAGCATGGGTTTTACATCTTCTTCTACTTCCTTTGCCTCGCTCTTCGTGAGCTTCGTTACCTTAGGATCAAGGATAGCGTGGGTGTACTCGACCATAGGAGCGAAGTTCATCGCGAACACAGAACCTGTGAAGGAAGTACCAGCACTGGCTTGGAAGCTCTGCTGAAGCTCGATGCTATAAGCAGAGTCAGAACCCAGCATCCAGAACTTGTCGCTGATAGCGATGTGAGGAATGAGTCCCGCTGGGAAGATAGGTGTGGAGGGGCTGTGGAGGGTGACACCATCCTTCTCTGATTCCACAGTGGCGATCAGATCGACCATTCCCGCGTCTTGACCAATCTTCGTGAGGAAGCCCTTTGCCGTGGTGAGCGTATCAGCCCAGCCCTGCGCTACCTTCGTGCGATCACTCACGCCAGTGAAGAGTGTGAGACGTGGGATAGGCATCTGCTCGGCTTCACCGCCAGCGAAGTTTGTAGTCATGCCCTTGTTGTCCATGATCAGACCAGCAGGTGCGTCCATACCAGAGAGAGCTGTGCCGAGGTTGCCAGCGAGCTGCTTCACATCAGGGATGAATACCTTACCCATCTGAAGTACAGGCATGATCTCAGAGCGCATCTCTTTGTTGAGTGTCAGCACGACAGCCTCAGTGACAGAGATGACAGAATCGAATACACCATCAAAGGTGATCTCAGCACCACAGCCAGCGCAGCCTGCGACCTCAGCATAGAGAGCCGTACCAGGCTGATCAGCCTGCGCCATACCGACAAGCTTGCCAGCAGGAGTCACAGCCTTGCTATTCGTGGTCATCTCTACATTCAGATTACCGTCTGCCCAGACGATCATGTCCGCCTTGGAGTAGGAGTAGGTCTTAACGATCTGCTCGTAGATACCCGTGAGGGATGCGAGGGAACTTGCGCCCTTGTCAAGGATAGGTGCGTTGTTCACGTTCTTCTTCGCCAGCTCAGTGAGGATGCTACCCACCCCGTTGAAGACCTGAAGTGTGGACTTCAGGGACTGATCAACCAGCTCATCGCTGACACCGAATGTTCCGAGGAAAACAGGGTTCTTCGTGATTTCCTCATTGGAGAAGTCCAGCACTGAAGAAGCCGCGACGGATTCAGCAGCAGCCTTAGGAAAGGTCAGCTTCGCGAGATCATCTGCCATCGCGAGGCGGAGGCGATCACCCTCACGAGAGAAAGCGAAGTACACCTTCTTACCACGAAGGGCTGCCATCGCATCAACGATAGGCTTCGTGTCCTGCGCAGCCATCGTCTGCATGTTCATCATGATCGCATCGAGCATGAAGTTCATCTCCAGACTGACGATGAAGCCACCTGGGATATCCTGCTGCGTAAGACCGAGATGCTCCTTTTCCTCAGGTGTCGCTGTGGTGAGTACCTGATTGAGCGTCATCTTGATATTTTCTTCGATCGCTGCGGTATACATGCTACCTTCAGCGAAACTCACACTCATGTGCATCGTAGGGATGGCCAGCGTCGTACCTTCCATCATCTGAGCTGCGAGCTTTTCGCCCAGAGACTTGATGAGATCGTTGTCGCTAGAAGCAGCAGCCCATGCCTGTGTAAGCATGGTCATGTAACCACTGTTTGATAGACTATTCAGTGCGGCAAAGCTAGGCTCAATACTGGAGTCCATCCCGAAAGCAAAACTCGTCACATCAGGAACCTGAGCAAGAACTTCTTCCACAGTTTTTTCCGACTTCTTCATCGCAGGCGCAAGAGAAGGATGAGTCATCACAGCCTTGACGCACTGACGCCAATCACCTGCGGCGATCACGATAGTAGCAGACTGAGGAATGTCAGCAAGAGAAGGGAAGGCAGCAAGACGCTGCTCAGGAGTAGCAGTCGCAGTAGCAGATGACTGAGCGAGCTCCTGAATGACAGCAGAAGGTGTGCTGTTAGCATAAACAGCCGAACTAGTAATAGCGCAAGATGCAGCTAAGAGGTGATGAAGTTTCATAACCTCTTCAAATTAGCGTATAGCACCTAACCTGTCAAGCAGAATAGCGTCATAATTATGTCATATTATCTATATATATGCCGTATTGTCCACTTGACTTCAGAAGTACTCTCTACTAAAATGACAAGGAATTGCATTAGCATATATTACATATCATGAAAACACCCATCCTTTCACTCGCGCTGCTATGCGCCTTTCTCGCCCCCACTAGCCAAGCCCAGTTCAACATGGGAGACGGCGACAGACTGGGCAACAACCCTCACCTGAACAAATCCACAAAGGAAAAGAAGCCTAAGAAAGTTCGCAGCGTGAAAGACGCGCTTGAGCAAATGGACATCTTCAACGGTGAAGCAAACGCGAACGCCCAGTACTACATCTTCCTGCGCTCCGCGAGCTGGTGTGGTCCCTGCCAAAAGGAAATGCCAGAAATAGCAGAAATCTATAAAGATATCAAAGCCAGCAAGAAAGTCGAACTCATCCTCTGGGCAGCCGACAAGGACCAAGCCGCTGCGCAGAAATTCCTCGACCAGCATGAGGCCACCTTCCCCGCCACCATGGATGCGAGCATCCTCACAGAAATGCAGGGCAGCTCCGGCATCCCTAGTGCCTACGTCGTCGACAAGAGAGGCAAGCTCCTGTACCGTGGACACGGCACACTCGTGAAGAACTGGCGTTACTCCACACTGGACTACCGCAAGAACAAGAAGGAAATCGTCGAGTACATGAAAACACTACAGCAGCCAGTGAAAGACACCAGCACACGCGCAGAACGCTAAACGTTCAGTAGCCATGACATCACGCCTCACCCTCAGCAGCCTCGGCGCAGCCGTCGCCCTCACCAGCACCGCACTCGGACTCTCCACCGACCCGAAGAAGCCCAACATCATCTTCTTCATCGTCGATGACATGGGCTGGCAAGACAGCAGCGTCCCCTTCTGGTATAACAAACAAGGAGAAGCCCAGCGCACCTACTTCAACGACCGCTACAAGACCCCGCACATGGAAGAGCTCGCGAAGCAAGGCATGCTCTTCACACGAGCCTACGCCTGCCCCGTGAGCTCCCCGACGCGCACCAGTCTCATGACTGGTCAGAATGCCGCACGCCACCGCGTGACGAACTGGACGCTACTACAAGACAAACTCAACGACTCACCGAACAACACCTTCGCCTCCCCTGACTGGAACGTCAACGGCCTCCAGCCCGAAGGCACACGCCCCAAAGGCACCGCCCGCAAGCCCATCAGCGAAGAAAAGGTGAAATACGAGATCAAGCGACCCTACGTCGCCGCTAGACCACTACCTGAGTACCTTCGCAAGCTCGGCTACACCACCATCCACTGTGGGAAAGGACACTGGGGCTCACGCGACACCCCTGGAGCGAACCCTACAGAACTCGGCTTTGACTACAACATAGCAGGCAGTGAAATAGGCGGACCCGCAGACTTCCGAGGAAGCAGACGCTACAGTGCGCCTAACAACGATTTCTGCGTGCAAGGCATGGACGAGAACGAATTCTACGACAAAGACGTCTTCTTAACAAAAGCCCTCACCACGAAAACCATACGACTACTTGACAAACTCGGTAGCGAAGCACAGGAAAAAGACAAACCCTTCTACCTCTACATGAGCCACTACGCCATCCACGCCCCGCTAGACGCACGCGCGGAAGACAAAACACTCATGAAGAACTACCCCGACCCCACGCTCAAGAAACACCCTGTAGACGGAAAAGGCTGGAGCCTCAATGAGCGCAACTACTGCACCCTCATCGAAGGCATGGACCAGAGTCTCGGCGAACTCATGGCATGGCTGAAGGAGAATAACGCGGACAAATCCACCATCATCCTCTTCATCGGAGACAACGGAGGACTCGAAGGACAGGGACGCATAGGAAATGCGAACTACCCCCTGCGAGCAGGAAAAGGCTCGGGCTATGAAGGAGGCATACGCGTCCCCATGCTCGTCAGCTGGCCAGGAGTCGCGGCAGCAGGAAGCCGCAGTGACAGCCCCGTCATCATCGAAGACCTCTTCCCCACCATCATCGACATGGCGGGAGGCAGCAAGATGAAACTCCCGAAAACCGTCGATGGACGCAGCATCACTCCCACACTACAAGGGAAAGAAATGAAAAACAAGCCCCTCCTTTTCCACATGCCGAACTGCTGGGGCTATGGACATAACTACCCGCTCATGTCGGCGATGATCCTAGGAGACTGGAAACTCTTCTACCGACATGGCTCGAAAGAACTAGAACTCTATAACCTAGCGGAAGACATCAGCGAAAAGAAAAACCTCGCGAAAGAACAACCGCAGAAAGTCGAAGAACTCGCCAACATGATGGGCAAGCTCATGCGACACTACAAAGCGCAGATGCCCAGCCTGAAAAGCGAAAAACCGAACGCGAAGGGACAGAGAACCCCACTCCCCTACCCTGACAAGCTCAAGTAGAAGTAAGCAGTAAAAATATAAAAGCCACAAATTCCCACATACAACTGACGCAGCCCCCAGAAGCAACACCTAAATGGGAGTCCAGAGGGACGCGTTCCTCTGGCAGGGGTGCAGGGGACGGCGTCCCCGCTGGGTTTGGGCAAAGCCCAAGTAAAAGCCATGCTCGCAGAGCATGGCAGCGTCAGTTTCCTCATAACCTGATGTCACACGCGCCCGCCTTGCAAACCCAGCATGGCGTACACACCAGAAACTGACGCTTCGACCACCGCGCGCGACAGCGCGACTCTTTTCTCACCGTCGCAAACGCGATAGCGTCAAGACAGAGAAGAGGCAAGAACAAGCCTACAAGCCACCCAAGAGTCAAGCATATCTTACGATATGCTTGACGAGCCGTGATCATGAAAACGAGATTTACCTACATCTCCAACACATGGCTACTATCTCACGCATCCCTACTGCGCATTTACTGGCGCACCACCTTCTGCGATTCGGATTCGCTCCAGTGCCTCGATCGCGTACTTCTGATCCTGCGCTGCCGCCTTAGCGTACCACTCCTTGGCTAGAGCCATATCTTTCGCGACACCTAAGCCATTTTCATAGTAATGCCCTAGCTTGCACTGAGCATCGAGATCACCTTCCTACGCGATGATATGGAAAAGCTCAAAGGCCTTTTTCATATCCTTCTCCACGCCGAAGCCGCGGTCGTAGCAATCAGCGAGATTATAATGAGCATAGAAATGCCCCTGATCTACCGCCTTCTGATACCATTCTGCGGCCTTCTGAGGGTTTTTCTCCACGCCATTGCCAGCCTCATAGCAATTCCCTACACTATTCTGAGAAGAGTCGAAGCCCTGCTCAGCCGCCTTCAGATACCATTCAAAGGCCTTCTTCGGGTCTTTCGCGACCACGAGCCCATTCTTGTAGTGAGTAGCGAGCTGATGCTGGCTCTGAGCATTCCCCTGCGCAGCGGCTTTCACATACCAGTTAAAGGCCTGCTGTGTTTTTTTCTCTGTGCCTTCAGCGAAGAAATAAGCATTCGCGACGGAGGCCTGCGCCTGAGCGATACCCTGCTCTGCGGATTTCAAGTACCAGTAAAAGGCGGCTGCTTGATCGGCATCAATGCCCTGCCCTGATTCATAACACTGCGCCAGAGACAGCTGCGCATAGGCATTCCCCTGCTCCGCTGATTGGTAGAACAGCGACACGGCCTTCTTCGGATCGGCTTCTACGGCTTCTCCATTCAAGTAATAAAAGGCGAGACTGTACTGAGCCAGAGCATTCCCCTGAGCGGCCGACTTAGAGTACCACATGAGTGCGGCGGTGGGATCTTTTTTCGTACCTGTACCACTTTCCAGAGCGTAAGCGAGGGAGTTCTGCGCAGCGGCATGCCCGAGCTTCGCCGCTTCTTCAAAGCGGTAGAGCGCGAAAGCTTCGCTGTCTTTAGCTTCTACCTTTCGTTGACTGTACAAGACGCCTAGTTGATAATGCGCGTCGGCGTGGCCTTGACTGGCAGCTGAGCTGAGCCACTGCACGGCTTTTTCATAGTCCTGCGGCACTTCCTTTCCTTCGATGCAAGCGATGGCGTAGTCATACCTCTCTTGCGCAGGAGCACCATCCAGATATCGTTCGTACTGGGCGATTTTCTCCTTCGTAGGGAAGACCGCATCCTGCGCGAAACTGGGAAGTCCCATCGTCAACATGAGAGAAATGCCTAAGAGTGTTTGTATTTTCATAGTATGTATTCCTTTCCTAAGGCTCATATTTCATAATAAGCGAATTAACATACAATGAAAGCATTATTTTACTACACTATTTATTTTAGAAATAAATTCGATTTATCCTTGTATTTGCAATGAGTCTCATGCTATAAAGTCGTATTCTGATGAAAAGAACGCGCATCATTTTACTGACCTTACTTGCTACAGGCTTCTGCATGGCAGAAGTCGCGGATGACAGCTACCTGATCTCGCAGATAGATATGTCCCGTGACGACTACCTACACGATGCGTCCATGCTCGACGATGTACGCGTGAAGGCTCGCTACTCGGGGGCGTTCTCCTCACCGCTGGCGCAGGAGCTTCTAGTGGTCTTCTCCCTAGACAATGTCCCGCATGTCGCAGGGCTGGGACGCGTGATTCTCGTGGTCTTTGATACGAAGACGCGCAAGCCCGTCGCGCAGATATCACAGATGGGAGACAGAGTAGACACCCACTTCTTACGCAGCGTACAAGGCGGCACCGTCATATTCTGCCTCAAGACGATGATACATCAAGGCTACTTTAGCTACGGCTACGCAGGTCTACAACTCCAAGGCAAGGAATGGAAATACATACCTCTTCTGGATAAAGCACTTCAGGCGAAGCTGATGGAGGGAGGGATGCTCCACTATAAGGACGGGAATCTCGACATCCTCACGCAGAACTACGATGAGGACAGACATCGCAGCCTTAGCCTGCTGGCACAGCTCGTCTGGGACGAAAAGACTCAACGCTTCACACCCTTATCACACGCCATGCAAGCTCCCCCTCTACGTGGCTATGAGGATCTAGCGAAAGAACCGCTGAAAAGCCTCCTCAATGACAGCGAGCGGGAGACTATCCTCCAGCAGCCGAATCCTCATGCAAAAGAAGCAATATCTGTCCGCTACGAGCTGATAGAAAAGAACAGCCATGAGACGCACGTGCTGCGCTTTAGCTACCTTCCCAGCGATAAATCTGGGCATACCCCCCTGTATAAAACGGACATCATCACCATTAGAAAATAAAGAAACATGAGCGCACAAACATATGAAGAATGGGCAGCGAACGCCCAAGACAGCCCCGAGGCAGCCTTGAAAATGTACTTCGATGCCTGCTTCACCTACATGAATCTCAGCACACGCGATGAAGGGCGCAAGATGCTTGCCCACATCATGAAAGCCGATGACAACTGGGATAAACGCCCCAGCTACCAGACATTTGCCTCACGACTGAAGGACGCGAACTACCATCACATCCTGAAGAGCTTCGCGAAGGGGACATCACCGGAAAATGGCTATACGATGAATCCCGATGACTACGAGCTCGACATTGTAAGCCAGACACCTGAGAGTGATTATCTACGCGTGCTACTGAAAAGCACGGGAGCTGATTCCCCTCGCATCACCTGGGTGAAGCAGTACCCCGATGGGAAGTGCTATGTCGTCAACAACGCGGGCACTTACTCAGGCGTGCGTCCACCAGCGCAATAA
>CAYJNX010000023.1:0-19768 GCA_964371525.1 uncultured Akkermansia sp. | reverse complement strand
CGTAGACGGCGCATGCACCGTTGTTCAGAAGGAATTCGTAGTCCTGTGCAGGGATGACTCCACCAGCGAAGACCATGATGTCAGGGCGACCAAGCTTCGTGAGCTCTTCGACGAGCTGGGGTAGCAGTGTCTTGTGACCAGCTGCCAGTGAGCTCATGCCGACCATGTGTACGTCGTTTTCGACGGCCATCTTAGCGGTTTCTTCTGGAGTCTGGAACAGAGGTCCTACGTCCACGTCAAAGCCGAGGTCAGCGTAAGCAGAGGATACTACCTTCGCACCACGGTCATGTCCGTCCTGACCCATCTTCGCGACGAGGATACGTGGGCGGCGACCTTCTTGCTCAGCGAAGCCGTCCGTGAGGGCGCGTGCTTGTGCGATGAGTGGTTCGTTGTCACCGTAGGTGCTGCCGTACACGCCTGTGATGAGCTTGATGGGTGCCTTGTGGCGACCGAAGTGGGCTTCGCATGCGTCAGAGATTTCACCGAGGGAGGCGCGCTTGCGTGCGCAGTCGATGGCTGCTGCGAGGAGGTTTCCTTCGCCGGAGGCTGCGATGTCACTGAGCTTGCCGAGGGCTTCTTGGCAGGCTGTGTTGTCGCGCTCTGCGCGGAGCTTCTCAAGGCGTGCGATCTGGCTGAGGCGTACAGCGGAGTTGTCCACTTCGAGGATGTCAAGTGCGTCTTCTTGGGCAAGACGATGCTTGTTCACACCGATGATGGGTTCTGCTCCGGAGTCGATCGCTGCCTGACGGCGTGCTGCTGCTTCTTCGATGCGGCGCTTAGGAAGGCCGGATTCGATGGCCTTTGCCATACCTCCGAGTTCCTGTACTTCCATGATGTGCTTCCAGCCGAGCTTGATAAGTTCCTGTGTGAGGCTTTCGACATAGTAAGATCCGCCCCATGGGTCGATGACCTTACAGATGTTTGTCTCGTCTTGAAGGAAGAGCTGCGTGTTACGTGCGATGCGTGCAGAGAAGTCTGTAGGAAGTGCGATCGCTTCGTCGAGTGCATTCGTGTGCAGGGACTGTGTGTGTCCGAGGGAGGCAGCGAGTGCTTCCATGCAGGTACGTGCGACGTTGTTAAATGGGTCTTGCTCGGTGAGTGACCATCCCGATGTCTGGGAGTGGGTACGCAGGGCGAGGGACTTGGCGTTCTTCGGGTTGAAGGTCTTGATGATCTTCGCCCAGAGGACGCGTGCGGCGCGCATCTTGGCGATTTCCATGAAGTAGTTCTTACCCTGTGCCCAGAAGAAGGAGAGGCGAGGTGCGAATGCGTCGATGTCGATGCCTGCCTGGATACCAGCCTTCGCATATTCCCAGCCGTCAGCGAGGGTGTAGGCCATTTCCAAGTCAGCGGTAGCACCTGCTTCTTGCATGTGGTAGCCAGAGATGGAGATGGAGTTGAACTTCGGCATGTTCTGCGAGGTGTACTCGAAGATGTCAGCGATGATCTTCATCGAAGGAGTCGGTGGGTAGATGTAGGTATTACGCACCATGTATTCCTTGAGAATGTCGTTCTGGATCGTTCCCGCGAGCTGCTCTTGCTTCACGCCTTGTTCTTCAGCTGCCACGATGTAGAAGGCAAGTACAGGAAGTACAGCACCGTTCATCGTCATGGAGACGGACATCTTGTCGAGAGGAATGCCCGAGAAGAGTATTTCCATGTCGAGGATGGAGTCGACGGCGACACCAGCCTTACCTACGTCACCTACGACGCGTGGGTGGTCGGAGTCGTAGCCACGGTGGGTGGCAAGGTCGAAGGCGATGGAGAGACCCTTCTGACCAGCAGCGAGGTTGCGGCGGTAGAATGCATTGGACTCTTCAGCGGTGGAGAAACCTGCGTACTGACGCACTGTCCATGGACGGGAGACGTACATGGTGGCGTAAGGTCCGCGGAGGTTAGGGGCGATGCCTGCGGTGAAGCCGAGCTGGTTGCACTCGTCGTAGCTGCTCTTGTCGTAGCAGGGGGAGACGGAGATCTGCTCGTTTGTCATCCACTCAGCGCCTGTAGGGCAGCTGTTGGCAGTGACGGGCTTGACGGGGTAGTCAAGATTAGAGAAATTAGGGATTTTGCTCATATGAATGTGTGTGTGCAAAAGGTGTATATGCTGTTGCGGATGGATTAGAGACCCAGCTTGTCCTGAAGGGTAGCGAGGGTTTCATAGCAGTTTGCTTTCACGTGGATGAAGTTATCCACACCAGCAGCCTTGAAGCTCTCGATGTGCTCGACAGGGTAGCCTGCGAGCAGGATGTACATGTCGGGGACGAGTGCGCGCACGGCTGTGACGAAGCCTGGGACGATTTCAGGGTAGCTGTCGTCTGTCGAGCAGATGACGCATGCCTTGCAGCCAGACTCAGCAGCGAGCTTAGCGATTTCTTCTGGAGTGTCAGCACCTGTGGCGTATTCTGTGTCGAAACCACCTGCACGGAGGAAGTCCTGCGTGAAATCAGCGCGCAGCTTGTGCTGGCGAAGTGGTCCTACGTTCGCGAGGTGTACCTTAGGACGTGAGCCTGTAGCTGCCTTAACGGCTGCGGCCTTGTCGAGGAGGGCTTCGAAACGCTCGGAGAGGTGGTGCATCTCCAGTGTACGAGCGGAGCTGAAACCACAGTCGCACATGTACATGCTGCCGAGTGCTGCCTGCATGGTGCAGGAGGTAGCACCGCTGGCGGTGGCTGTCGCGAGTTCGTTGATGTCACCGATGACGAAGTTGACTTCGACTTCTGTGTCGCTGCTGGTGGAGCAGCTCTTGCCTGTGCAGTTCTCTTCGTCGGAAGCGAGTGATTCTTCTTCGAGGTTGACGTACTTGTTACAGCCTACGACTGTCTGGCGACGCTGGTCGACCATTTCGAGGCGCTTGGAGCAGATCGCTGCGACGCGATCCTGAACAGTGCCAGCCTTGATCGCTGCGTCCATGCCGCCTTCGGCTTCGATGCTCTGGAATGTGGCGTAGGCTTCCTTCGCGACAGTTTCCGTGAAGCTTTCGACGTAGTAAGAGCCACCAGCAGGGTCGACGACCTTGTCGAGGCTGAACTCACCTGCGAGCATGAGCTGCAAGTTACGTGCGATGCGTGTGGAGAACTCATCGGGCTTACGCACAGCGACGTCGAATGGGGAGACGTCGAGGCTGTCGACTCCACCGAGTACAGCGGAGAATGCCTGTGAGGTAGCGCGCAGCATGTTCACCCATGGATCGACCTTGCTGATCGTCCAGCTGGATGTGGTCGCGCCGAGCTTGATCTTCGCGGCTTCGTCGTTTCCTCCGCAGGCGCGGACGACTTCTGCCCAGAGCATGCGCAGAGCGCGCAGCTTGCAAACTTCAAGGAAGAGATTGTTACCGAGACCAGCGTTGAAACGGATGCGTGGTGCTACGTCGTTCACGTCGAGTCCCATGTCCACCATGGCGCGCAGGTAGGCTGTACCTGTAGCGAGCATGAAGGCGACTTCGTCTGTAGCGGATGCGCCTGCATTCGTGTAGGCGACGCCATTCACACCGATGGTGCAGAAGTCAGATGTGTTGTTTTCGATCGCCCACTTTGTCATCTGGTAGAGTGACTTCGTCGCACCGCAGTAGCCTACACCGCCGCAGAGCTTGCCGCGTGTGAGGAGCATGGTGAGGGGGTCGAACAGCATGCCACCCTGAAGCTTAGCAGGGTCGCCGCCCTGAGACTTGCAAGTCTCGATGAGGAGGCTGAGGCGTGGGAGTCCGCAGCAGGCTGCGTTAAAGTAGATAGGCTGCGCGCAGAGGTCGATACCGTCGAAGGCTAGCTTCCAGCTGTTGAGCGTGCGCAGGATGGTGCCAGTCTTGCAGGAGAGGTTCACCGTGAGAGCTGTAGAGCCCTTTTCAAGTTCGTTCTTCGCCTTCTTCACGAAGCCCTTAGGGCAACGAGCGTAGACGGTCTGAGCGACGTCCCATGGCTTCTCCGCATATCCGAGAGCGCGTGTACCGCGACGGTAGGGGAACTGACCTGGTTGTTCGATGTCAGCGGGGACATCTTCTGCATTGTAAATAGGCTTGAGAGTTAAGCCGTCCACGAGCTTCGTGAACATAACCTTGTCGAAAGGAGCTCCCTTGAGAGCTTCGATGGCTGCGGCTTTCCACTCATCATAGCTTGCGGTTTGGAATTCGTCAAAGGAGACCTGTGACGTACTTGAATTATTTCCCTGTAGCATGGCAAATGTTGTTGTTTTCCGGTGCTTAGTTTGTGATAAGTCGATGGTATTATACGACCGGACGTATGATACCCCACGCCATTATCAATTCTTTTCGCTGTAAAGTCCAGCAAAAATGCTGTAAAAGGCGAGTTGCAGCTCATTTTTTCGCATAACAAAAGAGCATCACCTTGCGATGATGCTCTTGAAAAATGTTACTGCCTTCGAGTGTCACTGAGAATTGCTCTTAGCATCCCTCCCCAAAGGGCTGGAAGACGCAGTGGAAAATCACTTCACCTTCTCTTAGGAGATGGACGCGGATACTGTCAATGTCACGTAAAACTGTATAGCCGTCATGCTCCTGAGGAGGACGTGGTGAGAATCGCTCTTCGCGATCGGGGGATAATACTGCCGAACGGAGTACATGGATGAGACGCCTGTTGTTCATCGAGCGCATCTGATCGTAATCCGAAGTCGGAAGCTCTAGTGTAGGAATCGTTGAAATGTTCACATCACTAGTCTACAGAAAACGACACCCTTGTCAAGAAGGTAAATAAAGAAATTCTGATTTTCTTTGAATATTGATATTTTAGTTTTCCGTAGTTTTGAAGATTGCCCCTTCAGCGTCCTTTTTTTACTTCCCATTGCGTCACTCGAAAGAAGCAATGGAGCTTTGTTTTGGAGATGTATGTTAATCTCGTTTCCTTGCTCACGGCTCGTCAAGCATATCGGAAGATATGCTTGACTCTTGGGTAGCTAGTGCGCTTGTTTTCGAGTCTTCTCTGACAGACGCTATCGCGTTTGCGACGGAAGATAAGTGTCGCGCTTCGCGCGCGGTGGTCGGAGCGTCAGTTTCGGGTGTGGAGGTGATGCTCAGTTTGCAGAGCGGGCGCGTGTGACTTCAGTCTATAAGAAACTGACGCTGCTGTGCTCTGCGAGCACAGCTTTTCCGCGAGGGCTTTGCCCTCACACTCCCAGCAAGGACGCCGTCCTTGCATCCTGCCAGAGGAACGAGTCCCTCTGGACACCCATTTAGGTGTTGCTTATGGGTATTGCGTCACCCATATATATAAACCAACAAGTTTAACATGTTCGTGATGAGTAGGATTATCTTTACCCTTTATCATAATGACGAAGTCAGGTGTCCCTTCAAGTGCCCTTTTTTACTTCGCCAGCACACTCGCGTCGCTGGCGATGCCGTACGCACTGATGGCGCGTAGTGCGAGTCTGTCTGCGCCTTTTAGCATAGAGAGGGGGAGTGTGACGCGTGTCTGTCCCGCAGGGAGGGCGCATATGCCGTACCACTTGCCACCGATGCGAGCTTGTACGTACCATTTGCGGGCTTGCTTATCGGAGGCCTTCCACTGCATGATGACGTATTTCCCTTGCTGCGCTGCTGCGAGGGCAGGGCGGGCGGGTTTCGCGCGGCTCAGCCATGGCATGGCGGGTGGGATGGCCCAGCTGGTGTATCGGGCTGCGAGTTGCTTCTTCACGCCACCGCGGTTCTCGGCAAGTGATGTCCAGCTCCAGTAGAGCTGACCTGCGCTCTGCCGGGCGAGGCTGCGAGAGTAGTCTATCTGTCTGCCTATTTCTGATGCAGGGCGACCGGGGTCTACCTTGCTCATGACGCGTACGCTTGCTATACCTGGCCAGATGGGACGCGCAGGGTTAATCGCGCTCCACCACTGCATGAGAGCGGTGTAGCTCTGGTCGCCTGCTATGCGCCAGTACAGCTGTGGTGCGAGGTAGTCTACCCAGCCTTCGCGTAGCCATTTCGGTGCGTCACAGGCGAGCTGCTCGTACGCATTCACTCCTGCCTTCACGCCACGAGGGTGATCGGGCTGCCATATACCAAAGGGGCTGATGCCGACGCGCACCCATGGCTTGATATCCTTGATATCGCTGTAGAGATCTTCTACGAAGTCGTCTATATTCTCGCGACGCTGTCTCGCATTTAACCCATCTGCGATATTGTGATGCGGAGGGTAGGGGTAAAAGTAGTCATCAAGATGCACACCGTCGATGTCATAGCGGCGTACGACATCGAGAATGACGCGCGTGACGTGCGCGCGCGCCTTGCTGCTGTCGGGATTCAGCATGGTCACGCTTCCCGCCTTCTTCACATGGGCGCGCATGGTGCTGCTGACGTGCCCACGGCCTACGGGCTTCGATCCTGCGGTGACGCGGAAGGGATTAAACCATGCGTGTAGCTCGATGCCTCGTTTATGCGCCTCGGCTACTGCGAATGCCAGCGGGTCATAACCCGGATTCACACCCGCACCTGAGAGCCAGCTGCTCCATGGTTCTAGGCGTGAGGCGTACAGCGCATCTGCATTCGGACGTACTTGTAAGATGATCGCATTCAGGCGCAGGCGTGCTGCTGCATTCAGGATGGTGATGAGTTCGGCGCGTTGCTTTGCCGCACTCAGCCCTGAGCGCGATGGCCAGTCCAGATTATAAACACTAGCCACCCATGCCGCGCGGAACTCCTGAGTCGGAGGGCTGACCTTCTCTGCGACAGGTCGCCAAGCCCATGCAGGGCTTAAGGCGAGCGTTAAGAGGCTGATGAAGAGTGTGCAGACGATTTTTCTCAGGAGGCTCATGTAGGTTTGTATTAGGAATCTTCGAGACGACTCTCTAAGTCTGGAGCTCGGTAGATCTCAGCACCGAGCATGATGAGCTTGTCATCGAGTAGTTCGTAGCCTCGGTCGATGTGGTAGAGACGGCTGATTTCTGTCGTGCCTTCAGCTGCGAGAGCCGCGAGGACGAGCGCGGCAGAGGCTCGGAGGTCGCTAGCCATCACAGGTGCACCAGAGAGCCCAACACCACCTGTAACGACGGCTGAGCCCGAGTCTACCTTGATCTGAGCACCCATGCGCTTCAGTTCTGCACAGTGCATGAATCGCTGAGGGAAAATGGTATCCTTCACCACGCTGAGACCTGGTGTGAGGGCGAAGAGGGCTGTCATCTGAGCCTGCATATCTGTCGGATAGCCGGGGTAAGGGGCGGTGACGATGTTACCACCCTGCGCGTCTGCACCGGGCTTCACGAGGACACTCGTTCCTGCTTCATTGAACTCGACGAAGTGTCCGCATTCGAGGAGAAGATCGGTGATGGCTGTCATGTGTTCACGGCAGACGCGATTCAGACGCACGCCTTCATCAGGGTCGCCCATGAGAGCTGCTGCTACCATGAAGGTGCCCGCTTCGATACGGTCAGGGATGACGGTGTGGTCGCAGCCGTGTAGCTTCTCCACCCCGTGGATGGTGATGGTACGTGAGCCTGCGCCTTCGATCTGTGCGCCCATGCTGTTGAGGCAGTTTGCTAAGTCGATGACTTCGGGTTCGCGGGCGGCTGATTCGATGACGGTAGTGCCCTGAGCGAGCACGGCTGCCATCATGAGATTATCTGTACCGAGGACGGTAGGTCCGCTTTCGCCACGCAGGTCTACGGTCGTACCGATAAGTCCGTTAGGTGCTTCGATGTGGAGATTTCCGCCTTTGACGCGTACGCGTGCGCCCAGTGCCTGTATAGCGCGCAGGTGCAGATCTACTGGGCGGTCGCCTATGACGCAGCCACCGGGAAGAGGAAGTGTGCAGCGGTGCATGCGAGCCATCATCGGCCCGAGTAGGCAGATAGAGGCGCGCATCTTGCGTACTTGTTCGTAAGACGCGCTGGAGCTGATGCCGCCAGACGATGTGATACGTACTGTGCCGCTAGAACGTTCAACCGATGTTCCGAGCTGGCTCAGGATCTGAATCATGTAGTTCGTGTCGGAGACATCAGGGACACGGCTAATGCGTACAGGCTCATCAGTGAGTAGGGCAGCGGCGAGGATGGGAAGAGAGGCGTTTTTTGAGCCACTAATATTCACCGCTCCTTTGAGTCGATGACCACCCTTGACGATAAGTTTTTCCATATGATAATAAAAAAGGTTGAAAATTTTACATTAAAGAGCTTGCGCCTTATTACGCGCGGATTCTACCAAAATTGCATAGGCTTTTCAAGCACATAGTCTCGGTAGGATTAAAGAAAGCTAAATCCACATAGCAAGAGGCTTAAAACCAAACGGTGGCGTAATTTTAAATTTCTCATTGGTAATACAGCGTCGCGGCGCGCTTGCTGTAGTTTCGGGATGCTGTCCCGCCAGAGCTCTCTGCGGCGTGTTCTGTCTGGCTCGATGCGTATATTGAAGAGTAGAACGCGTATCCAGTGTGCGACGCAGCCATGGACGACCGAGGAGAACTCTGCGGTATCATGGCGCGCTTCTAGCTGGAAGAAACAACGGATAGACGCGATGATGTCGCTCGTTTTCTGCTCGCTCCATGACGAGCGAGTCGCTGACTGCGCGCGTTCGTAGAAGTAAATGAGAGGCAGTTCTGTATAAGCTAGCTTCTCTATTCTATCAAGTGCTGCCAAGAGCCAAGGTCCATCCTCAAAGGAAATCCCTTCGGGGAACTTTAACCCGCGGATGCAGTCATGGCGATAGAGCTTTCCGCAGCAGGAAAAGTTCGGTGGATTTTCGCGCAGGATGAAGCTCGTCGGCTCTGTGACCATTTCTAGCTGTGCCTGCGCTAGATCTGATTTTGCCAGCTCTTCTAGGCGCAGGTGCGGCGTGAGAACAGGACGACAGGCGAGGCAGTCGAGCTCCTGCTCGTCGGCAAGGCGGCGCATGCATTCGAACATGCGGGGATGCAGGAAGTCGTCGGAATCAAGGAAACTGATGAAATCTCCCTGTGCCACGCGCAGGGCGGCATTACGCGCGGCTGATACGCCCCTGTTCTCCTGCCTGATGAGCTTGAAACGAGCGTCCCGCTGCGCATACTCCTCCACGATGCTCGCCGAGTGATCAGTCGAGCCATCATCGACGCAGAGGCATTCCCAGTTCGTGTCACTTTGTGCGAGCACGCTATCGAGGCTATGCCTGATATAGTCCTGCGTGTTATAAATGGGGATGATGAGTGAGATCATGCGTTTAAGGGTCGCTTACCAAGAGAAGGTGACTGAGACGACTCCTTGGAAATTGTTCGTGAATTGTGTCGTGTAACGCTTCGAATTATAAGTCGCCCCTACGTAGTAGCTGACTCCCTTGTGGACGAGAGCCGCGCCTAGCTGCACCTCTGCTTGCCAAGGCTCGCTCTCCGTCGTGCTCTTGAAATCACGGAACACGCCTCCGTCAATGCTGAGATCATGCCCGACGTATTCACCGAGAATGCTTGCCACGAAGAAGTAGGAGCTCTTACTCGCATCATAGTACTGCTTAGCAAGGCTGCTCACGCCAAAGTTCGCACTCCTATTACCGAGCTGACGCAGAGTGGGCGGGAGATTATAACCGAGGCGTACGATATAGCCCACCCCCGCGCGCACGGCGAAGGTGCCGAGCTCTTCTCGTGCATAGATCATGCTGTCGCTCTGAAGTCCATCTGCCGCATCTAGTTCAAGCCAGCCTATGTTATAGTCCTGTCGGCTGCTGAGCTGGAAGGTGACTTCTGCTGGTACTTGAGTATCCCAGCCGCGCCACTGGAAGAGCCCTGTCGCCCCGTGGATGAGTCGCTGTACATCATGTGCCCCAGATGGGTAACCAGTAGTGCCTATCTGAAACTCCGTACTCGTGCCGAAGGTCTCACCTACGGTCATGTAAGCAGCTCCCAGCGCGAGATAACCTGCATAAGGATGCTCTCCTTCGAGTGTATAACTAGCGTTTGTGTAGGGGGTGTAAATATTCTGCGTCAGGCTCAGTCCCCAGAAGCTCTCCTCGTCTATAGCCTGCGCATAGTCAATGCGGACACCATTCGTGTAATCCTTATCCTCGGAGAAGTAAACATCGTTCTCGATAGTAAAGCGTAAATAATGCTCAGGCTGCGTATCTTTCCGCATATCTCCCAGTATATCTTCCAGTATATCTTCCAATTTTAGGGTAGGGCTCAATTCGCGATAGCTCGTCGCGTGCACGACCGAGTGCGTCGTGAGAAGGCTAAGAGAAAGGAGTAAAAAACAAGTGCGCTTCATGGAAGAATTATTGTCCATGAAAGCGCACCTATGTCAAGCTTAGTTTGCTAGTTAGATCTTATTAAACCATCGTCTGTAACGCTCTCACGGCGATCTGAGACCAGCTTTCTAGTCTGTCGTAGAGCTCCCCATTCAGCTCCTCTAGGCTGTAGAAGCCCATGTCGGCGAGGGAGGACTCATTCGGCTCGACGCGCGGGGAGCTTAGCTCGAAGAGATGAACGACACCGAGGTGCACACGCCCCACCTCATTGCTATCATCATTGATGAGAGCGATGAGCTGCTGCTGCGAAGCACCATCGAAGTTCACCTCCTCGCGTATCTCGCGCTCCACGCCCGCAAGGTAGGTCTCCATGCTCTCGGCGATGCCGTCGATGGGGTTGATATGCCCACCGATGCCCACAGAAAGCTTGTCATGAAGGCGTGACTCGCCACCCTTCTTCGTGCGGGCATAAGCAAGCACCTTGCCGTCATGGCGGAAGATGGCGTAAGCAATCAGCTGCTTGAACTCGGGGGAATTCTCGGCGATGCCTCGGTCGAGGAACTGCGCGCGCTCCGCCTGCAAGAAGTAACTCAGGTAGCGATCCACCTCAAGGCTGACCCCTTGGAAGTCTCCGACAGAATCGAAGACTTCACGGGGGACGACGAGGACTTGTTCTCCGTTATAAGTAGACATGCTCGTATTATTTCTCAAGGAAGATGACTTCAAAGATGCGTGCATCCTTCTGCGCAGGGCTCTCGATGAGGAGCTGACCTGCCTTCTGGATGGGGATGCTCTGGATGCGCTCATGGACAGTCTTCGCGCCCTTCACCTTGATATTCGTGCCGACGATGAGGGCTGTCTTCGCATTCATGGGAGCAGTGATGGTCTCACGCACGCCACGGCTGGCATCGAAGTAAGTCAGCAGATCATTGTCCTGCATCGCGTCGACGGAATCGCGTGGATCGAGGGGAGGGCAGTCGAGCTTGAACATATTCATCTTCACGTCCTGCGCGCTCTTGCTCTTATTCGTCAGCGTCATCTTGGCGACACGCTTCTTCGGGAGCTGTTCTGGGCGGGCGACGAGGTTCAGCCCCTCCATGCGAGCCTGTGGCTTCATGGTCGTGCCATCTTCCAGAGTCAGCGTCACGTCAGCCCATGAGGCGAGTGCGGGGTTCTCAAAGTTGATCTCCATCCATGTCGCCGCCACAGGGGTGGGCAGTACCATGGAGACGCTCTCGCCGGGCTTCATGCTCTTCACTTCGAAGTTTCTTGCTGCGCCGAAGAACTTGTTCTGCTGGCGTGCGACATTCAGGTTTTCCCAGCCAGCCACATCAGTCACGAGATGGGGCGTCGCACTGCGGTTCACGTCAAATGTCGTGATCGCTAGCCAGTTTTCCTTGTCTTCCAGTGAGGTGTAGCGGATGTGACGTACTTCGATAGTCTTGCCAGCCTTCTTCAAGTCCATGTGGATGTTCGAACCGCGGGTGATCTCACCGAGTGCTATCCACTTCTTGCCGTCGTTCGAGTACTCGAACTGCCCCGAGGCGATGAAGTCCTCTGGTCGTGAACCGCCCATATTCAGGTGAATGCTGTTGATAGGTATGCTCGTGCCGAAGTCGAGGGCGTACCAGTGCCCCTTGCGCTGCTGTGCGGCACTTTCCCAGAAGCTCGCGTCCGTGTTGTCAAAGAGCTTTTCGCTGTTAGCCTTCGGGTTGCCTGTGCTTGCCGTGAAGATAGGGTTCATCGTGAGTGGTTGCTCGCGCTGGCTAAGCTGCTGATAGACATTCGCCTGAATGCTGTCTACCATCTGCTGAATAAGTGGGCGGAGCTCAGTCCAGCCCACGACGCGTGGAGAATGCTGCGTGCGATTCGGTGCGCCTTCATTGTACTTATCCCACATGTCTTGGATCTTGCCGAAGTTGTCAATCGTAGGAGACGTGAGCGCGAAGCTGGCGGCTTCACCCATCTCGCCGAGCTCGACAGCGAGGTCGAGCCATGGCTGGATCTCAGGGACGACCAGCTTCGTGTCAGGCGCATCACTGAGGATGATGGCTGCATCCTTCAGGGCAGCGAACTCTTCGCTGACGACCTTCAGGGCTTCGCTATCGACATGACCAGCCTTGATAGAATCGCGGAGTACCTTCACCATGGGGGCGATTTCCACAGATTCTTCACGACGGTAGCCGTGGACGTTATTTCCCAGGTCGGAGCTATGATTCGCGAATGTCTGCATCGCGGCATGGCTCTGGGGGTAGATGCGCTTCATGCCTTCCTTCCAGTTCGTCATGGAGTCGAAGTCCATGATGTTCCACGTGTAATCACTGACACCGAATAGAGCTGTCTTACTCGCTTCGGGGAGAGCCATAGGATTCGACACGAAGCCAGTCATGAGCTCTATCATCTTCGGGTCTTGTGCCAGCCCATAGGTGCGCCCCATGGGAAGGTGTGCTGTGCAGTAGTCATGCACTGGCCAGTTCCACCAGATGAAGGTGGGGCGACCGAGCGTACCCTTCACCCATTCTTGACCTTCGAGTGTGATGTCATGGCAGACCGTGTTACCCGTCCACATGATGTGATTGCTCTTATCGAGGCCTTCGCCCAGCGTCTTGAGGTAATTCTGATTCGCCCATGCTCTGTTATAGCCCGTGGGGCACATGATGATAGGTCCGACATCGTCCTTCTTCGCGATGAAGTTCTCCTGAATGTAGTTACACAGAGCGACCTGACGCTCCGCCTTGTTAATCTCGCCATTCGAGTCGTCGATGAAGACACCGAAGTCGCGCACGCCCAGCTCATACATGAGCTCGAGCTTCTTCACGAGGCGGTCGAGGTCGTACTTTCCACCGTCCTTTGACCAGTTCACCGTGTTCGCAGGGTGTACTGCCCAGACGAACTTCACGTGGTTCTCCTTCGCGACAGCGCAGAGCTCGCGGATTTCTTCCGCTACTTCCGCGGGATAGGGTTCGTAGCTTTTCCAGCCGTGGTGGTAAGGATCATCCTTCGGTGCCCAGATATAGGTGTTGAGCTTATTGCGTCCGTAGAACTCGAACTGGCTCTTGCGTGCCGCGTGGCTCCATGGTGCACCGTAGTAGCCTTCCACCGACCCGCGGTAGGGCAGATCTGGCCAGTCGATGATCACGCCAGTGGGCAGGGATTTACCCTCGACGAGATCGAAGAGTGCATCACCACGGTACTGCTGGAAGGGGTCTTTCTGCGCGTAGAGGTACTTCTCTCCACCGCTTTCGCTGAGCAGCTGAATGATGGTCTGGCGTGCGTAGAAAAATCCTACATCATCGCCTGCGTAGATGCTCAGCGTGTCGCCAGAAATGTCAAGGGCGTACGCGCCTTCTTTCTTCGGGAGCTTTTTCCAGATCTGGGGATTACCCTTTTTGTCGCTGTAGATTTTCTTCAGACTCTTAATGGTGGTATACTTATCCTGCAGCTTATTAATCTGTGGTGTCGGGAAGATGCGGGGGATATCAGCCTGAGCTAGACCGCTGACGACCATGCTCAGAGCGATGAGGTGGGATGCTTTCATGTGCTCGATGTGTGTTATTTTTCTCTGTATATGTGTTATTTTTTCTGGCTGAAGTAGACTTCGTAGATGAGTACGCTAGGCTGGGACTCGGTCTGTGCGAAGCTCAGCGTATCGCTACCTTCGGGGATATCGTACTCGACGACGGCACCGAGGGCGTTTTTACTAGGACGGATGCCGATGTACTTTTTATCCTTGAGTGAGGTGGCGAACACGGTAGCCTCATGGGAGTTTGCCACGAGGGTTACCTTCGTCGTTCCTTCGGGGAGTGGGATGTGCGTCATGGAGTCGCTGGAGATATTATTCCCGTCTTCCTTGGAAATCGTGTGCGTCGTGTCCCATGCGGTGAGGATGTTTCCATCCGTGAGCGCGTGGACATCGGCATTCACCTTCGCGGGGAAGCTGACGTAGAAGTCCTTCAGCTTGATCTCGGCTGCCTCACCCGACTTGTTGCGAAGCGTGATGCTGCGCAGCCCTGCGGGGATCTGCTCCTTGCTCAGCTTACGGCGTGTGGCAGAGGCTGGGCTCGCGGAGGTGAAGGAGAGGTCCTTCTCTGCCTCCGTCATGGAGATGATCTTCTCCCCATCCTTGCCGACGAGCACGAGCTCACCCCATGCTTCGACGGGGGATTCGAGATCCATGACGATCTCGTCCGCTTGCTCGATGGCAGGGAACTCCATGCTCATCTTGCTGCCTGCGGGGACGGAGACGTTTTCCATGATGCGGTTGAGCGTGTAGCCACCCTTCTTCTTGTTCACGATGACGCGACCCTGAGCCCATGCGGGGATGTCCGTGCCGGAGCGTAAGACTTCGTTCGGGCGGTTGATCGCGAAGGTAGCGATGTTCAGCCACTTCTTGTTCGCCTGTGGGGTGATCGTGCGGTAGCGCAGGTAGCGCGCGGAGACTGGGGTATCTTTCAGGTCGATGAAGACACGTGCTCCCTCTGTCTCTGGAGCGAGAGGCTTCCATTCCTTACCATCGAGGGAGTACTCCATCTGCCCCTTCGCGATGAAGTCTTCGGGGCGATTTCCACCCATGATGAGGGTAGCTGTCTTCACTTCCTGTGGGCTGCCGTAGTCGAGCATGTACCACTCGCCTTCCTTCTGGGCGAAGTTCTGCGTCCATGCGGTCTGCTCGTCTTCGTCGTAGACGTAGCGAGCGGTGTTCTCATTCACCGCAGCAGAGCTGCTGAAGCGTGGGCGTGCCCATTGCTTAGGCTGACCTGTGTATTCTGCCTTCAGATTCGCGCTGAGCTCATCAATGAGACGGTAGGTGAAGGGGGTAAGTACCTTGTAGCCGACAAAGGGCTTCTTCTCTCCCTCGCGCAGGGCTTCTGCTGCATTATGCGCGGCGAGGACCATGCTGATGTAAGCGCCGCGTGTGTGAGGATCTGTGGCTTCCAGAGCGCGTACCGTGAACGAGCCCATGCTGCCAGTCGTGCCAAAGAGGTCTATCCATGGTCCTATCTCTTGCTGTACCTTCGCGAGCTCCTTGTCTCCAGAAAGCGCAGAGGCTGCCTGTGCCATCGCATCGTATTCTTCTCGCGCCTTCTGGTACAGCTCTGGGGAGACAGGCTTGCCCTCATTCAGCGCGTCTTCAATAGCCGTGATGGTAGGCGTGAACTCATGGGACTCTTCGCGACCGAAGCCGTGACCATTGTTCCCGAGGTCGGAGTTATGATTCGCGAACTTCTGCATCGCGTCAGGATTGCTCGGGAAGAGACGCTTGATGCCCTCATGCCAGTTATGATGAGAGTCGAAGTGGACAATATTCCACGCGTAGTCACCGACACCGAACACGCCGAGCTTGCTCGCCTCTGGCCATTCCATGGGGTTGGAGACGAAGCCATTAATCAGCTGCTTCATGCTGGGGTCTTGGGACAGGTCATAGGTGCGACCCATGGCGAGCTGGGAACGGCAGTAGTCCGTGCAGGGCCAGTTCCACCAGATGAAGGTAGGACGACCGAGTGCCTTGTGTACCCACTCCTGACCTTCGAGGAGAATCTTCCACGCGACACCATCGCCTGTCCACATCACGCGTATGTCTTCATGCAGGTTCTCACCGAGCTCCTTCAGCCATGGAGCTGGAGTCCATGAGCGGCTGTAGCCCGTAGGGCACATGATGACAGGACCTACATCTGACTTCTTATTAATGAAGTTTTCTGTGAGGTAGGTGCAGAGCTTTGCTTGGAGCTTCGCTTGGTTAATCTCGCCATTCGAGTCATCGACGAAGACACCGAAGTGGCGCACGCCTAGCTCGTACATGAGCTCAAGCTTCTTGACGAGCAGGTCCATGTCGGGCTTGCCATCATCCTTGCTCCAGTCCACGGTGTTCGCAGGGTGGATCGCCCAGACGAACTTCACGTGATTCTTCTCCGCGAGTGCGCAGAGCTCTGAGATCTGAGCCGCGACATCTGCTGGATAGGGTTCACGGGAGCGGAAGCCGTGGTGGTAGGGATCATCCTTCGGTGCCCAGATGTAGGTATTCATCTTGTTACGACCATAGAACTCGATCTGACTCTTGCGGTCGTCTATCGTCCATGGCGTGCCATAGTAGCCTTCCACCACGCCACGGTAGGGCATGTCTGGCCAGTCGATAATCGTCCCCATCGGGAGCTGACCGAGGCGAACGATGGCTTCGAAGTGCTTGTCCTTGAAGGGGTCTTTCTGCGCGAGCTTGCTGCCCTCTACACCGATGAGGAGCTGGCTGAGTGTCTGCTTCGCGTAGAAGCGTCCCGCCTCATCATAGGCGTAGACGACGACCTTACCAGGGGTGATTTCTATGGCATAAGCCCCCTCCTTATGGGGGACTTCGGGCGCACCCTCGCGGGGCTTCTCAGGGTCGAGGAGGATGAACTCGGCTGTCTTCACATCCGTGAACTCCGCACGGAGATCGGACTGCTGAGGCTTAGGAAAGACAGCGGGGGTGAGCTGCGCGCTGCATGTAGCAGCTGCGAGCGTGGCGCAGGATAATAATGATAGCAATTTCATATAAAAAGTTAAGAATGGCATTAGCCCATTAAAGAGCGGATGAGGGGGACAAAATCAGAAAGCGAATGCAGGCGATAATCAGGCTTCAGCGCGAGGCACTCCTCCTCACTGCCATGGCAGGTGGGAGACCACGCCGCATTCACGATGCGCAGACCGAGCGAATGGCTATCCCTGATATCCGTGGCAGCATCGCCCACGTAGATCGCCTCCTCGGGGCTCAGTTCCCATTCAGAAAGCAGGCGCGTCATGTGCCCGACCTTGGGATTCTTATAAGGGCTACCAAAGCCCATCCACTCGAAGCAATCCAGAATGCCAAAGTACTCTAAACTCAGACGCCCCGAAGCCTCACCACGCCCTGAGACCAGCGCGATGCGTAGCCCCATCGCTTGCAGCTCACGCAGCATCGCGGGCACGCCGTCAAAGGTGGCGGGCGCGAGCGTCGGGTGCAGACGGCGGTAGCAATCAAGGAGGAGTTCTCTGGGCAGCTTCTCATCCTCGGGGCTCATCCCGAGCAGACCGCTCATGATACCGATGTCGCAGAGTCCGAAAAAGTCCGTGACTTCATGCGCCTCGGGGCGACGTCCCAGCACCTGCTCCGCCATGTCGCGATGCGCTTCCACGGCTAGAGGTATGGTATCGGCGAGCGTACCATCTAGGTCAAATATAATAGCTTTAAGTGGCATATACTAGTAGAAATAGAATACATCCTGCGATCGCAGCCAATAGATAGATACGAACACAGGAAAGGACACTCTAGCATAGAAGCCCCCCTACTATCAAGCAGAAAAGGCTGGTAAGGCGCGAGCATGACAAAGCCCACGTCTGGAATACGAAGCGCGTAGGGCACGCGCGCGTCCTCTTATTTCTGAGCTATCCCAGCCTCAAGGAGGGCTTCCCAGCCGCCATGCAGGACGTAGACTGGCGCATCGACCATACCAGATTCTCGGAGGTAGCTAGCCACCTCAGTGGATGATTCACAGCCCATCTTGCAAAAGACAAGGACGCATTCGTTCTTTTCCTTCGCTTCAAAGAGTCGCGTCAGTGCCGCATCGAACTGCGACTGCATCTTCACCCCAGGCTGGATGTGGAACATGCGGTTATCGGGGAAGATGAGATGGTTGATCATGAAATCATTGTCATGGCGTGTGTCCACCCAGACGACGCGCGTCCCCCAGTCTTTTGTGATGCTTTCGATGCACATCTCGCCCTCGGCGAGGTCGGCTTGCACACAGCTGCTTTTCTGCGTCTGTGATAAATAATAACGGTCGAGCAGGGCGAGCCCTCCCGCGAGAAGCAGGATCACCACACCCAGACGCAGAATAGAGGGAATGACTGATTTAAACTTCATGATCCGTTAGTGAGGAAAAAACGTACTAGCGGCCGAAGCTGCTAGTACGTAATAAAAAGGAGGATTAGCCTTCGAGACCGAGCAGTTCCAGCTCGAACACGAGAGTGGAGTTCGGTCCGATGGGACCTGGTCCCTGTGCCCCGTATGCGAGGTCTGATGGGATGGTCACGCGCCACTTAGCACCGATAGGCATGTTCAGAAGAGCTTCTGTGAAGCCAGGGATGACCTGACGTACGCCAAACTCAGCGGGGCTCTCGGACTGATCGAAGACCGTGCCGTCGATGAGCATCCCCTTGTACATGACCTTCGCCGTAGGAGCGTCGCCGTGGATCTCTGGATCGTACTTCTTGTCGCTGCCTTCGCTGATGACTTCGTACTGGAGACCGCTAGGAGCTGTGGTTACTTCTGGGCGTGCGCCGTTTTGTTCCAGATAAATCTTGCCGAGTTCGAGGTTTTTGTTACCCTTCTCCTGCTCGCGTGCTTGGAGCATGCCGAGGAACTCTTTCTGAATGCTTTCTACATCTTCGTTCTGAAGGCTCATATCAATCTCACCTGTCAGACCCTCGGCGATACCCTTAGCGATCTTCGCGAGGTCGATATCGCTCTCCTTGATGGCGGGGAGCATCTGGGGGAGTACCTGACTACCTAGACGGAAACCGATGAGGTAGGACATGACTTGTTTTGTGTGTTCTGTGTCAGACATGGATTTTATTCTAGCAGGTTCGCACGAAGAGTGCAAGCCCCCATAGCACATGAGGAAGTCAGATAGACTCGGTATGCACTAATCACGCTTTTCTTTCTTATGTTTTCATTTTTTTTCTATTGACATCACGCAGAACTTCGACTATCCCCGCGCACCGCAACAGTGGTAACGCGAATAATGCGCTCATAGCTTAATTAGATAATGTCTACTGAATAAAAGGCTAGTTTAAGGTAGTATTCAACCTGGATTCTCCAGTCAACATGACGAGGAAGGCGGAGTAACCCCCAATGCATTGTAAATCTCTACCTGTTTGTCGAGTAGCTCACCTAGTTTGAGGCGCGAAGAGGGGTACTCATAACACTCAATTATATTGAGTTTATCAAGAAGTAGGTGCATACTGTATTTTGAATAGAGTTGAGATGTTCGCATTTTATTATCTAAATGAGAAACAAGAATAAGTGCTATAAACTCAGCAAATAACTTGCCTTCTAAACTTCGCTCTGACGATACTAGCATGCGACGCATGTTCAATCGCTCTTTAAGATTGCCAAAAGCCTTTTCGACCACATCCTTGCGTCGATAGAGGTGCAATGCCTCCATTGAGGTCATTTTTTCATTGGTTATGAGAGCGAAATAACCAATGTACTTTCTTGCTGCTCGAATTGCGGACACGTGTGAGCAGATAGGTTGCTCCATAAAATGAGTGTTGACAATGCACATTTTATGGTGTAATAAGAGTGATTTGCTCGCTTAGCTTTGACTTAGTTATGCGTTTAACTCCTTCACCATTTGGCTTTCTCCCACGAGTGGGTATAATATCACCTGTAACAGAGTCAATTTTGCCAATGCACTTGCGCGTAGCTCGTGATTGCTGTTTTTGTTTATCCCAGCGATATGAGGTTTCGTAGACATATGTGATGCCTGTTCTTGAGTCGGTTTGCTTTTGTATGGACATATTATCTCTCGTTCTGTTTGTATAGAGATATTATAAACATGACGATGCTTAAGGGGACCTTGCAAAATTAGTCCGAGCAGAAAGCTAGTCTCTAAAATGAGC
>CAYJNX010000022.1:0-20577 GCA_964371525.1 uncultured Akkermansia sp. | reverse complement strand
ATGAATGAGTTATGCTTCTAAAGATTCATGGTGCGAACGTCGAAACTCGGGACTAGACTACATGCACTATATATGACTATGATATGCTTTGTTCGCAGATAGGGGTTGCCAGTTTCGACAGAGCATGCTATGCTTTTTTCATGAAAATCGCTATTCTTGGAGCAGGTGCACTCGGGTGCTACTATGGAGCTATGTTCGCAGAGGCTGGAATGGATGTACGCTTTATTATGCGTTCAGGCTATGATGCTGCACGCGAGCGTGGGATTGAAATCAATACGAATAAAGAGACCATTATCCTTCGTAAGCCCACCATTTGCAAGAGTTCTGAAGACTGCGGTCCCGTCGACCTCGTCCTTGTCTGCTGGAAAAGCAGCTCGAATGCCCACCTAGCCTCAGCCTTAGCCCCCCTATTGCATGAAAAAACCGATGTCATGACCTTTCAGAATGGCATGGGGAACGCCGAAGCTATCTCTGAATATGTCCCCGAGCAGAATGTATTCCTCGGACTCTGCTTCATCAGCTGTATGATGCAGGAAGCCGGCAAGATACACCACCGCGGTGGTAATGATGTGCAGCTCGCACCACTCGTAGCCACCGACGAAGGCTTCGCTCGCGCAGTAGACTACAGTGAGCAATTCTCCGCGATGAAGGTGCGCACAAGCGCCTTCCGCGATATAGAAGAAATCCTCTGGCGTAAGCTCAGCTGGAACATCCCCTTTAACGGCCTCTGCCTCGCTCACGGCGGTATCAGCATCGAGCAACTCTTCGCCATGCCTGAGGAAGTAGAGCGCGCGGAACGCATCATCGCCGAAGTCGTCAATTGCTCCGCCTTACGCGGTTACCCACTCGCGGAAAATCTTGTCGAGCAGCAGATGACTCGCACGCGCCCTATGGGCGGCTTCATCCCCAGCAGTGCCATGGATTATATTCACGGCCGCCCCATCGAGTTCCAGAATATCTGGGGCATCCCGCTCGAAAAAGCCCGCGAAGTTCACGCCCCCATCCCAGAATGGGAACGACTCGTCGTCGACATCCTTGCGCGTATCAATCCTGCTTAATTCATGAAGTCACCTGCGCCCAGCCACTTCTCCTTCACGCTACGCGCGCTCGTAGCCGTGCTCATCTGCTTAATCTTCGGCGCACTCATGCGTCCGTGGACGAGCAATATGGGCGACAAGCTCACTAAAGAAGGGCTGAGGCAGGATCATGTAAAAATCGAAGGAAGCGATGCGCTCAGTCAGCAGATAGGCTTCTTCGCCCTTGGTGGACTGCGTTCCCTCGCTGTCGAGATACTACGCCTTGATGCAACAGTCGCTTGGTCGAAGAACGACTGGGATGCACTGGAAAATCGCTACACCCAGATGACCACCCTCCAGCCTAAACGCGAAAAACTCTGGGGCGACGCATCCTTTGAAATGGCGACAAACGCCGCCGGCTATGCCTCCAGCCGCCGTCATAATGACGAGCACAAGCGCGCCAGCACCATGCGTGACTTTATCAATCGCGGCGAGAGATTCCTGCTAGACGGCATTAAGAATAACCCCGACAGCCCCTTCCTCCACGCGAGACTGGGAGATCACTATAGCAATCTCTTCCGACGACCTGAGTTCAGTAAAGCTGTCGATGCTCTGAAAAAATCCATCGCCCTCGGTGCGACTGGTTTACAAGAACGCCAGCTTTTCTATAACCTCTGCCGCATACGCGGCCGCGAGCAAGAGGCATGGGACTACGGCAGGAAGCTCTTCTTGAGCGAGTCTGGACACCGCGTCCCTTCCGTGCTCTGCCTCCTCTTCGTTCTCCAGCGTAAGATAAAAGTCCCTGCTGACGAAGCCCTGAGTGCGGTACAGCTCTTTGGCTCAGAAAAGCGAGCCTTACGCATCCTGCGACAGTACAGGAGAAATCAATTAAGTCTCCCCGTCACAGGCATATCAGAATACCTACAAGAACACGAGGCTAAGAAGCAGTCTCAGCTACACGCTGCTTAAGGGCACAGCCACACGCTGCTCATAGGACTCGCCTTAATGCACAGCCACACGCTGCTCATAGGACTCGATACGCCCCTTTTGCACACACTGCTCCACCCATGAAATCAGCGCGGCTATATCCGCCCGCGACTCCAGAGACGGCAGCTTCAGGCGACGATGAGTCGCCATGGTGCTATCGCGCTGTGGTATATTCTCTAGGAGCTGCTGAATCTCAGCCGTACTCGCGCGGAAGATAGCATCAGCCCCCAGCCCGTCTTCTAGCTCTGCGGGGTCGATGATGTAGAGATGTAAACCCACGCCGTACTGACTTGCCAGTCCCTGCATCTGCTCCTCCATCTCATTGGGAATATCCCCCCAGAGCATCAGCTCCACCTGATGCGCCCACGCACCACAGGACAGAGCGCGGAACAGTGCACGACGACAGTCGTCTTCTGAATCAGCCAGGGCCACGCAGACTGCACGTAGCGATACGGTATCGAGCACAGCAGATTCGCCTAGCTCCTCTTCAAGCACATATGCCCCCTGCTCATCCTTGCAGCCAGCAGGCCACTGCACCGCCACGAGATCAGGATAGCTCCATGACTCCTCCTCATCCACAGGGTAGACGAAAGCGCCTAGACCAGCAGTATCATAACGACGCACTGACAGAGCAAGAGCTTTGTAATAAGGACTTTCTGCCTCCATACTCTGTTCAGGCTCGAACATGCGCTGTAACGAGGGTGTCTCTCCCTCCGGGCGCAGATAATAGCCCTGCCCATTTTCCACGCGGGCTAAGCACGAATCGGCGTCCAGCGCGAGAAAGGAAAACTGCGAGCGTAGCGACTGATCGCTATAGGCATCCCCCAGCACGGCTCGCACGCGCGCGATAAGCTCCTTTCCCTTGATCGCCTCCTGAGAGTGAGGTGGGAGCAGATCGGGGAGTATTTCCTTTAATTTATCGCGCAGTCTCATTCTAGCACTAGCATACAGGCAGAGCTGGCGATTGGCAAGGCAATAAAATATAGATAATTTCATCCTTTTTTCCTTTGATAATCACACATGAGGTGTTAAAATACGGAATCATGAAAATTCTTGCCGCCACAGACTTATCAGAAGATACGAAGCCCGTCTTAGAGTTCGCTGCTGATCTGGCAAAAAAATGCCAGAGCAAGATGTACGTCCTCCATTTGCTACCCGCTCAGCTCCTTGAATCCACTGGAAACATGTTCGGAGAAGACAGCCTCTCCTCAGTCCCTCATGTGAACACACTCGAAAGCCTCGAAATGGAGAACTCCCTGCTCGAAATCGCCGACAAGCGTACGAAGGATCTCTCCATGGAAGTCAGCCAGCAATGGGGCATCCCCATCTATGGAAAAGCCGAGATGTCCACCGACGTGGTGCAGAGCATCCTCGACTTCTGCGAACGCCATCATGTAGACATGTTCGTCGTAGGGAACCGCCACCACAGCCTGCTGAGCTCACTGATTCTCGGAGGCACACCAGAAAAACTCATGCGCGAGACTCGCATCCCCATGGCCATCGTACCCTGCGACCTTGACCCTGCATGAGTAGTATCTTATTCTTTGGCGATGTCGTAGGAGAGCCTGGGCGTAAGGCTCTGCAGCGTGCTCTACCTGAACTCAGAGAAGAGTACTCTGCCGACTTCGTTATTGTGAACGGAGAGAATGCTGCGGGAGGCCGTGGCATCACGCCGAAGATAGCCCAGCAGTTCCTTAGCTGGGGCATAGATGTCATCACCCTAGGCGACCACGTCTGGGATCAGTCAGACCTCGCCCCATGGCTACGGAACACCACACGCGTGCTGCGCCCCTGCAACCTCCAAGAAGGTAGCCCCGGTCAGGGATACACTCTCATCGAGCATCCTCTAGGAAAGGTAGGCGTCATCAGCCTGCAAGGTCGCACCTTCATGCGACCCAGCGCAGAGAACCCCTTCACAAAGGTACTCCCCGTCTGCCAGAAGCTCAGCGAGCAGGGCTGCGCCATCCAGATTATTGACTTCCATGCCGAAGCCACCAGTGAAAAGATCGCTATGGGCTTCCACCTTGATGGTAAAGTCACCGCCGTCATCGGCACCCACACCCACGTGCAGACAAACGATGCACGTCTTCTCCCCGAAGGCACTGCGTACTTGACTGATGTCGGCATGTGCGGTACGCTTAACGGCGTCATAGGTCGTGAATCATCAGCCGTAGTAGAAAGCATGGTCAGCTCCATCCCTGGAAAACTCCCCATCGGGGGCTGGCCCGTGCAGATATGCGGTGCAGCCATAGAGATAGACTGGCAAGCAGGAGAGGCTCTCTCCATCACGCCCTTTAGCCGAGTGTACGAAAAGACATGAACGAAGATCGCTTTGGCGGAATATCCCGCCTGTACGGAATCACAGATGCAGAGAAAATAGCCCACGCCCACGTCGCCATCGTCGGCATAGGAGGTGTAGGCTCATGGGTAGCAGAATCCATGGCACGCACAGGTGTCGGGAAGATCACCCTCATGGATCTCGATGACATCTGTATTACGAACACGAACAGGCAGATCCATGCGCTCACCCCATGCTTCGGAAAATTAAAAGTATCTGCCATGGCAGAACGCGTCCGCGCGATTAATCCCGATGTAGAAATCGTCGAACTCATCAGCTTCTACAGCGAGAAGAAAGCAGAAGAGCTTTTCTCACTAGCCCCCGATGTCATCGTCGATGCCATCGACAGCATGAAGGCGAAGGCTCATCTCATCGCCAGCTGCTATGAAAGGAAAGTCCCCCTTGTCACCTGTGGCGGCGCAGGAGGGCGCGTCGATGCCTCCCAAGTAAAACTAGCCGACCTCGCCCACACCTATGGAGACTCCTTGCTAGGCTCACTGAGGAAGCAGCTAAGGCAGAACTACAATATGCCCTTGCAGGACAAGAGCCCTGCCATTGGCATCCCCTGTGCCTTCTCGGCGGAGAAACCCCGTTACCCGCAGTGTGACGGGACAGTGGGCGCGAGGAAAGAAGAAGGCCAGCGCGGCGGCATAGGCTGCGCAAGTGGATTCGGCTCAGCCACTCACGTCACCGCCTGCTTCGGCATGATGATGAGCAGTGCCGTGATCGCGAAAATTGTAGAAAAATAAGCTCCTTGTCCCCCTCCCCTTAATAACATATATAGGGAAAATACATCTTGCAAAATCAATACAGCATGCTATTCTTCCTCTCTAGAGAATCATGAAACACCTTCTCAACAAGCGCGTCCTCATCACAGGAGGCGCACACGGAATAGGAAAAGCCCTCGTACAGGGCTTCACCGCAGCGGGTTCGCAGGTACACTTCTGTGACATCGCAGAAGTGGCTGGAGATGCCGTCGCCACCGAAACAGGTGCAGCTTTTTACAAGATTGATGCGGGCGATGCCGATGCCATGGAAGCGCTCATGCAGCAGATCTTTGCGGATATCGGCGATCTAGATATTATTATCAATAATGTAGGCATATCTGAGAGCCAGCCTCTCACCGAGACTAGCATAGAACGCTTCAAGTACATCCTCGACGTGAATCTTACCAGCGCCTTCGTCACCTCGCGCGCTCTAGCTCGCCATCGTAACAGCCCCGAGGGTAAAGCACGCTACGGTCGTATTGTCAACCTCTGCTCCATTCGTCACATCGTCGGCGATCCGAATTGGGAGGCGTACAATGCCTCTAAAGGCGGCATTAAGTCGCTGACTTATTCCCTCGCGCTCTCTCTGCGTGAGTACAATATTACGGTGAACTGCCTCTCCCCTGGCTGGATTAACACAGGCTTCCGCAGTGAAATCCCGACAGAATCCCGTCTCGCGCACCCCTCACGACGTGTAGGTGAGCCCAGTGATATCATGCACACCATCGCCTTCCTCACACAGCCTGAGAGCGAGTTCATCAATGGCGAAGACATCCTCATCGACGGTGGACTCTCGCACATGATATACGATATTTAAGAGAGCCTACTGAGCAGTTTTTCTCACATCATACTGTATTGCTGTGCTTGATGATATTTTCAAAGAACTGCTGGAAGGCATCCTTTACGAATGTGTTTACGACGGCAAGGCTCGTCATAATAAGCAGCTCAATAAGGCGCGCGAACAGATGACCTCTGCTGAAAAAACAGCATGTACAGTCATCTACTATACGACAGGTACCAGCTACCTCGCCCTGCTTGTCGTCGTTCCTCTATGCTTTGCACTCCAAGGCTCTCTCTTACTTGAAGTCTGGGCGTGGGGATTTCTACTGCACTTTCTACTCAGCGAGCTCATGATACTGCTAGCGCGCCGTATCAAGAACAGTCCGCAGTCTAGCCTACGCCAGCTCCTCTTCATACGCCATCGCATCCGCCACTTCTGGATGCATACAGCACGCTGGCTACCTCTTGTCTTCTCTCTGATTTTATTAATCTATCTACATCTATGAACACTAATGCAAATAGCTTATAAAATAACAAACATAACTGCATGATGTGGGATAAGCTGACAATCACTATAGATGGTAGAGAAGTGCAAGCGCACGCGCCTGTGATCATCTCTGCCAGTAGGAGTACAGATATACCAGCCTTCTTCGCGGAGGAGTTTTTCAACTCTCTGGAGAGAGGCTACACCCTGTGGCGAAATCCCTTTAATAATAAAGAGAGCGTGATCTCGTATGCGCATACGCGCTTTATCGTATTCTGGTCGAAGAACCCTTATCCGCTCTTAAAGCATCTCGACTCTCTCGGTGACAAAGGATACTACATCCAGTTCACGCTAAATGACTACGAAAAAGAAGGCTATGAATTAGGCTTGCAGCCTCTTGATAAAAGGATCTCAGACTTCCGCGAGATCTCAGAGAGGGTAGGAAAGCAGAGAATCATATGGCGCTTCGACCCTCTGATTCTCACACACGAGATCAGTATTCAGACGCTACTCAATAGGATAGAATACATAGGAGATCAGCTCCATGGCTATACGGAAAGGCTGATCATTAGCTTCGTCGATATAGAGGATTACAAGAAGGTGAAGTCTTCGTTCCATAGGCGAAAAATAGCCTACAAGGACTGGAAGGCGAGCGATATGATAGAGTTCGCTCTAGGATTACAGGAATTGAATAAAAAATGGGGCTTCACGTTAGCCAGCTGCTGTGAGGAGATAGAGCTCACGCTCTTCGGCATCCAGCATAGTAAATGTGTGGACGATGGCTTGATCGCACGCATCGCCCCAGATGACAAGGAGTTGATGGACTTCCTCCGCGCTGCGAAAAAGGATAAAGGTCAAAGAAAGCACTGCGGCTGCGCCCCCAGCAAGGACATAGGCGCGTACAATACCTGCCATCACAAGTGCATCTACTGCTACGCGACTTTTCAGCAGTAGAAATGCAACCGCGTCACTCCTGACGCGGTTTTTTGAGTTGAGATGGGAATGATGTTCTTATTTCACCTTCTTAGAGACGAGCTGCTGGAGGCCTTGTTTCATGACTTCGAGCTGCTGGGGGTTCTTCTTGGCTAGGTTATTTTTCTCGCTAGGGTCGGCTTCGAGGTCGAAGAGCTGGTCTTCTGGATTGTTGCCGAGCTCGATGGCTGTGTGGTGATTGTAGGCTGCTCCACGGCTGGCGGGGATGTACTTCCACTTGCCAGAGAGGTAGGCGCGCGCGCCTGCGGTGTTCTGCTTCGTGATGCCCTGACTGCCGACTTCCAGATCCTGCCCAAGGAGAGCTGGGAGCTCTGACTTGCTGTCGATGATGAGTCCTTCTGGTGCATTCGCACCGATGAGCTCACTGAGGCTGGCTAAGAGGTCTATCTGGCTGAAGAGCGCGTCGCTTTTCTGCCCCGGCGCTATCTTCGCAGGCCAGCTGACAAGGAAGGGAACGCGTCCACCTGCTTCGAAGGAGCTGTACTTCCCTCCTCGGAGCTGGGCGGCTGGCTTGTGATCGCCTAGCTTTTCGACGGCATCGTCCTTGTAACCATCGTCGAGGACGGGGCCATTATCACTGGAGAGGATGACGAGGGTGTTCTCAGCGACTCCTGCTTTTTCGAGCGCGTCCGTGACAGCTCCTACTTGGAAGTCGAACTGGAGGATAGCGTCACCGCGAGGTCCCATGCCACTTTTCCCGACAAATCGCGCATGCGGTATGCGGGGCACATGGATGTCATGCGTGCCGACGAAGAGGAAGAAGGGCTCACCCTTGTTCTCCATAATGAAGTCTGTCGCCTCGTCTGCGATGACATCGGCGAAGTCCTCATCCACCCAGAGTGCCTTGCCGCCTCCTTTCATGTAGCCGATGCGAGACACGCCATTAATGAGTGCCTGATCATGCCCATGGGAAGGGTGTACCTTGAGCAGCTCGGGGTTCTTTCTTCCCGTGGGTTCGCCTTCAAAAGGTTTTTTATAGCTGACATAGATGGGAGCTGTAGGGTCATAGTTCGCCACGCGTCCGTTCTCTATGAAGACGCAGGGAACGCGGTCGCCTGTGGCGGCCATGATGTAGCTGTGCTCGAAGCCTATGTCAGCGAGGTTCGGCTTGATAAGTCCATTCCAGTCCTGCTTCGCGGTCTCGCCTATGCCTAAGTGCCATTTCCCAATGGCGGCAGTGCGGTAGCCTGCTTGCTTCGCCGCGTCAGCTAATGTGTAACGCTCGGGGCGTATGACCATGCCTGCATCACCTGTGGCGATGCCTGTCCCTGCCTGTCTCCACGGGTGTACTCCTGTGAAGAGCCCGAAGCGCGAGGGGGTGGAGGTGGAGGCTGCCGTGTGGGCATTCATCATCTGGATGCCGCGTGCCGCGAGTTTGTCGCTCGCAGGTGTCTTCAGTGAGCCTCCGTAGCAGCTGAGGTCGCCGTAGCCGAGATCATCTGCGTAGATGATGACGATGTTTGGCTGTTGTTTCGCTGTGACTGTCTCCGCTGCCTGTGCTGTGAGTGCACAAGAGCCTGCTCCGAAGAGCAGGCTGGGAATGAGTGATGAGGATTTAATCATTCTATGAATACTTTATTTAAGTGTATTCCATGTAGGGGTGAAGCCCTTGCTGCGCGTACCTACAGAAGGACTGTCGGCGGGGACTTTCAGCTCCTTGCGCATGGCTTCGTACTCAGCCATGAGCTTCTTGGCGACTTTTGCGTAGGCAGGGTCGGCAATGACGTTGCGCATCTGCTTGGGGTCTTTCTTGTTATCGATGAGCATCCATTCGTCTTCTAGCTTGCGCGCGTCTGCCTTCTCACCGGGCATGAGTGTCCAGATGTGAGCGAGGGTGAAGCGTTCATTGCTGATGGCATCATGGCAGGGCGCATTATGCTCACCGGGCTGTTCGAAGAAGGCGTAGTAGAGGGCGCGTCCCTTGAAGCTATCGTCCTGGCCTGTCTTGAACAGAGGCGTGAGGCTGCGACCATCGAAGGTGACCATGTCTTCCTTCTTGTCCGCACCTGCGACGGTGAGGAAGGTCGGAGCGTAGTCGATGTTCTGCACCATTGCATTGGAACGCTTGCCTGCTGCGACCTTACCAGGCCAGCGGATGATGAGGGGCATGCGGTAGCTTTCTTCAAGCACGAGGCGTTTGTCGTAGAGACCATGCTCGCCAAGGTAGAAGCTCTGGTCACCGACGTACATGACGAGAGTGTTCTCAGCGAGCCCCTTCTTATCGAGGTGATCGAGCACCTTACCTATGGATTCATCCATGCCCATGACGCAGGCGAGATAATCCTCCATGTACCACTTCCAGCGCTGGACGGTCATGTCTTCCTTCGTCTTGACCTTGCCAGCTTTTACTGCCTTGACGAATGCCTGTGTGCGCTCGTTGTAGAACTTCTGGTAGGTGTCGAACTGGTCAGCTGGCACGACGGCTTTTAGATTAAAGGAGTTCGCAAGTTCGAGCTTCGCAGCATACTTAGGCTGGTGCTTCTCCCAGTTGAAGTTCTTCGGCACGCCTGTCTTGAAGTAGCCCTCATTGACCATCTTGCGGAGGCGGGGCTTCGTGACGATGTCTTTCATTACGTCAAAGGGGATGAGTGCTTTATTCAGGTGAGCATCATTCCAGTTACAGAAGAACTCAGCGATGTTCTGCTCGTTGTTCTTGAAGAAGCCTGGACGGTTCTTCCAATCATCATGTATGGTGGATGGTGGGGTGAGCCCAGCGACGATCTTTCGGATCACCTTAAGATGGCGTGGGGCGGGAATCCAGTTGCGGTGGGGAGCTTTGTGTCCGAGGAAGAGGGCAAAGGGTTTTGATTCGTCGCGATTATCCAGCCACTTGATCGTCTGCTCGCCTAGCATGTCGGAGACGTAGCCCGGTTCTTTGTAGTTGACGCGCTTGCCTTCGGCATCGAGCTTGATCATGCCACTGTTCCAGTAGTCACCCTGATCGGGGAACATGAACCATGAGTCAAAGCCACGAGGGTTCGACTTCAAGTGCCATTTCCCAATGAGTCCTGTCTGGTAGCCAGCCTTTTGGAGCATCTGGGACCAGGTAGGCTGATCGGGATTGAAGGGGTGTCCGCCGTAGTTGTACAGGAAGCCATTCTTGTGCGAGTGACGGCCTGTCATGATGCTGGCGCGAGAAGGTCCACTGATGGAATTCGTGCAGTAGGAGCGGTCGAAGACCATGCCTTCGTCAGCAAGACGGCGAAGCGCGGGAAGGGGGGCTAGGGTGTCTTTCGCATTCGTCCCGAGGGCGGCATGCGAATGGTCATCTGATATAATGAAGAGAATATTGGGGCGTTCGTCCTTAGCAAGTAGACCTGCTGCAGAGAGGCCAAGCATGCTGCTTAAAATGATTTTCTGCATTCGAGCATAATAGCAAAATGCACCCCGGACGGCAATCTTAAAGATAGTATGTGTCGATTTTTACAAAAAACTAAACAATAGAGGCAAAAATTAAAACAATAGAGCGCAAAAAATCGACAGTATGACTCTAGGGTGGCTAACAGACTAGAGGCGCATGATTGATTTTTTTGCGTTCTGTCGTTTCATATGCTTGCCTTTTTTCTCGCTGCCATTATCATAGTACAATTTATATTGTACAGTGAAGTAATTGTTTATTTCTGAAAATGTCGTCATCGAATTTATAGCATTTATAACATGATTTTATATATTTTCTATAAGAGAAGTAATTTACTCTATGCTCATCTTCGTATACCTCAATAAAAACAATACATTGTCGCAATAACCACTCATAACCACTCATAACGATCGATTTTTTCTCTATGATTATCTTTGAACAGTTATCAAAAATATGAATCAGCCATTAAATTTTTTCATCATCAATTTTAAATTCTTTTTTCTTCTCCTTGATGTCTTCAAACAAAGAAAGGAATTTATTGTTTAATTCGCTAGGAATATAAAATTTCACTAATGAGTATAGTTCGATATAAGAAAGTTTAATACTCCCTTTTTTATTAACAATGCTTCTCAATAAAGAAATTTCTAAACTCAAATCGCAGATTTGTTTTATATTATCATTGATCTCAAATAAGATAGTATTTTCTAAATAAAAGAAAAGAAAAGAAAATTTCGATATTTAAAAATAAGGCGATGACAAAGGCTTCTATTAGAAAGGCAGTGCCTCCGTGGGGGCGACCCAGCGATCACCAGATGACTGACTAGGCGTCGCGCTAGAGGGCTCGATAGGAGTCGTGTCGATGATGGGGGCAGCCTTCGGAGTAGTCGGCAGGCTGAGATTCGCCTTACGCACACGGTTCTCCGTGCTATTTGCCGAAGCTTCGGTGTTCGCAGCAGCCCTGCTAGGAACGAGATCGTCCGTCACCATCAATTGCTCCTTTCCGAGGGCGAAACTGACAAGACGAGGGAGAGAATCAAGTGAGAGCCTGTCGATGTCAAAGGGAGCTTGCCCTGCGCTGTGGCTGATGACAATCTTCTTGCCCGTAATACGGCGAATGTAGCAGTCGTTATAAACGCTGCCATCTACGGTCGTCAGTGTACCGATGCGCATACCAGCAGCAATCTGCTGCTTCGCGAGACGCTTCGCGTCAGAATGGGCGCGAAGAAGAGCCTTCTTCTGCGCGATGATGCGTGTCTGGAAGTTTTCGCGTGCTTGTCGAGCCTCGGCAAGTGACTGGTCGAGCTTTGCCTGCTCCTGCAGAAGGAGATCGAGTTTTTGCTTCAGACGCAGATTCTCATCTGCGAGGTAAGCTGGCTGCTGGAGATCTTCGATGCGCTTGAATAATTCCTCGCTACGTGCTTGCTCCTGCTCCATGGGACTGGGGATGTAGTAACGCTGAGACTCATGATACGCATAGTAAGCACCGCCACCGAGGACTGCGCCAGTGAGAAGAACGAGAAAACTGTCAAAGAAGAAACTCGACCATGAGAAGGATTTTTTCTCTGCGCTCTCCGACATAGACGCCGATGCTGCGATGCTTGGCGTTTCTACGGGATCTTGACTCGCTTGAAGAGGAGAAGCTTCCTGTTGCTCGGTGTCGTTTGCTTTACTAGAAGGGGATGTGAGCTGCATAAAAAATGGGAGTGGAGATGGTGATCTAGTGATTAGCGAGACGTATTCACCGAGGACGCTTCTTGCTGGATGGCGCGGAACTCGGTTTCAAAGATACCCATGCGCTGCTCTAGGTCGAGTAGACGGATGTGATCTTGGTTATTCTTTGTTTGCAGCGCGGTGAGCTCGCGCAGCTTCTGCGTGAGGGCATGCTCTGTTTCTTGGATACGCGCTTCGAGTGTAGGATCGATCTCTCCACTACGGGAGACAGTGAGTTCCATGTTCGTGATGCTATCGCGCAGTTTGTTATTCTGATCAATCAGTACTTGCAGAGCTTCATGGCTTTGAACTTCAGGTTCGCAGGAAACCAACGCTGCGATTGAGATAAGGGCTAAGCCCAGACGTGTAGAGAGCATATTCACAGGGAGCATATTAGACGAGAGAAGACCCGAGGTCAAGTTTCAAATATCGTTAGGCGCAAAACAGCGAGAAAATCAGGGAAAAATGGGCACGATGTAAAGATCACCGAGGATGATCCACAGAGGGAATGTCAGCATGCTACAGATAGTCGTCGCGAGCACGATCTGAGTTCCCACTTCAGGAATGCCTCCGAAGCGGCGGGCGAGCATCACGGTGACCACAGCACTGGGAATGGAGGCTTGGATGACCATGATGCGCTTGATAAGCGGATCAAATGGCAGTGCCCATGTCACAAGCAGTAGCAGGATGGGGATGACGATAAGGCGTGCGATCACGCCAGCCCCCATGAGGGAGTAATTCCACTCAGCTCGTTTCGTTAATTCGAAGATGAAGCAGCCGCAGAGGGCGAGGGTCAATGGAGTCGCTAGCGATCCTACCATCTGAGTAAACCTCATGATCGGAGGATGCGCAATGTAGGGAACTAAGCCTGTCCACACAACGACGAGGGAGAAGACGACCGCGATTAGTGGACCTCGCATCAGAGCAGTGAAGCGCAGACTCTCGCGCTTCCCATTAATGAGGAAGATGGCCAGCGTCCAGACGAAGAGTTCGCTGCCCACATTGTGAATGAAGAGCACCCCCAGCGATGGATCATCTGCACCGCGCGACAACATCATAACGACGGGTACGACGAAGAAGACATAATTCTGCACCCCTGCCGTCACAGCAAAGGAACGCAAGCCACTGCCTATCTTTAGGCGTAACACACGTGCGATAAGGTAAGCAACGATGACTCCTAAGAGCATCTCCAAGAAACCGCTCGCGATGGCTTGCATCACAAAACTAGGAGCGGCAATACGCGCATCACCCTGTATCCCTACGTAATGAATTATATTATAAAAAATCAGGCAGGGATAACCCACATCAAGAGCAAGGCGTGTCAGCACCCCCTCTTCCTCTATACGGATAGTGCCCCGCTGACGTAGCCAAAAACCAAGACCGAAAAAGAGGTAGACGGGCAGTGCCGCCATGAGGGCTTGCAGAATAATATCCATGAGATGATGAGGGAGTGCGCGCTGAACCCCTAGCTAGAAAACTATTGCTCTAGCTGGGCTACGAGAGCTTGCGCTACCGAGCGAAAGGCCGCAGCGATGTAGTGCTCGTCAGCAGGATTAATCGCGACGGGTGCTCCTTGGTCGCCGCCTTCACGAGTGCTGATATCGAGAGGAATCTTACCTAAGAGAGGTACGCCGAGACTCGCGGCTTCCTTCTCACCTCCACCCTGACCGAAGATGTGATACACCTTATCATCACTCGGGCAGACGAAGTAGCTCATGTTCTCGATGAGACCGAGGATAGGAGTTTCGACGCGATTAAAGAGACCGACAGCCTTGCGAGCATCTATCAGGGCGACTTCTTGTGGGGTCGTGACGATGACAGCACCTGCTAATTCTGCAGTCTGTACAATGGTCAGCTGGATGTCACCTGTACCCGGTGGCAGGTCGAGAATGAGGTAGTCAAGCTGCCCCCAGTCTGTGTTACGCAGGAACTGCTGGACGTAGCGCGTGGCAAGAGGACCACGGACGGCTACAGGGGAATCTTCTTCGATGAGCAGCCCCATGGAGAGCAGCTTCACGCCATGGGCTTCTACGGGGAGGAACTCTTCCTTTTCATTGCAACCGGGGCGTTCCTTCGTGTTAAACATCAGAGCCATGGAAGGTCCATAGATATCGAGATCGAGCAGACCTGTGCGGTAGCCGAGCTTAGAAAGAGAGACAGCGAGGTTCGCCGAGACGGTGCTCTTACCGACACCGCCCTTGCCACTAGCCACAGCGATCACATGCTTCACACCAGGGATGCTGGACTTCCAAGCCGCAGGATCGTCATTCGTCGCCTGCTGCGCCTGCGGTGCGTGGTGGTCGATGTTCACATCGATGCTCTTCACACCGGGGATTTCCTTCACGACGCCCATGACACCTTCATAAATATAGCGAGGCACATCGGCATTCTTACTCTCGATCTGAAGCTCGATGGTGACATGTCCTGCATCGGAGATGCTGATATCTTTCACGAGTCCGAATGAAACAATATCGCGGCTGAAGCCAGGGTATTTCACTGTGGTGAGGGTGGCGCGAATGAAGTCGGGCGTGAGCTGATGTGTGGTCATGGCTGAATGGTCTTGAGATGTACTTTGTCTATCGACGCGGCTAAGAAAATGAGACGCGTGCTAGCGCGCAGGATACTAGCATAAGTTACCCCATCTTGCAAGAGCAGATTTCGCTTGCATTTTTAGAATCGCTGAATTATTATCCCAGCATCATTACAGGAAATAAGGAGCTAAGCGTCCTTTGTATCCCCTCCCCCTACACTCTCCCCCCATGATCACACGCCTCCATTCTGCGGCTGTCCATGGCATCGACGGTTATGAAGTCGATGTCGAAGTCGATGCCTTCCAAGTCCAAGACACAGGACGCATCTCCATCGTAGGACTCCCTGATGCTGCCGTGAAGGAGAGCATACAGCGCGTCAGCTCTGCCATCGCGAATAGCCAATTCCTGCGCCCCAGCAGCATGGTGGTTACAGTGAACCTCGCCCCAGCGGACGTGCGCAAGCAGGGACCAGGCTTCGACCTCCCCATCGCCCTCGCTATAGAAATGGCAGTGCTGCAGAATCAAGAAGACATCCCCCGCCCCTTCCAGCGCAAGATCCCCGACCACCTCGACAAGTGGTGCATCGTCGGCGAACTCGCTCTCGATGGCACGATACGTGGGATCAGGGGCATACTCGCACTCGCCATCGCCGCGCGTGACAACGGTCGCCCCTACCTCATGGTCTCTCCCGAGAATGCCCGCGAAGCCGCCATGGTCTCAGGCATCACGATCTACCCCGTGCGCGATCTTTCCGAGGCATGGGACACCCTACTACACAGGGAAAAACTCCTCCCCTACGCTGCACCAGCAGCCGTGACAGACGTGACAGGTGGTCACGACTTCGCCGATGTGAAGGGGCAGCACTACGCGCGCCGCGCCTTAGAAATAGCCGCCGCCGGTGGGCATAATATCCTCTTCTGCGGCAGCCCTGGAAGCGGGAAGAGCATGCTAGCCTCGCGACTCCCCAGCATCCTCCCCCCTCTTTCAGAAGAAGAACGCCTCGAAGCGAGCAAGATTCACTCCGTCTGCGGTCTCCTCTCGGGGGAAAAGCTCCTCCTCCAGCGTCCCTTCCGCTCGCCTCACCATACGATCTCCGATGTAGGGCTCATGGGAGGTGGGAATCAGATCACACCGGGCGAAATCTCACTGGCACACCACGGAGTCCTCTTCCTCGACGAGCTCCCCGAGTTCGGACGACGCGTGCTGGAGACCCTGCGTCAGCCTTTAGAAAACGGCTGGATCACGATCTCGCGCGCCTCGGGCACGATGGACTTCCCCTGCTCCTTCATGCTTCTAGCCGCCATGAACCCCTGCCCCTGTGGCTACCTCGGCGATACGCGCCACCGCTGCCGCTGTAGCCCAGCGGATGTAACACGCTACAGGAAAAAAATCTCAGGGCCTCTGCTCGACCGCTTCGACATCCTCATCGAAGTCCCAGCCGTCCCGCCAGCTGACCTGCTCTCACGCCCCGACGGTGAGCCCAGCGCACGCATGCGCGATCGCGTCCTCGCCGCCCGCGAGAGACAGACACAGCGCTACGCCAGTATGCCGCCGAAGAAGAGAATACAGCGCAATGCCCAGCTAGGCAGCAAGCAACTCCGCGATATCATCCCCCTCACCGAGCCACAGAAGCAGCTACTCCTCCAAGCCTGTGAGCAATTCGGACTCTCCGCCCGCGCCTTCGACCGCATCCTACGCGTCGCACGCAGCATCGCCGACTTGGCAGGCAGTGAGCACATCAGCGACGACCAGCTCTTTGAGGCCATCCAGTTCCGCAGCTTCGAGGCTCAGCTCCGAGCTTAATTAATCCTCCCCATGCTTTCACCAGACTACCTCCTCCTCTCCTTTGCCTTCCTCAGCGGTGCGGGACTCGCGTCCGTGTACTTCATGCGCCGTAATACAAAGCTCGAACTCCTGCTTCGCGAAAGCCAGCTGCGCCAAGAGCACCTCGACACGCGCTACGAAGAGCTGCTGAGCAGTCACGAGCAGATGAGCCAGCAATTCAAGGTACTCGCCGTCGAAGAACTCCAGCTACAGAGCAGCGAACTGCGCGATGAGAACAAGGAACAACTCGACCTGCTACTCGCCCCCCTGCACAAATGCCTTGAAAAACTAGACGAAAGCATGACAAAAAACCGCGTCGAGGGAGAGAGAAACAAAAGCGTCATGGAAGAACTCACGCGCAGCTTCATGGACAAGGCCGACAAGATAGGCGCAGATGCCGTCGAGCTCGCGCGCGCCCTACGCGGGAACTCCAAGCTACAGGGCGACTGGGGCGAGATGATACTCGAGAGCATACTCAGCCACGCAGGACTGCGCAAGGGGGAAGAATACGACACCCAGTGCAATATTAAAAACACTAAGGGCGAGAACCTACGCCCCGACCTCATCCTCACCTACCCACAAGGGCAGCGTCTCATCATGGACGCGAAAGTCTCACTCACCGCCTACACCCGACTAGTGAACAGCGTGGATGAAACCGAGCGACAACAGCAGCGCAAACTACACCTCCAATCCGTGCGCAGTCACATCAAAGAGCTAGCAGTGAAAAGCTACCCCTCGTACGTCAGCGGAGCCTTCCCCTATGTCCTACTCTTCATCCCGAACGAAGGTGCCCATATCGAAGCCATCCAAGCCGCCCCTGAGCTCCTAGAAGAAGCGCAGAAGCAGCATATCCTCATCGCCAGCCCAAGCAACCTGCTCATGTCGGTAAAGCTCTGCTACTACCTCTGGCAGCGAGAGCGTCAGGATAAGAACCTCGAGCACATCATGAAGGAATGCGCGGAGATCTACCATAAGTTTGACAGATTCATCAATAGCTTTAAAAAAATAGACCTCAACCTCAACAAAGCGAAAGACCAATACGCGGAGGCATACAAGCTTCTCGTCGACGGCAGAGGGAACATCACCCACCGACTAGAACAGCTCAAGGAGCGTGGAGTCACCCCCACAAAGCAGCTAGCACCAGACATCGTCGCCGAGGCTGAGCGCGGGCATCATTCTTATGAGGACAGTGTAGCCTAATGTAAGAAGAAGAACAAGATCTGACTAGATCTAGTACCTCGCCCTATCCTCTTCCCAGAGGATACGAAGTTGCAGCTGCGCGAGCTCTTCAGCGAAAAGCATAGGAGTGATGGTTTCCCAATTCTCCATATAGCGCATGCGCATCATCAGATCATTCAGGGTACTGCTATGCGGCTGATCTTTATCAATGATAGGCGCGAGCTTCACCACGGCATCATGGAGATAGACACGGCTAGCCGTGCGCTTACGCACCCCAGCCTTAGCAGGATTATCCATACGGAAGTCATGATCCATCAGGTAGCAGTGCTCCAGCGAGAAATCCTCCGTAGCCACGCCTTCGATATCCATGAACACGCAGATGTGACAGATATTCAGCAAAAACTCACAGAGACGCAAAGGGCTGAGATAGCGCCCACTCGCTAGCAAATAATCGAAAGGATCACCCTTGATACACTCATAGACAAGATGCCAGGTCCCATTCTGGAAAAGCAACTCTAAGGACAGCCCGACAAACTTCGAACTATGGCGTGACTTCGCACGCGCCGATTCGAGGAAGAACGCGACCTTCGCATCATCACTCAGCGCGGATGGAGACAGCGACTTCACATAGACATCGCGTCGTATATCCTTCTGCTGAGCGAGATAGATCACCTCATCTTCTGATTCCTTCACGATACGACTAAGCAGGTACTGCCCACCAAGCATGGCGGGCAGAATCTTAGGGAGACCCTTTATTTCTTCTTCAGTATCCATAGATATGAGGATGCATAGCTCGCATCTTAAGCAGGCATACTAACACAGCAAGCCAGCTCTGTCAATGCGTATCCTTTCGAGGAATCACCTATCAATTTCTCTTTTTAGCTTGGTTCAGGTATCCAAGTGAGCTCATAGATCGCCCCCGTCTCATCTTCGTAAGCGTTGATGATGTGAACATGATGAGGCTCTCTGCTTTGATTTTTGTAGACGCAGGTGAGGCGGCGATGGTACACGCGTTTGATCCCCTTCCACCCCCAATAGGCAGGGACTTCTTTCCAGCTAGCAGGAGTGATCAGAAAGCTCACATCGTCTGGACTCTCATTTAAATTAATACCCAGCACAGGGATACGCTCACTAGTGCCTAGCATGGGAATGTCGTAGCTATAATGGATGTTCTCCCCTTCTTTTACGCCCGCACTCATAGGATCTGGCAATGCTGCGGTAGTTCCCTTCTTCCACGCGAGTGTCCAGAGACGCGCAGGAGTACCATGAAGTATGGCGTAGCGTATCTTGAAATCATTATTCCAGCCTAAGATCTCCTCTTCAAGCTGCCCCTGATCCGTCTCTTTAGTCAATTCATAAAGGAGTTCCGTTGGAGCGCTTGCCCCCGCATGAGCATCGGCAAAGCGACGCTTAGCCCTGTGGAGCCCTTTATCATAATAGTAACCTCCATCAAAATAAAGAAACGCGACGCTTGTGTGCGGAGAGTGGACTCCCTGCGCTCGAGGCTGGAGCTTACCGTCCTCATCGACGCGTCTCGTCAGAGTCCTCGTATTCACATACACTTCGTCGTAGACGGAATAATCCACCACGTGAGCAAAGGGGATAGACTGGATCGAGTCTTTTGCGATGATATTTCCTCCGCTGAACCGACAGAGCTGCTTTAATTCTGCATCATAGACTAGAGTCCACACATAGCGCAGCTTATGAGGAAGCACAAACTTCTCTATGATCAGGACATTCACTTCAAGCTGGAAGCGTGGATAAACACGCACATCGCCCTCAGGCTCGCGCAGACGCAAGGCTGGTAGCTCTTTTACATTCTGAGAAATATCCATGATATAGGCAGGAGTATGATCGAGTCTTGGACTATCTGGAGGGGAGACGCGAAGCATGGCACCACCCTTTTCGTCGCGGAGCGAGACTTCTAGTCCTCCTGAAATCGACTTGATGAGATACATGCCGCCTTCGAGTTCACTCGTAAAGTCCATATCAGAGAGATTCACGCCCCAAGTGAGAGTGCCCCCCTCTGGTATATCGAGATCAGAGACGCGTAATTCATCATCTCCGCTATGAAATGGAAGGATGTAATAGAAAAGCAGCGAGCCAAGTGCAAGGAGCACAATTGCGCAGAAAATGATTCTCTTCTTCATAGATTTTTACGAATTCAAACGATGATTCACGCAGCAAAGACAATAGATAATGGTATAATTGAACTTCTTGGACTCATGCGTAAATTAGTATACGCATGGCGCAATGGAACACTATACCGACTTCTGGGTGCGGTGGCAATTCAATGAAATCATCAGGAAGTTCATAATCTCCACCGCCTGTAGTACTAGAGGAATCCGCTACTATACGAAGGGACTCATTATTATTAGAATTGCTCATATCAGCAGTGACATTAAAAAACGGCAAAAAATAAATTATAGTTTTCATAAGCTACTTTGCAAAAACACAAGTATTCATACCAGTCCACTGGCATCCAGTTCATAAAAGGGATTTGTCAAAAGAAATTTTCTTTATGAGCTTATATAGATTCTTATCTTTATTTTGCATCACCGCTCTTTCTTCGCTAGCTGCTCGGCTATCCCCTTCAAGAAGACGGTTTCC